>NZ_JAAMXB010000009.1:0-85622 GCF_011068225.1 Campylobacter sp. CFSAN093229 | reverse complement strand
AAATTGCTAATGAATCAGCTATTATTTCTAGTACAGTAAGTGATATAGCTAATAATATCTTAGAAGATGTTAAGAAGAAGAGGTTTTAATTAGTCATTCAAGCCCAAAAAAAGGCTTGAATTTTAAAAATTTATGCTATGATTTTATATATTTTATCAAGGAAAATATATGAATTTATGGGATAAAAAAGCCAAAACTTACACAAGATATCAAAACACTTTAAATACGATACAAAAGCAAACTTTTGAATATTTCCAAAATTTAAAGATTTCTTTTCAAAATAAAAGCATTATAGATATAGGATGTGGAACTGGAGTTTGGACTTTACACTTAGCTAAAGAGGCTAAAGAAATTTTAGCTCTAGATAGTGCAAATACTATGCTTGAAATTTTACAAGAAGATGCTAAAAAACTAAATCTTAACAATATAAAATGCGAAAATTTGAGCTTTGAAACTTGGATGCAAAACAATCCTAATGCTAAATTTGATCTTGCATTTTTAAGCATGTCTCCTGCTTTGCAAAATAAAAAAGATTATGCAAATTTCTTAAATCTAGCTAAAATAAAAATTTATCTTGGTTGGGCTGATTATAGAAAAAGTGATTTTTTAGATCCGATTTTTAAATATTTTAATACCGAATTCAAAGGTTATTATAAAAAAGATTTAGAAAGTTATTTGCTAGAAAAAAATATATTTTTTCATAAGATTGTTTTTGATGAAACACGCAAAGTTCAAAGAACGAAAGAAGAGGCTATAGAAAATGCTTTATGGCATTTAAGTATGAACAAAATCACAGCTTCTAAAGAAACTGTAAGTTCTTTTGTTGAAAATGATATTATTGAAACTATAGAATCTAAAATAAAACTTTTAATTATAAATAACTTATAAAAACATTAAGCTTATATTTATTACAATTTCACTCATTATTTCAAAGGAGTTTTTAATGATTAAAAATTTAATCATTAAATTTGGACGCTTGATTCTTGATGCAATTGCAGCAATAAGTTTTGTTGCAGCTTTGCTTTATTCTCTTTTTATGATGTTTAGTATTGGATTTCTAGCTGGTTTATTGTCGCTGATAGTCAGTTTTATTGCTTTATTTTTAAGCTTCTTTGTGATCTATCTTGTTATAGATATCAGAGATACTCTTGTAAATAAAGCTTAAATTTTCCACCTTAAAGGTGGAAAATCAATGTTTTAATTGAAATTTTAAAATTTCTCCGGCCATATAAGGCACGACTTGATTGTATTTATCTTCATAAACATTTGGCACTTGCCATTCTTTTTCTTCTAAAGTTAAAATTTTATCTTCTTTAAATTTCAAATCATAAATTTTACAAGCGTTATCGCTTAAAAATTTTTGCAAATTTTCTTCTGAGCTATTTTGCTTAAATAATTCAGCTAAAACAGGTAAAATCACTGGGGCGCTAAATACACCTGCGGCACAACCACAACACTCTTTAGTATCTCTTGGGTGAGGCGCACTATCACTTCCAAACATAACTTTTTCATAACCACTAAAAGCAAGTTCGCAAAGGGCTTCTTTATCTTCGTAACGCTTGGCTATAGGCTTACAAAAAAGATGAGGATTCATTTTACCTCCGATAATATCATCTAAAGTGATGATTAAATGATGTAAAGTGATTGTCGCGTATAAATTTTCATAATCTTTTAAAAGTTCACATAAAGTTTTAGTGGTAATATGCTCCATAACAATCTTAAGTCGTGGAAAATGTTTGGCTAATTTTTCATAAATTTTAGCAAAATTACTTTCCCTGTCCATTACAAAATCATTGGTTTCTCCATGCACTAACAAAGGAATATTTAAATCACTCATAGCCTCTAAAGTAGGTTTTAAATACTCTATATCAAAACTTGAAACTCCACCATTTGAATTTGTTGTAATTCCTGCTGGATAAAGTTTAATGCCAAAAATTTCATCTTTAGCACTGTAAAGAAATTTCTCATCATAATTTTTAAAAAAAAGTGTCATTAAAGGAGTGAAATTTTCATCTTTACAAGCCTTAAGGATACGCATTTTATAAGCTTTTAAATCTTCTAAATTGCAAAGCGGAGGGATTAAATTTGGCATAATCACAGCTGCACAAAAATCTCTTGCACTAAAAGGTGCGATAAGTTCTAACATTTGATTATCTCTTAAATGCAAATGCATATCTAAAGGATTTTTAAGTATCATTTTTATCTCCTATATTTAGCTGATAAAATCCATTCTTAAGGCGCTTAAAAAGCTTTTTTTCTTCTAAAAATTTAAAAGTAGCAATGATAGTGGGTTTGCTTTGATGTAATTTTTCTTCAAGCTCACTGATTTTAATCATAATAAAACCATTTTCATCAGCATTTTCACATAAAAATTTTAACAATTCAAAACGCTTTTTTCCTAAAATTTCTCGTATTAAATTTTCAAATTTCATAAGCAAATACTATATAAAATAAAGCCCCAAACAAAAAGAGCTAAAAGCACACTAAAAAACACTGCCGCACTCGCACAATCTTTAGCGATTTTTGCCTTTTCATGCCATTCATTAGTAACTAAATCAACACAAGCTTCAATAGCCGAATTTAAAGCTTCTATAATTAAGATAAGCATTAAGACACTTACCAATAACAAATGCTCCAAAAAACTAACTTTTAAGAAAAAACTAAAAACTATCGCAGGGATAATAATGCAAAGTTCAATTCTAAACGCCATTTCATTTTTAAATAAAGCAAAAATCCCTTCTAAAGCATATCTTGCGTTATTTAAAAAATGATATTTAGGCTTCATGGATTTGCCTTAAGTTTAGGATTTAATAAATCATATTCTGGTTCATAAACACTTGTTTTTACATCAAAATATCCTAAAAGAGTGCTAAAAAGATTATCTTGAGAAAGTTTTAAACCTTTATGCTCTTTAGCTAAATTCATTAAATTTTCATCATTACTCCAAAAAATAGCAGGAATATGAGTTTGATAACTTGGCGCTATAGCATAAGGCATACCATGAAGATAAATATCATTTTCGCCCAAACTTTCACCATGATCTGAAAGATAAAACAAAGAACTTTCATAATCTTTTTGTTCTTTTAATAGTTTTATAATCTCACTTAAAAGATAGTCTGTGTAAAGTAAAGTATTGTCATAAGTATTGATTAAAGCCTTACTATCACATTTTGAAAGTTCATTGGTATCACAAGTTGGAGTAAATTTTTTAAACTCATTTGGATAGCGTTTATAATAAGTTGGCCCGTGAGAACCTTGCAAATGAAGAACTATTATATTTTGATCACTCAAATGATTTAATTTTTCTTTAAAAGGAGTGAGTAAATTTTCATCCAAATCACTAGAAAGCTTTTGTTTATAAGCCAATCTATCACAAACCCCTTTACAACCACCAGAATTATTATCAAACCATGTAGCATCTACACCTGTTTTATAAAGTATATCCATAGCATTTTCTTGAAATTCTGAACTCGAATAATCTCTACGCTTGGATATAGAAAACATACAAGGTAAACTTACCGCTGTTGCTGTTCCGCATGATGAAAAATTATCAAAAAAGACTACATTATCTTTTTTAGTGTAGAAATTGGTATCATTTTTAGCATATCCACCCAAAGAGTAATTTGCCGCTCTAGCGGTTTCACCTACTACCAAAACCAAAATTTTTTTAGTGTGATTGTTTTCTCTATAAGCATCATTAGCTATGGTTTTAAATTCTGGCTTAACTTTTACAAAACGAATATAATAACGATATACGGCATAAAATTGATAAAAAGGTGTATTGTACATCCTTATTTCATTATAATTTCTAAAAAAAGGCAAGAAAGTTTTGCTTAAAGGAATTAAAACCGCACTAACCACAATCAAAGCCGATATTATATTGATAATTTTAATTTTCATATGAGATTTAAAACTACTATAATCAATTTTTACTTTAACAACATAAAAAACCAATAATAAAGCCAAAACAACAAATAAAATCAATTTTAAATTTAACAAATCTTTTACTTCTTTGATATCCGTTTGAACAACATTTTGTATCATATCAGAATCTATAAGCACTCCATAAAAACTAATGAAATAAACACTTAAAAAAGATGATATTATAAACAGTATAGAAAAAAATTTGGTAAAAAATTTCACAAAAAATAAAGAAAAAATCGCATGAACCAATGCCAAATAAGCTATAATGAAAACAAAAGTTATAAACCAATTTTGATTATTTTTTTCATACACAAACTCAAATAAATTAAAATTTAATATTGCAATCATTAAAGAATTTAAAAAAGTAAACCAAAACCAATTTAATTTAAACATATCAATCCCACCTTTTAAATTTTTTAAGGTTTTAATTCTATTAAATTTGTTTAAATAGATTGTAGTTTTAAATCTTTTTATGTTATGATTTACACTTTTAATGAAAATTTTAAGGAAAACAATGAAACTACTTTCATGGAATGTAAATGGCTTAAGAGCTATTTGTGATAAAAATGCACTTGATTGGATAGCACGAGAAAAAATTGATTTTATAGGTTTTCAAGAAATCAAAGCACATGAAGATAAATTTCCTAAAAAAATTTATGAATATCCTTTTAAACACATGTATTTTAATTCTGCTAAAAGAGCAGGATATTCTGGAGTAATGAGTCTTTGTAATTTTGATAGCGAAGTAAAAAAATGTGAATTTTTTGATGATGAAGAAGGCAGGGTTTTAGAACACCGCTTTAAAAATATTGCACTTTTTAATATCTATTTTCCAAATGGTCAAAAAGATGAAGAACGTTTAAATTTTAAAATGAAATTTTATGCAGATTTTTTAGTATATTTGGATAAGCTTTTAAAAGATGGGTTTGAAATTATCATTTGTGGTGATGTCAATACCGCTCACAAAGAAATCGATCTTACCCACCCAAAAGTCAATACCAACACTTCAGGTTTTTTACCTATAGAAAGAGCTTGGATTGATGATTTGCTAAAACTTGGTTTTATAGATACTTTTAGAGAAATTAATGGTGAAATCAAAGAAAAATACTCGTGGTGGAGCTATAGAATGAAAGCAAGAGAAAGAAATGTAGGCTGGAGGATTGATTATTTTTTCATTTCAAAGGGGTTAAAAGATAAACTTAAAAACGCTTTCATAAGAGATGATATTTTTGGCTCTGATCACGCACCTGTAGGTATAGAAATAGATATTTAATATCCCAAAAAATGGGATATTATTTTTTAACAAATTTTTTTGCTTTTTCCCAAAGTCTTACACCGAGCTTTTTAGCTTTTTTAGAATTTAAATCTTTGTATTTTTCACTAGCAATTTTTTCTAATTCAAAAATTTCTTGTTTAAAACGATTTAATTTTCTTTGAGTAAGTTTGTTAAAATCATTAATCTTTGGATTTTTCTTAATATCATTTAAAACTAATATTAGTTGCTCTCTGCTTTCACCTGCAAGACGTCTAAATTTAGCAAAAAGATTATCAAGTTCATGTTCTAGCAAATTCTCAACTATACTCTTACAAGGATCATTTTGTAATTGAATCTCTTTTTTTAAAAGAGCAATAAAATCATCTTCTATACCTATTAGTTCTTTACTTTTTAAACCAACATCTTCTTCAAAATTTGCATAAGTTAATGAAGCTTTAAATTTTTCCATTGCTAAAACAATACCATCTCTTGTGCCTTTAATAACACCTAAACAAAGATCTTTTGCATAAGCCATAGATTCATTAGCTATTTCAAAAGCGGTATTTAAAATAATACTTGAAATTTTTAAAATTCTTTCTTTTTCAAAATGAGCTTCACAAATGGCATTATATACGAGATTTTTAGCTATTTCACTACTTGTAAGTTCTATATCTTCAGCCTTTTCTAATGTAGTTAAAAAAGCACTTTCAGCGGTTTCTTTTAAAATTCCAAGCATTTCTATATCAAATAAAATAGCATCATTTAAACCGCCACTAAATTCATCGCAAAAAGAACATTCTTGTAAAATATTCTCGAATTCAAAAAAATTATCGCTGATTTGATTTTTAATCAAATTCTTTTGATTTTCAATCTGTTTGTTTAATAATTCAGCTTCGCTAATATACTCATAAAGTGAATTTTGAGCATCTACAATACTCGCCTTAACCAAAGCTTTGATAACCTTTGTAACATTTTCATCATCAAAAAAATCAAGTTTTTTCAAAATAGTTAAAAATTCAACCAAAAGAGAATTTAAAACTTTTTTTGTTTCATGAGGATTATGTGAAATTTGCTTATACGCAAGATTAAAACTCAAGTCTTCGAGTAAATCACTTGCTTCATCTTTACCGAGATTTGATAAAGAATTTTCAAAAATAATTAAAGTATTTTTCATTTTTCCTTCTTTCTTAAAGTACAAATTTTGCTTTAGCTTTTAATTTATCAAATATATCCAAACGATCTTTTTTGCTATCAACATAAACATTTAATAAATAACTTTGATATTTTCCACTCGCACTTGAATTCGAATGTTCAAATTTATATTCTCTTTGACCTAAAATTTCTTGAAAAATTTCACTTGCCTTAATATGCACCTCAAAAATCACCTTATAATCCCAAAAAGTAGGATAATTGATCTGAGGTTCTTTTTTAAGATCGCACAAATTTACCACTTTTACCTCCTTCTTTGCTTTCAAGCACTATATCCGTAATCCTCATTGATTTATCTATAGCCTTGATCATATCATATATAGTTAAAAGTCCTATACTAACCCCACTTAAAGCTTCCATTTCAACCCCTGTTTTACCTTCACACTTAACTGTTACAATAAGCTTAAATGCACATTCTTTAAAAAATTCCACAATATCAGTTTCAACTTTAGAAAGCATTAAAGGATGGCACATAGGAATAATTTCACTTGTTTTTTTAGCCCCCATTATAGCCGCAACAATAGCTGTTTGAAGAACAGGACCTTTTTTTGCGGTATTATTTTTAATTATATCAAAAGCTTCTTGACTCACATATATCATACCGCTAGCTGTGGCTATTCTTGAAGTAATATTTTTATCGCTTACATCTACCATTTTAGGATGATTTTTTTCATCTAAATGACTTAATTTCATAAATTCACCTTTTAAAAAATTATAAAAATTATAGCAAAACCAAACAAATTTAAGATAAAATAAGCTTTGTATTTTTATTTAAGGAGAAAACAATGGCTTATGAAGATGAAGAAGATTTAAATTACGATGATTATGAAAACGAAGATGAAGAATATCCACAAAATCACCATAAAAATTATAATTACGATGATGATGATTATGAATACGATGATGATAACAATGATGATGATTTTTATGAGATGGATTAAGAATGAGCAAAACCCTTAATCAAAAAGATATAAAAGTTTTAGGACTTTCATCATTATGATTAGTATTTTGTAATGGTTATTCCAACTTTTACTCTAGCTTTTATTCCAAATTATGAAAGCATAGGTTTTCTTTGTATTGTGCTTTTAGTTTTTATACGCATTTGTCAAGGCATTGCTATAGGCGGGGAACTTCCTGGAGCTTGGGTTTTTGTATACGAACACGCACCACAAGGTCAAAAAAGAACTTATTTGGAAATTTTAACCGCTTCGGTTGTAGGTGGAATTTTATTAGGTAGTTTAGTTTTTTTAATTATGAATAAAATTTATACCCAAGAAGAACTTCATGAATGGGCTTGGAGAATTCCATTCTTTTTAGGTGGAATTTTTGGATTATTTCTGCTTATTTGAGAAAATTTTTAAGAGAAACTCCTGTTTTTGAACAAATGAAAAAAGACAAGGCTTTAGAAAAATTTCCTTTAAAAGAAGTGTTTAAAAAAGCTAAAATGGGAATTGTTCTTTCTATGATGATTGCTTGGGTTTTGACAGGTTGCATTGTTGTAATGATTTTGCTTATGCCTAGCTATACGGCAAAAATACTTCAAATTAACACTTCTATACAAACCTATCTTCAAATAGGTGGAATTTACTTATTTGCCTAGGGTGTATTATAAGTGGAATTTTAGCGGATAAAATAGGCATTATCAAATCTTGTGTATTTTTTAGTGTTTTTTTTGGAATTGTAAGCTTGCTTTATTTTAATACTCTATATAGACAAAATGCTGATTTTAACCTAGTAGCTTGCTTATATTTACTTGTATGTTTTTTTAGCGGAGTGATGAATTTTTGTCCTTTAATAATGAGTGAAGTATTTGATGCAAAAATTAAATTTTCAGGACTTTCTTTTTCATATAATATTGCTTATGCTATAGCTGGAGGTTTAACTCCGCAACTTGCTTTTTTCTTGCATAGTTTTGCCTTAGATAATTTAAGTAATTTTTGGCGTTTTTCTTTGGGAATTTATGTTTTCTTTTTGGCTATTATAGCTTTGCTATGTGCATTTATTTTTTCTTATCTTAATAATACCCAACGCACATACTCTCAGTGATTTTGATACGCTTTTCAAAAGGAGCTGGGCTAAAAAAATGGCATTTTTCTATATAAATATGCTGATGATAATTTAGCCCTAAAAAATCATAAAATTTTTTTAGGTTAACAAATTTAATCCCGCAAATCTCCTTAAGCTCTAAAAGTTTATAAATAGAAGAATTATTTTTTTCCACTAAATGAGAGGGAGCTAATCCAGTAAAAGAGCAAAAAGCACTTGCCAATACAAAACCATTTAAACCATTACACTGCCTTAAAGCTTGCTGATGTTTTTCTAAAATGCAATTTCTATGCAAAAATACAATTCTTGTTCCTTGATATCTACCTATTTCTACATTTTTCCAAAATTTATAAGCATTTTTTGAAATTCCAGCAAAACGATGAAATTCAGCGTTTAAAATATAATGATCTAAAAATTCATTAGGAGGTAAGATTAAACTTTTCATCACTATAATTTAGAATCTAAAGGCTCTTTAATCTTCTTTATCTAAATTTTCCTTAGCTTTGCTAGGAAGCTTGGATAAAAGATTATTTAAATCAAAATTAATTCCCTGAGTTTTTGCCTCTTCAAGTAAAGCAACTGCAGCTTTTGCATTAAATGGAGAAGAGCCATCATGTGGAGTAAAAAGATGATCTGTTATTGCTAGAGCATAAGCGGATTTTTTCACTTCTTCACGAGCAGCATGAGGAGTGCGAACAAAACATATACTTTCAATCAAAACATCATCAAAATTCCAACGATGCAACAAAAATCCTAAGAAAGAAATATGATCTACACCTAAAAATTCATTCTCTGCTAAAGCAAGATTTTCATTTTTATTTAAAAAAGCTAAAAAATCCTTATCCTTATGATTTTGTATAAGAAAATTTGAAAAAATAACAATACCAAATCTTAAAAGCATTGCACAAGGAACTAAAAGATGAGAAAGTTTTTTATCTTCATCATTAAGCCAATTTGTGATAAAAGTTGCCTCTTCGTTGCAATTTCTTAAAAAAACTTGAGTATCCAAACCATATGGCGAAACATCTATTTTAAAACTATCCCTAATGGAATCAGCGGTAACTATATTGATGATATTACTAACACCTAATAAAGTAATCACTTGATTTATGGTTGTAATTTCTCTTGTAAAACCATAATAAGGAGAATTTGCTAATTGCAAAAGCTTAGCCGTCATCAACGGATCGCTTGAAATAATTTCAGCAACTTTCATGGTTTCTATATTTGAATTAGCCTCACTTACATATTTTCTTAACTTACTTACAGTATCAGGCAAAGGTGGCAAAACTTCGACGCTTTTTAATAAAAGCTCGTTCATATCTCCGATCATATTTAATACATCCTTATTTAATATTCAATGTTGTTCATAGATTTACAATTATATCTAAAATTTAATTTACTTATTGCATTTTTTTATTGCTTAAGGTATAATAAAAATTACAAATAAATGTAAATGCTTGAATTTATGACATTTTGATTTAGTTAACTAGTAATTAAAAAATAGTTTTAATGGAGTTAAATTGATGTTTTTTAATTTTAAAAATAAAAGCTCAACAAAAAAGAAGAAAGTAAAAAAGTTTTAGAAGCTCTATATCTTCAAGAAAATGAACTTGAAGAAAAATTGAAAAAAATAAATATCAAGCCAAAATTAATCATAGGCTTTGTGTCGTATCAACTTAATCTAGCGATCATAGGAAATAAGATTCAAAATTCTATAAATGAACAATGTGATATCATCTTAAGCAGTGCTACTGATTTATTATGCAACCTTGATTCTAACTCAAACATTGAAAATAGTCCCTATAAACAAAATATCCAAGGAATAAGTTTGATGCTTTTTAGTGAAGATATGGTAGAAAATCTTTGCGCAAATAAAATCAAGCTTTTTAGCAATATAAAAGATTATACAGAAAGAAAAAAACTGATAGAAAAAGAAGTTTTATCTATAAATATACCTTTTGAAGCACACTGCACAAATACTTTGCATTATTTAATTTATGACGGTTTAAGTCAAAGCGAAAGTTCTCTTTTAGAACTTTTATACAAACACAACCCCTATCCTTGTGCTTTAGTAGGAGGTGGATCTAGTGGAAATATGGACTTTAGCGGAACATTTATATTTTATAATGGAGAAATATTAAAAAATCAAGCTTTAAGCATACATGTTCAATTTAAACCTAAGTATCGTTTTGATTTAATGAAGTCTCAAAATTTCAATCCTCAAAGCAACATTACCTTTACTATACTTGATGCAAGCTTATATGATAGGACAGTACGCGAATTTATTGATAAAAAAACCTTTCAATCCATCAACGCGGTTGAAGCTTTATGTAATTATTTTAACTGTACTTTTGAAGAACTTAAAAATAAAATGCAAGAATATACTTTTGCTTTAAAAATTGGAGAAGACTATCTTATTTCCCCTATGGAAATCAACCTAGATAAAACATTATTTAGTTATTGTGATATAGAAAGCGCTCAAGAATTAAGCTTGCTTAAAAAAACAAATTTTATTGAAGCTATAAAAAAAGATTATGAAAAATTTTCTCTTAATAAACCAAAACCACTAGGAGCAATTTTTAACGATTGTATCTTAAGAAGGCTTCACAACAAAGAACATTAAATCAAATCCATTTTAATGATTTTCCTATAGTTGGTTTTTCTAGTTTTGGAGAAATTTATGGAGTGGGAATTGCAAAAAGTTTAGTGGCAATATTTTTTTATGAAGTTGAAAATTTTAATGATTTCAAACCTAGATATTTAAAAACTTTCATACAAAAATACAGCGATTTTAAATACTATTATCTTAATATAAGAGCTCAAAAACTAGAAATGACTAATGAGATTAATAAAATAATTTTAAATCAACTCAAACAAAATACATCAGAAATTGATAAAAATACAAGTATATTTAAAGAAATTTTTGAAGAACTTGAAAATATAAGAAGAAGTCTTACAACTATTAGCGAAAGTTTTACCAATTTCACTAACTACCTAGAATACAACTTTTACCAAAGCGAAGAAAAAATGAATTTAGAAAAAGAAGTACAATCTTCTTTGAAAAATATAGATCAATTAAATAGTATTTTGGATCTTATTTCAGGGATTGCTGAACAAACTAGCCTTTTATCTTTAAATGCAGGTATAGAAGCTGCTAGAGCTGGAAAACTTGGTCGTGGATTTGCAGTTGTAGCTGATGAAGTTAGAAAACTTTCAGAAAATACCCAAATGGGTCTAGGTGAAATGGAAGGAGCTATCAAATTAGTTATTCAGACCATACAATCCATTGCAAAAAGCTCCAATTCTAGCACTCAGGAAATGAATTTTATAAGGGATAAATCCGATGAATTTTCCAAAATCATTTCAAATCTTATAAATTCAGGTAAAGAAATTTCAGATAAATTAGAACAAAGAAGTAATGTGAGCGAAGATTTTGAAAAAAATGTGAATCAACTCAAATGTTATGAAGATGTTCTAACTAAATTAAATCAACACTAAAAAATTAAGAATTTCAAGAATCAAAAATCTTGAAATTCTTATACTAAAAAATCAAAGTGCTTTTTTTGCAGCCTCTGCAATTTTTGCAAAAGCAGCAGCATCATTCATAGCTAAATCTGCTAGAATTTTTCTATCAAGTTCAATACCTGCTTTTTTAAGTCCATTGATAAATCTTGAATAACTTAAATCATTAAGCCTACAAGCAGCATTGATACGCACAATCCAAAGACGGCGGAAGTCTCTTTTTTTGCGGCGTCTATCACGATAAGCATAGACTAGACTTCTTTCTAATTGTTCTTTTGCTTTTCTAAAATGTTTGCGGCGTCCACTATAAAAACCACGTGCTAATTTTAAAACTTTTTTATGTCTGCGGCGTCTAACAACACCTGTTTTTACTCTTGCCATTTTTATTTCCTTTCATAAAGTGGCGTCCAAATTTGGA
This sequence comes from Campylobacter sp. CFSAN093229, assembly GCF_011068225.1. NCBI lineage: Bacteria > Pseudomonadati > Campylobacterota > Epsilonproteobacteria > Campylobacterales > Campylobacteraceae > Campylobacter > Campylobacter sp. CFSAN093229. Next base: position 73,248 of record NZ_JAAMXB010000009.1, on the reverse strand, counting down.
TCTTGCCCTTGAAATTTTATCTCAGAGGGGAGTTTGAATGACTTTTAGTCAAAAACTTAAATTCCTAGCATTTTTTCAACAGCTTTTACATTTGTGCTATGCACATATTTAGCTGTGCGAAGATCACGCATTCTTTTTGCAGGTTTTTTAGTCAAAATATGACTTCTAAAAGCTGAGCCTCTTTTGATTTTATTTTTACCTACTTTGAAGCGTTTCACTGCGCTTTTAACGCTTTTCATCTTTGGCATACGCTTTCCTTATTTAGATAAATTTTTATTTTTCAAATTAAAATAAAAGCTAAATACTATCAAATTTTTTCTAATTTTTGACTGAATTTAATTTTTAAAAAACTTGGCACACCTTTTGCTTATAAAAAATCAGCAATATTTTGGAAAGATTTAAAATGACTATAAATTCGGCAAATCCATATCAAAATTTAACCTTATCTAATCCTTTGCAAAACAGCTCTGCTCTAAATTTGATTAAAGATAGCAAAGCCTTAAATCAAGAAGGAAATGAAAATAGCTTAGAACAATTAAGTTATATTTTTAACAATACCACTTATGCTAGTGAATTTGGATTTAGAATTAATGAAGAAGGTTTTTTTGATAAAGATTTAAATAAAATTGCAAACATACCAGAATCTTATGACATTAATATTAAAAGCGTTAGAAGCATAGCAAAAGAACTCGCAAAACAAGATGAAAATTTAAACTACAATAAAATTGATCTACCTTATCTTTTAAATAGCTATCATAGTTCATTAAAATCTATAAATTCAGAATTTTTACAAGATGATAATGCTTATTTAAGTCGCGATTTTATTTCAAAACTATCATCAGGTTTTTCAACAGATAATGGAGAATTTTTAGGTCAAATTTCAAGAATTTACAACAATCAAGAAGAAATTGATTTGGCATTAAGCAATATCACAAATTTAAATACTTTAATATTAGATAATAAAATAACTAATTTTCATTTTGATAAAGCCATAGAAAATACTTCTTCTAATGAAATTTTAAAACCTTATTTAACTAAAAACGCAGAAGTATCAAAATCTGGTCTTTTAATGAATTTTATATACCATGATATAAAAACCCAAAATGAAAAAGAATTTAACTTTTTTATGAAACCTGCCACTTTAGAGCTAAGCTCTCATCAAAATTTGCAAAAAATTCTCAAGGGCGAAACAGATATAGAAGATTACATCAAAAAAGAAAATGAAAAAAAGATGAGTTTTGATCTTTACCTTTATGTGAATGGCATAGATAAAAAAACAAGTACTCAAGACAAACTATCTGTATTTTTTCAACAATATATTAATTACCAAAAAGATATGGATTTAAGAGAATTTGCAAATTCAAGTTCAATATTTCAAATTTATATCGATCAAAATCGCAATGATTTTGATACTCTTAAAAAACAATATCAAAACCAAAGTCAAGACACACAAAGATTAGAAGAAGCAAATCAACTACGTTCTAGCTCTATAGAAAATTTTTTAGATCGTCGTCAAAAACAAGCAAATATAAATAAAATTTTAAACTCTTATATGTCTGTGATGGTTTAAAATAATTTTTTAAAAAATATATAAATTATAAATACTTTAATAATAATAATTTTTATATAATTAATTAATAAAATTTTAAGTATTATAGCATTATAATCCGCTCTCGAAAAATATAAATATAAAAGTACTCAAAACCATGACTTATAATGAAAAAATTATTTCAATGAATAATGATCTTTTAGATCATCAACATAAAGAACTTTTTGAAATTTCTAAAAAACTCTCTTTAATGAACCAGCGTCATGTTGGAACAAAAGAATTAAAAATTGTCTTAAGAGAGCTGTTGATAATGATCAATAGACATTTTTCAGATGAAGAAGCCTTTATGAGAGAAATAAAATATCCTTATATCAACCATCATACAAGAATTCATAGAAAAATTATCTTAGAAATTGAAGAAATTATCATCAGTGAAGCTAAATTTGTAAATATAATGACCGAAAAATTAAATCTCGTTGTTCAAGATTTTATCTTTAAACATACAGCCAAAGAAGATTCAAAGATAGTAAAGTATTACGAAGAAAAATTTAAGAAATAGTATTTCTCATTTTTGCTATATAAAATTCACAAAATATTTCACTTTAAAATTTTACTTTAGCATTTTATTTTTGTTATAATTTTTAACCTAATTTTTATAAATTTTTGTTATTATCCGTTTTCAAATAAAGATAAAAAATATCCTAATTAAAATTAAGGATAAATTAAGGATTTTAAAGTGAAAGTATATTTAGATAACAACGCAACGACAATGCTTGATCCTAATGCTTATGAGTTGATGCTACCTTTTTTAAAGGATATGTATGGAAATCCAAATAGCCTTCATCAATATGGTAGCGCAACACATCCTGCCTTAAGAGAAGCTTTGGATAAACTTTATGCAGGACTTGGAGCAAATGACCTAGACGACATAGTTGTAACCTCCTGTGCGACAGAAAGCATTAACTGGGTGCTTAAGGGTGTGTATTTTGATCATATTTTAGATAAAGAACGCAATGAAGTGATTATTTCTAGTGTAGAACACCCTGCTATTACTGCTGCTGCTTATTTTTTAAAAAGTCTTGGAGTAAAAGTCATAGAACTTCCTGTAAATGAAGAAGGGGTTTCTACTGTAGAAGATTTGCGTAAAGTGATTAGCGATAAAACAGCACTTGTAAGTGTTATGTGGGCAAATAATGAAACAGGTATGATTTTTGATATTAAAGCGATGGCAGAACTTGCACATGAATTTGGTGCTCTTTTTCATACAGATGCTACTCAAGCAGTAGGTAAAATAAAGGTTAATTTAACTCAAGTAGGAGTTGATTTTGCTTCATTTTCGGCACATAAATTTCATGGACCAAAGGGTGTGGGTGGACTTTTTATAAAAAAAGGACTTAAACTTACTCCACTTTTACACGGTGGAGAACACATGGGTGGTCGTAGAAGTGGGACTTTAAATGTACCTTATATAGTGGCTATGGGCGAGGCTTTGCGTATTGCAAATACTATGCTTGATTTTGAAGATTCTCATATACGCCGTTTAAGAGATAAACTAGAAGATCAAATTTTAGCCTTACCTGATACAACAGTGGTTGGAAAAAGAGAGCACCGTGTGCCTAATACAATCTTAGCAAGTATTAAAGGTGTTGAAGGCGAAGCAATGCTTTGGGATTTAAATAAAAATGGTATAGCTGCAAGTACGGGCTCAGCCTGTGCAAGTGAAGCTTTAGAAAGCAATCCTATTATGGAAGCTATCGGTGCGGAGCATGATTTAGCGCATACAGCTTTAAGACTTTCTTTGTCACGTTTTAACACTGAAGAAGAAATTGATTATGCAGCAAAACAAATTAAAAATGCAACACAGAGATTAAGAGCAATTTCTTGTACTTATGCTTATAATCCAAATAATTACAAATAAGGATGAAAAATGGGAAAAAATAGTTTAATTGGTGGATCCATTTGGGATGAGTATTCACAAAAAGTTCAAGATAGAATGAATAATCCTCAACATATGGGAGAATTTAGCGAAGAAGATGCTAAAGCACGCAATGCAAAATTGATCGTAGCTGATTTTGGTGCAGAAAGTTGCGGCGATGCGGTAAGACTTTTTTGGCTTGTAGATGAAAAAACTGATAAAATTATCGATGCAAAATTTAAAAGTTTTGGTTGTGGCACAGCTATAGCAAGTAGTGATACTATGGTGGATCTTTGTATAGGAAAAACTGTAGATGAAGCAGTAAAAATCACAAATTTAGATGTGGAATTTGCTATGCGTGATAATCCAGAAACTCCAGCTGTTCCACCTCAAAAAATGCACTGTTCGGTTATGGCTTATGATGTAATCAAACAAGCAGCAGCGCATTATAAAGGCATAAGTCCTGAAGATTTTGAAGATCAAATTATAGTTTGCGAGTGTGCTAGGGTAAGTCTTGGAACTATTAAAGAAGTGATTAAACTTAATGATTTGCATAGCGTAGAAGAAATCACACAATATACTAAAGCGGGTGCTTTTTGTAAATCCTGTATCAAACCAGGCGGACATGAAAAAAGAGATTATTACCTTGTAGATATTTTAGCTGAAACTAGAGCTGAAATAGATAGAGAAAAACTCAAAAATACAATGAAAAATGATGTGGCTTTTGATGAAATGACCGTAGTGGGACAATTAAAAGCAGTTGAAAGTGTTTTAGATGCTGAAATTCGCCCTATGCTTCATAATGATGGTGGAGATTTGGAAGTGATTGATATACAAAAGGCTGAAGGTGCAGCAATTGATGTTTATATTCGTTATCTTGGTGCTTGTAGTGGTTGTTCTAGTGGAAGTGGTGCAACACTTTATGCTATTGAAACAATTTTACAAGAAGAATTAAGTCCAAATATACGCGTTATGCCGGTTTAAAAAAATAGCAAGATAAAATCTTGCTATTTTATAGCTTTTGCTTGCAAATCAAGGGGTGGTAAATTTTCTATATAAATACTACGACTTGGGAAAGCAAAGGTTAAACCATTTTTTTCAATTATACGCATAAACTCAAGCATTAAACTTTGTCTAGCTTCTCTAAAATCTTTTCCGCCTATTTCTTTGGTATAAAAATAAAGCTCTATATTAATACTACTATCTGCAAATTCACTTAAAGCCACATAACAAGCATTTTTATAGCCTTCTAAATCATTAATAGATACAAGATTTTGACGATATTTTGTTGTATGATCGCCATATTTTAATGCGCTATCCTCATCGTGAGCTACCAAATCACTTGTATCTAAAAATTCTCTTAGATCTTTTACGCATTGTTCTAGTTTTTCAGGAGTAGCATCATAACCAACACCCAAATACATTCTAACATGGCGACCCATGCGTCTTTTACTCCAATTTTTGATATTAGCTCCCATAATAGTTGAATTTGGTAAAAATACGAGACAATTATCAAAAGTTCTAATAGTAGTTTTTCTAAGTCCTATTTCAACTACTGTTCCTTCTATACCTGAAACCTCTACCCAATCTCCTTGATTAAAACTATTATCAAAAAGTAAGAGTATAGAAGCAAAGAAATTTGCAATTATATCTTTCGCTGCTAAAGCAACAGCTAAACCACCAATTCCCAAAGATGCAATAATAGCCGAAATATTAAAACCAAGTTGAGCAAGAATATATAATAAAGCTATGATAATAATGACAAAATATAAAATTTTAATAATTAAATTTACAACTTCTTTTTTTCCACTTTTTTGAGCAAGTTTAGAAACCAATACCACGCCATAACCATCAAGCATTCTTAAAATAAGCCATGCAATTAAAACTGCATAAACTATATGAAAAAAATTACTTAAATTTACACTCAAAGGTGCAGGATAAGTTGCTATAGTAAGACAAAGAGAAATAGCATAGACAATCAACAAGAAACCTACGGGTTTTTTAATATTCTCAATAAAAATGACTTTAATATCATCTACATCATTTTTATTTCTATAAAAAAGCTGAACAAGGAAAAAATATACTATATTTGCAAAAAAACGTCTTAAAGATATAAAAAATACTAAAACCAAAGCAGAAATTACTATTTTTCCGATATTAACAAAACTTACCCCAATTGCCTCATTTATACGATCTATCCAAACTTGAAGCTCGAGTAATGAAAAAATATAATTACTTTCAAGCAAATCTGCATTTGAGCGTAAATACTTAAGAATTTCAGAATAAGAATCTACAGCATTACTGACATATCTTTCTTTTAGGGTAATTTTTTCTAATTCTTCTGGATTTGTAATTTTGCTTTTAAAACTATCTAAATTAACATTAGAAGAATTTTGTAAATTTTCCATTGCCTTATCAACAGTAGCAATCAAATCTTCACTGCTTGCTGTATTTTTAAAAAGTTTTTCCACTTCAAACAAAGAAGAATAAAAACTTTCCACAATATTAAAATAAACTAGATTAAGAGTGGCATCTGTATAAATATAAGGCTTATTAATATTCTTTTTTTGAACATCTAGTAATTTTTCTTTTGCTTTTAAAAATCTAGCCACTGCCTCTTCATTAATCTTTTGTCCTACTATCATATCGGGTATTTTTGCTAAAATAGTCTTTTTGTCTTTTTCAAATTCACTTAAAATACCATTAAAAGTGCTTGAATTTTCATCATTGTTTTTCTTAAATTCTTTAATTTGATTGTTAAGATCAACATATTTTTCAACTAAAGCATAAATTCCTTCATCCTCTTTACTAATATTTGCATCAATAAATTTAAATTCTTGTGCTCCAAGGTATAAAATAAAAAAACATAAACTAAAAATAATTTTTTTCATTGAACTTTCCTATCCTGTATTAAAGTAAAAATTTTTGCTTTAAAATCATACTCATAAATTTCACCTGTCTCTATAATATAATACCAAGCATGTACTTCTATTTTTCCTTCATCTAAAGCTTCTTGCACGCCTGGATAAGTAAGTATATTTTGCAAAGAATTTACTAAATTTAATTTTTCTGTAAGCCATGAACGCATAGCCAAATCGTCTCTTGCAAAAATCATCACATCTTTTTTTATCGGATCTAACATGGTAAGCCATTTTTTCACGTTAGGAATTTTATTTAACTCTTCATCAGAATAATAAAGAGCATTGCAACCTCCACAATTACTATGGCCACAAACGACGATATTTTTAATATGCAATGAATTTAAAGCATACTCTATTGCTGAAGTTGTCGCCAAGTAATCTTCTCCAACGCGATAAGGTGGAACTATATTTGCAATATTTCGTATTACAAAAAGCTCACCTGGACCCGTATTAGTGATCAAATTTGGAATTACTCTAGAATCAGAACAACCTATAAAAAGAGTATGGGGATTTTGCTTATTTTTTAGACTTTCAAAAAGTTCTTCATGCTCCTTAAAGTCTTCTTGCATAAACTTAATCGCACCGCTAATAAGATTTTCCATAAAACCAACCTGAAACTAAAATCTTGAAATTATAACAAAATTTCAGCAAAGATTTCATTTAAGCATAAGATATTATATAAATTAACTTTTTATTTAGTCTAATATGTTAGATTTCGCTCAAGATTTTAAAAAATCTAACAATTTTGCAAGGAGAATTTTATGAGTCTTTATGATAGAGACTACTCAAGATCAAAAGAATTTGAAAATACACGCTCAAGCGAATTAAGTATTTTTATTAAACAAACTTATCAACTTTTTGCTGCTTCATTATTAGCTGCAACAGTAGGTGCGTATGTAGGAATTTTTGCTTTAGCATCATTTTTTATACAATCACAAGTAACTTTTTGGATCCTTTTTGCTGTTGAAATCGGACTTTTATTTGCTTTGCAATGGAAAAAAAGAGAGGCTCCATTAAATCTTGTTTTACTTTTTGGTTTTACTTTCTGCTCAGGTTTAACGCTTACACCTTTACTTATTTCAGTTTTAGCTCTACCAGCTGGAGGAATTATCATCGCTCAAGCTTTTGCTTTAACAACAGTTGCTTTTGCAGGACTTAGTGTATTTGCTATGAATACAAAAAAAGATTTTACTGTTATGGGTAAAGCTTTATTTATAGTATTGATCGTTATTGTAGCAGCATCTTTACTAAACCTTTTCTTCCAAAGCAGTATAGTTAATCTAGCTATTTCAGCAGTAGCTGCAATATTATTTTCATTTTACATTCTTTATGATACGCAAAATATTATCCGCGGAAATTATGAAACTCCAATCGAAGGTGCAGTAGCACTTTATCTTGATTTTGTTAATCTTTTCGTATCTTTACTTAATATCTTAAGAAGCTTCAATAGCAGATAAGTTTTTGTGGGATTTTTCTCACAAAAACTTTTCAAGTTTCAAAACTTTTCAAGTTTTATTTAGTTAAAATAATCATTTAAAAATTAACTTTTAGGAATTTTCAATGATCACTCTTTTAATCATTTTACAATTTATCATCGTTGTAGTTATTTGTATAGCAGTTTTACTTCAAAAAAGTTCAAGTATAGGACTTGGAGCTTATAGTGGAAGCAATGAAAGTTTATTTGGCGCCAAAGGACCGGCTGGATTTTTGGCAAAATTTACCTTTGTCATGGGAATTTTACTTATTGCAAATACTATTGGTCTTGGTTATTTATACAATAAAGCTAGCAAGGACTCTTTAGCAGAGAAAATTAAAGTAGAAAACAACAACACTACTATTCCAAGTGCTCCTATTGTGCCTGCCCCAAACACAAATTCTATCGCTCCAAGTGCACCACAACTTCCAAGCGATGTTAATTCAAGTAAATAATTAAAGGAAATGATAATGCTAAGTGAAATTTTTAACAAACAAAAAACCCAAAGTGAAAAATCTTTAGAAGCCTTAAAAAAAGACTTCACCACTTTAAGAACTGGAAAAGTTAATACCCATATTTTAGATCATATTACAGTGGATTACTATGGAACTCAAACTCCTTTAAATCAAGTAGCAACTGTTTTAGCAAGTGATGCTTCAACTATTAGCATCACTCCTTGGGAAAAACCTTTACTAAAAACCATAGAAAGCGCTATTGCAGCTGCAAATATCGGTGTAAATCCAAATAATGACGGCGAAAGTGTAAAATTATTTTTCCCTCCGATGACTAGAGAGCAAAGAGAAGAAAACGTAAAACAAGCTAAAGCTATGGGTGAAAAGGCAAAAGTTTCTATAAGAAATATACGCAAAGATGCCAACGATGCAGTTAAAAAACTAGAAAAAGATAAGGCAATAAGCGAAGATGAAGCAAAAAAAGCTTATGATGAAGTACAAAAACTTACCGACACCTATACAACAAAAATTGATGAGAGTGTAAAAAGCAAAGAAAGTGAACTTTTAAAGGTTTAACGATGAATTTAGAACAAATTTATAAAGATTGTGGTGCTTATTTAGAAGGGCATTTTTTACTAAGTTCAGGTAAACATTCGCAATTTTATCTTCAAAGTGCAAAAGTTTTAGAGGATCCAAAATTAGCAGCAAAACTTTGTGATGAACTTGCAAAGATTATTGCAAGCTATAAGATAGAATTTGACAGCATTTGTTCTCCTGCTTTAGGTGGAATTTTAGCAGGTTATGAGCTTGCAAGAGCTTGTAGCAAACGTTTTATCTTCACTGAAAGAGTAAATAAAGAAATGACTTTAAGACGTGGTTTTGAAGTAAAAAAGGGTGAAAAATTTATAATTTGTGAAGATATCATTACTACAGGTGGTAGTGCTTTAGAGAGTGCAAAAATCATTGAAAGTTTAGGTGGCATTGTTGTAGGTTTTGCAGCATTGGCAAATCGTGGTTTTTGTGCAGTAGAAAATTTAAAATCTCCAAGAAAAGATAATGCGAAATTACCTGAAAATTTACCACTCTTTACTCTAGGAAATTTTGAATTTAAAATTTATGATGAAATAAATTGCCCACTTTGTAAAAAAGGGAGTAAAGCTATAAAACCAGGAAGTCGTGGAAATTAAATGAAAACTAAAGCAAAAATTAGCTCTAGATGGCTAAGATTTAGAGCTTTGCTTATAGATATTTTTCTTATTTATGTTCCTATTTTGTATTTATTTTATTTTCTATTAGGCTCTAAAGAAGCTTTTTTAAACAACCATTTTATCACAACTTTATGTACTTTTTTATTTGGTTTGATTCAAGCTATTTTTTTAACAAAAAAGGCACAAAGCCCAGGTCTTAAAGCATATGATTTATATCTTATTGATATAAAAACGGGAAAGAAACTAAGTTTTCTTAGAATTTTACTAAGATATGTGATATTTATTATAAGTTTTGGCTTACTCTTTGGTTTATTTGTCAGTTTTGTAAGAAAAGATCGTTTAAATTTACACGATATTTTAACTCAAAGTTGTATAGCTACTAAAGCATAAAGAAAGGTTAAAAATGCAAAGAAAAAGAATTTACAATCCAAGTTCAAACGAAACCCTAGGAGATCGTAAAGTTTTTGATGGTAACCCACATGGAATTTTAAATTTCACTAAGGCAAAATATACTTGGGCTTTAAAACTTTGGGATTTAATGGAGGCAAATACTTGGTTTCCAAAAGAAGTGGATACAACTAAAGATGCACTTGATTATCGCTGTAATTTAACTGCAGGTGAAAAAAGAATGTATGATTTGGTTTGGAGTCAGCTTATTTCTATGGATAGTTTTCAAACCAATAATTTAGCAGACAATATCAACCCTTACATCACAGCTCCTGAAATCAATGCAGTTTTGGCACGCCAAGCTTATGAAGAGGCAAACCATTCAAAATCTTACGCTGTTATGGTAGAAGCGATTTGCGATAATACAGATTTGATTTATGAAATGGAAAAGCATGATGAAACTTTGCGTGAAAAAAATGACTTTATTTCAAGCATTTATGAAGAATTAGCAGGCGATGTAGATGATAATAAACTTCTTTTAGCTATGGTGGCAAATCAAATTTTAGAAGGAGTATATTTTTATAGTGGTTTTACTGCTATTTACGCACTTGCGCGTGCAGGAAAAATGCTAGGTTCAGCACAAATGATCCGCTTTATCCAAAGAGATGAAATCACACATCTTTTATTATTTCAAAATATGATCAATTCAGTACGCAAAGAAAGACCTGATTTATTCCATGATGAAAATATCAATAAAATTTATGATATGTTTAAAAAAGCTGGAGATCTTGAGATCAAATGGGGTAAATACATCACTCAAAATCAAATCATGGGCTTTACTGATGATATCATAGAAGAATATATCCATTATCTTGTAGATCAAAGATTAAGTGCGATCAATTTAGATAAGTTATACAATGCAAAACATCCTATTAAATGGGTGGATGATTTTTCAAAATTTAACGATCAAAAGAGCAATTTCTTTGAAAGTAAAGTAACGAATTATTCTAAGGGTAGTATAAGCTTTGATGACTTCTAAAACTTCTTTAGCCTTGCTTTGTGATTTTTATGAATTTACAATGTCTCAAGGCTATTTCAAAAACAGTAAAAAAGATCAAATTTGTTATTTTGATATATTTTTTAGAAAAATTCCAGATTCGGGTTCTTTTGCTATTTTTGCAGGTCTTGAAGATATTTTAGACTTTGTTGAAAATTTGAGTTTTGATACAGAAGATATAGAATTTTTAAGAAAACAAGGTATTTTTGATACAGAATTTTTAGATTTTTTAGCCAGCTTTAAATTTAAAGGTGAAATTTATGCCATGCGTGAAGGAGAAGTGATTTTTCCAAACGAACCTTTGCTTTGTATTAAGGCTACAACTATAGAAGCACAGCTTTTAGAAACTTTTTTACTTTTAAGCTTAAATCATCAAAGCCTTATTGCTACCAAAACTAATCGTATCGTGCGTGCAGCTAAAGACAGTAAAATTTTAGAATTTGGTTCACGCAGAGCACAAGGAAGTGAAGCAGCCTTAAAAGGAGCAAGAGCAGCTTTTATAGGAGGTTGCATAGGAAGTGCTTGTACTTTAGCAGGAAAAATTTATAATATCCCTATCAATGGAACTATGGCACATTCTTGGGTGCAAATGTTTGAAAATGAACTTGAAGCTTTTAAAGCTTATGTGAAAATTTATCCAAAAAATCCTGTTTTTTTGATCGATACTTATGATTGTCTAAATAGCGGACTTAAAAATGCGATTAAAGTTTTTAAAGAATTTGGTATCCAAGAAGGCGGTGTGAGAATAGATTCTGGAAATTTACTTGAGTTGAGTTTGAAAATCAGACAAGAGCTTGATCAAGCAGGACTTCAAAAATGTAAAATCATAGTTTCTAACGCCCTTGATGAATGGAGCATTAAAAAACTCAAAGAACAAAATGCACCTATTGATATCTTTGGTGTAGGCGAAAGATTGATCACTGCTTCAAGTGACCCTATTTTTAGTTGCGTTTATAAACTCGCAGCCTTAGAAGATCAAGGCATAAAACCTAAAATCAAAATCAGCGAAAATAACGAAAAATCAACCCTACCTCATTTTAAAAAGCTTTTTAGGGTTTATGATAAAAACACGCAAAAAATCCTTTTTGATGAGCTTTATGTTTTTGACGAAAACCCAAATCAAGATGAAAATTTAGAACGCAAAGAACTTTTAGAATTAGTCTACAAAGAAAAAAGACTTCTTAAAAAGTCATCTTTAAATACTATTCAAGATTATACAAAAGAGCAAATTTCAAAACTCGATGAGAGTTTTTTAGATCTTGATCGTTTTGTGAAATTTGAAGTAAAACTCTCGCCTAAACTTCAAAATATCACTGAAGATCTTTTAAAAACTCGTTTTTAAAATCTACATAATTTAAAGCGGATTGTTTTAGAAAGCTGACTTCTTCATCGTTTAATTCACGCACAAATTTTGCAGGATTTCCAAGTATCAAAGAGCGTGGCGGAAATTTTTTACCCTTTGTTACAACGCTTCCAGCACCCACTATGCTATCTTCTTCTATCAAAGCATTATCCATGATAACAGCATTCATTCCAATTAAAACACGATTTTTTATCACACAAGCATGGATAACGCAATTATGTCCTATAGTTACATCATCTCCTATTATCGTAGGAAAACCAGCGTCTTTTAACTTTCCTTTTTTATCAAATTCCCTATGCCAAACATGCACCGTACTAAGATCTTGAATATTGGTTCTTTTGCCAATTTTTATAAAATTAACATCGGCTCTTAAAACACAATTAAACCAAATACTACTTTCATCTCCTATTTCTATTTCTCCTATGATTTTAGCGCCCTCTGCAACAAAAACATTTTGACCTAGTTTGGGACTATGATTTTTAAATTTTATAAGCATTTTTTTCCTTTTTATTTAAGTATAGCTAAGTTTAACTCTATTTCAACTTTTTTAGTTACAATTTTTATTTAAATTTATAGGAGAAGTAATGAACGCATTTGAACAAAAAAGATGTCAAAATATGGCTGAAGAAATTGCACAAAAAGTTTTTATCAATGAAGAGCTTTTTAATGCTTTTTGTCAAATTCCGCGTGAAATTTTTTCTCCTTTAAAAGCCCATGCTTATCGCCTTGATGCTTTGCCTTTGGCAAATTCTCAATGGATTAGTTCACCTTTAACTGTAGCTAAAATGACTATGGCCTTAGATTTTAAAAATGCTGATAGTATTTTAGAGATAGGTTGTGGAAGTGGCTATCAAGCTGCGATTTTAAGCAAAGTCATAAGGCGTGTTTTTACCATAGAACGCATAGAAAATTTAGCCAAAAAAGCCGCTCAAACTTTCAGAGAATTAGAACTTTTTAATATCAATGTAAAATTTGATGATGGGCAAAATGGCTGGAAAAATTATGCTCCTTATGATAGGATTTTATTTTCTGCTTATGCGACACAAATTCCTGAAATTTTACTCGATCAATTAAGCGATGACGGGATTTTAGTCGCTCCTATTTTACACAATGGCAAACAATTCATCACACGCCTTAGAAAAAATGGCACAAATTTACAAAAAGAAATTTTAGAAGAATGTTTATTTGTGCCTATAGTAGATGGGAAAGAATAAACTTTTTTTACAAAATTTATTAAAAACTCTTTAGAGCCTTTCTTAACTTTTCACTCATTTCATCAATATGTTCTTTTTGCAAAATCAAAGGAGGTAAAAATCTCAAATCATTCTCCCCGCAACTTATCAGTAAAAGTGCATTTTCTTGGCATTTTTGAATGACCTTGGATACTTTTACATTTTTATCAAGGCTCAACCCTTGCATAAACCCTAAGCCTTTGCGTTTTTTACAAAAATCAAATTCTTTGATCAACTCATCTAAACTTTGCTCTAAATAAGGCGTAAGTTTATTGACATTTTCTAAAATTTTTTCTTCTTTAAAAATTTCAAAAACCGCATTCACTCCTACACAAACCAAAGGATTTCCCCCATAAGTGCTACCATGATCGCCCGCTTCTAAAGAATTGCTTGCTACCTTTTGATTTATTACAAAAGCACCCACACTAAGCCCACAACCCAAGGCCTTCGCTGAAGTCATGATATCAGGCAAAATTTGTGCGTGCTCATAGGCAAAAAATTTTCCACTTCTACCCATACCACATTGAATTTCATCAGCGATTAATAATATATCTTTTTCATCGCAAAGCTTTCTTAAGGCTTTGTAAAAATCTTTATTTGCAGGATTTATCCCACCTTCTCCTTGCACGCTTTCTAAGATAATGGCGCAAGTTTTTTCATTTACCAGTTTTTCAACGCTTGAAATATCATTATATTTTGCAAATTTAACCCCTGAAATTAAAGGTTTAAAAGGCTTTTGATATTTTTCATTAGCAGTAAGCGATAAAGCCCCTAAAGTACGCCCATGAAAAGAATGCTTAAAAGCGATAAATTGTCCACCCTTAATACCTTTGTTAAAGGCGTATTTTCTAGCTGTTTTCATCGCTCCTTCTATACCTTCTGTACCAGAATTTGTAAAAAAAACACGCTCTAAAGCACTAGCTTTGGCTAAATTTTTAGCTGCAGCGGCTATGTTTTCATTATAATATAAATTGCTAGTATGTAAAAGTTTATCCACTTGAGCTTTGATTTTAGCATTAAATTTAGCATGATTATATCCTAAAGCACAAACACCTATGCCACTTGAAAAATCAAGATATTTTTTAGACTTATCATCAAAAAGATAAACCCCCTGCCCTTTTTCTAAAACTATATCAAAACGCTTATAAGTAGGGATAATATGACTTTGTTCTTTATAATCCATTTTCATCCTTTAACCCACCAAAGTGCCTATACCTTCATCGGTAAAAAACTCAAGCAACAAAGAATGTTTCACACGCCCATCTAAAATATGTACCTTTTTGACTCCATTTTGACAAGCATCAATGCAAGATTTTAATTTTACATGCATACCACCTTCTATTTTAGGAGCTAAAATTTTAGCCTGTTCAAGGTTGATTTTAGAAATTAAAGAATTTTTATCATTAAAATCCTCATAAAGCCCTGCAGTATCGGTTAGAAAAGCAAGTTTTTCAGCCCTTAAAGCCTTAGCGATCGCACAAGCTGCGTCATCAGCGTTGATATTATAAGTATTAAAATTCTCATCCATGCCAATAGGAGCAATGATAGGTAAAAAATCTTTTTCCAAAAGCTCTTCTAAAATTTTCGAATTTACCTTTTGTATCGTGCCAACAAAAGCTAAATTTTCATCTTTTTTCACACATTCTAAAAGCGCGCCATCTTTACCACAAAGCCCTATGGCTTTAACTCCTAAATTTTGCAAACTATGGACTAAATTTTTATTGATATGATTTAAAACCATACTGGCTACTTCAGTAGTGGCTTTATCACTAACTCTAAGACCGTTTTTAAACTCACTCTTTACGCCTAATTTTTCACACATAGCAGAAATATCTTTTCCCCCACCATGTACGATGATAGGCTTTAAACCCACAAGTTTTAAAAGAGCTATATCTTGCATCACGCAATGCTTTAGCTCTTCATTTTCCATAGCTGATCCGCCGTATTTTATAAGTATAATCTTGGAATTAAATTTGCGTATATAAGGCAAAGCTTCGATTAAGACATTGGCTTTTTCTAAATATTTTTGCATGATCATTCCTTAAGCATTAAAGCTAGTTTGATTATACTCATTTAAAGAAAGATCGTAATAATTCGCATCCTCTCTTAAAGTAAAACCATAATGTTTCCAAAACTCATTGCCTAAATCATTGTTTTTAAAAGCGATTAAGGCGATTTTATTGATCTTTTGAGCTTTTAAGGCCTCAAGACAAAATTTTGTCATCTCGTGTGCTATACCCTTTTTTCTATGATCTTTATGCACACATACATGATAAAATCCCCCTGTGCGTCCATCATGCCCGCAAAGTATGCTTCCTACAATTTCTTCACCAAGCACTGCTACAACACTAAGATCTGGGTTTCTATCTAAAAAATTTTCTATATTTTCTTTGCTATCATCAATGCTTCTTATCCCAAAGCCTTTTATCTCCCACCAAAGCTTATAAACGGCTTCATAATCGCTTTTTTGCATAGCTCGTATTAACATTTTTATCCTTTACAAATTTGCAAAGAATTTAAGTCCTTCATCTTCATCAAAATCAAACATTAAATTCATATTTTGAACAGCTTGTCCTGCTGCACCTTTGATTAAATTATCAATAGCACCAAGCACAATAACACGCTTTGTGCGTTGATCTACACTAAAATTTATATCCGCAAAATTGCTTGATTTAACCCACCGAGTCTGCGGAAGCGACTGCGGCGGTAAAAGCCTTATGAATTTATTGTTTTGATAGTATTTTGTATAAATATCGCGTATATCTTGTTCTTGCAAGTCCTCTTTTAAATTTGCATAAGCACTGATTAAAATTCCTCTTTGCATAGGCACAAGATGAGGGGTAAATTGTAGAGTGATTTTCTCTTTGGCCGCATAACTTAAATGCTCTTCAATTTCGGGTGTATGGCGGTGCGAAGCCAAACCATAAGCTTTGATATTTTCATTAACTTCGCAAAAAAGATTTTCCATCTTTGCACTTCTTCCTGCTCCGCTTACTCCACTTTTTGCATCAATGATAACTGAGTTAAAATCGATGATTTTTTCTTTAAAAAGCGGATAAAGACTTAAGATAGAACAAGTGGTATAGCAACCTGGATTTGCCACTAAACTTGCTTTTTTTATCTCTTCTTTATAAAGCTCGCAAAGTCCATAAACCGCATTTTGCAAAAGCTCTTGATTAGGATGAGTGAATTTATACCAAAGCTCATAATCTTTAGGATTTTTAAGACGAAAATCCGCACTTAAATCAATGATTTTCATCTTTTTTAACAAATTCTCATTTAAAAGCTTAGCACTAAATTCATGCGGAGTAGCCAAAAACAAAAGATCAAGTTCAAATTCATCTAAATTTTTGTTTTCAAAACATAAATTTAAAGGGGTATTAGGATAAAGATCTTGATAATTTTGCCCCACGCTAGAACTCGAACCTAAATAAGAAATTTCAACTTTGGGATGATTAAGCAAAATGCGTACAAGCTCATTGCCCGCATAACCACTCGCTCCTAAAATCCCAACTTTTATTTTCATCTTTATCCTTTAAATGTAAAAGCAAGTATTATAAACAAAAAAAGCTTAAAATAAAAATACAATTTTTAAATTATTTTTTATTTAAAAACTATATCTTAAATTAGCATTTACACTCCAATCCACATTTAAATCGCCAAAAAATGTCTTTTCAAATTCGAAACTAAAGCGTGTTTTATCATTAAGCTTATAATCACTTCCTAAATTTATAAACATTCTTTGATCTTTTTTTCCTTCATATCTTCTCTGACTTGCTTGATCCTCTAAAATTTGATCTCCTGTTTTAATCAGATCTGCATACAAACCAAGTCCTGTTCTAAAATTTAAATTTTGATTTTGACTTCCTATGAAAAATGCTGTTTTTGCGACTAAAGGAATATAAGAAGATCGTTTTAAACTGGCAATATCTCCTTTTAGATCCATAGCTCCTACATAACCACTGATAAATTCCAAACTCGGCTCAAGATAAAATTTATCATAATTTTTTCTATAACCTAACTCAGCACTTAAGATGATATTATGCGAACCATCATTATCATCTAGTCTACCTTGATTTCCTGGGATAAAATTTGCATTTACTTCATTTTGATGATAAATATATCTTAAAACAAAATCACTATAAAAACCTTCATTAAACAAAAAGCTAAAATACTGTCCTATTCCATAACCATTTAATTTCGCACTTAAATCAGTAGCACTTAAATTCATATTTGTATAATTGATCATCACCCCGCTATAAAGTTCGAAATTCGAATACTCGTTTAATTTATCATATCCGCTTTGAATTTCAAAGTATTTTCCACTATTATACTCATCACTCGTACCCCCTCCAAAAGTTCTTAACCATACACCACTTTCGTAAGGATTATTACGTAATTCCCCCATTCTTTTATGCATATTATTCCATTCTATCATGGAGCCTAAAGTAGCTTGAGCAAGTATAGATTTAGCTTTTGCAATAGCTTGAGTATTATCATTAGTAAAAAAATACTCATCTTTAATTTTAGAATCAATTTTTTCTAAATTCCACTGGGCAAAATTTTCCTTATTGTGAGAAAAAACAACATTTGGGGTATAAATACTAAAACCTTGCTCCACATTTGGTATAGTAAAAAATTCCTTTGTTAAATGTTTATTTTCATCTTTTAAATGAGCTAGTAAGATATTTAAACCCTCTTTTTTACTAGGATTATTAAGAAAATTTAATACTAAAGTATTATTTGTTCCTTACGCGCTTTCCTTAGAATTAACATAATCTGCTTTAGATTTTTCAAAATCCACATTGATTTTAAATATTGTATTATTTGCATTTAATTTGTTTGTATCAACTTTCCCATAAATGGCACTTTTTTCTGCTTGAATATTACTCATTTGTATATTAGACTCAAGCAAAGAATCTTTAATCACAAGATTTTTTTGCACATCATCAACACCTTTAATATTACCGCTAAAAACTATGTTTTGTAAAGTAGCATCAGAATTATTAAGATTTAAATTCCCACTAAAATAAACCTTTTCTATCTTAGCATTTTGGGTATTTTGAAGCTTTTGCTCAAATCCCATTTCTTTACCAACCCCTGTATATGAAACATCTCCATAAAAACTATCTTGAACTTTATCAATGATATTTTCTCCATCTTTTTCATCGATCCATAAATTTTTACTTCCAAGCTCTATTTTGGAATTTTTAGCATTAAGGTTTTCTACTTTTAAGCTTGCATTTCGTCCTAAATAAAACTCGCTTTTTTCTAAATTAAGCTCTTTTAAAACAAAAACCCTATCTTCCCAATCTTCTTGTGTAAAACTTACAGGTTTGGTTAAAGCACTTAAACCTTGCTCTTGAAGTTTTTTAGCTTGTTCTTCGCTTACATAAGCGTGTATTCTAGCATGTCCTTGAAAATTTAACTTGGCATTTTCTGCCTTAAAAACACCTTCTTTATTGTAAATATTACCATCAAAAATCAAAGCTTTATCTGTATTAGCACTAATTGTTATGGCCTCATCTGAAAAAATATTGCCATGATAAAGATAATTTTGCTTGTTTTCTAAATTTAAATTTGCCCCTGCTTTAGAGCTTGTAATAAAAACATTATTAGAGTTAGCTTTAATTTGATCAAATTTTAATGTTAAGCCCGATAGATCCAAAGTTCCACCATTCATATATAAAGTGTCGGTTTTTAAATTTTGTGCGTTTTTAAACCCTAAAGTTCCACCATTCATATAAATTTCGCCAAAACTCAAACCTTCACCCTCAAGACTTACCTTGCCCTCACCCATTCTAAGTCCTGCATCCACACTTTGACTTTTGACAATAAGCTCCCCTTCGCCCATTTTATAAAGAAAATCATCTTTTTTGGTTTTAACATTATATTCTATACTTGAACCCTTATCAGCGTAAATTCCTCCATGTATAAGCCATTTGTCGCCTGTTATTTGCCAATTTGAATTTTGTTCAAAATTTAAAACACTAGCGCCTAAATCCACATCGCTATTTAAATTTATACTTCCATTTTGAGAAAAATACAAATCCTTGCTATTTTGCATTTCTTCAATTCTCTTATCATATTTAGTCTTATCATCAAAAGAATTTTTATAGCTTACATAACCCGCATTAGTCCCAGAAATCAAACTTACATTTTCTATTTTTTTACCATCTTTCATCAAACCATCACTACTAAGTGCATAAGTTCCAGATCCTATGGCTACTTTATGAGTATTTTGAAATTCATTGATCTTTGCTTGATTGATCAAAGCATAATCAACCTGTGAACAAGTATATCCATCAGTAAAATGGGCATTACAATTACTCGTACTTACTACACCTACTAAATACCATTTTTTATCAATCTTATCATAAACATAAACTCCACTTCCAGAATCCCCAGGTGTTGAAGAACTTGCAAAAGGATTTCTTTTATCATTGGTATAATTAAGAAATTGCAACTTAAAACGCTTATCTTCAGTATTTTTAGGAGCTAAACTGACAAAACCTCCTAAATTAATTTCATTAGAATCAAAAATCTTAATGGGTACTTTATTTGTATCTTCAAAACCTAAAGCTACAATACCACTTCCCTCTCTTACAAAGTACTCATAACGCGAACTATCAAAAAGCTTGCCTTTGCCTTTAGAATAATCACATTTTCCACTTTGACAACTATCCCAAAAAGGATCCTTGTATTCATAAATATCTCCACCATCGCCAGAATCTTTTTCAATAAAATTGAAATCTTTACTCAAATTTGCACTTTTATTGAGATTGATCTTACTCATTTTTAAAACAGCAAAATCCACATTTTCTTTCTTATAAGTAAAATTATCACTTGAGCTTACGATTCTATTTGCTACACCTCCAAAGTGTAAAACACTACCTTGTTTCACATAGCCTTTATTTACTTCCCCAGTATTTGAACTTGTACTCATATGAGAAGCACTGACTATATAAGATTGTCCTATATTGGTAAATTCTCCTTGGAATTTTCCTCCACGATTTGAAGTAGAAAAATCAATCATAGGTACATTGAAAGAGATGTTTTGATTAGGATTTTTTGCTAAAATTTCAAAGCCAATTTGACCTACTTGAAATTTACCCTTATTGCTAGCAAAATCAAGATATTCTTGAAAATAAAACTTTGGATCAATGGCCGAAGCAAAAAGATAATTAGAAAAACCAAATGCCATTAATGCACAAAAAGATAATTTTAGTTTCATAAATCCCTCCTTTTTATAAATATAATTTTAGCACAAAATTTAATTTTTAACTAAAATATAAAGTTGTTCATGAAGATGGATATTACGATTTTTAAGATTGCGAGAAGCTCTAAAAGTATTATATTTTTGTTCTAAAATCCGACATTTTCCAAGAGTACTTAAACGCTTTAAAAAAATTTCTTTTTTTACAAAACCTTCACAATTATAAGAAAGTAAAATCACTCTTGCTTTTAAATCATTAATAAGTTCAAATAAAGCATCTTGGGCAAATTTTGGCTTATTAAAAGTGCTACGGTTCCAATCTTTTGGAATGCCACTGATTTTAGAAATTTCTTCAGGTTTTTTATAATTTGCGATTAAATTTAGCATAAAATAATTAGAACTATAAGGGTGCTGATTATAAGGGGGATCAAGATACACTACATCAAAAAAATCAAGTTCTTTTGCAAGCATACTTGCATCCTTTTGCATCACTTCAAATTCACAAGAAAAATTTGAAAAAATAGGCATTTTAAGCTCTATTTCTCCTTTAATTCGTTTAAGTGCATTTTGTCCTTCGCCACCAAATTTTCCGATGCCATCCTTACCCTTATAAAAACCTTTAAAAACTCCACTAGTATTTGAATGAACACTGGCTTCATAAATCAAAGGAGCTATAAAGAAATGCCTCAATTCTTTTGGAATTTCATTTTCGATTTTTTGCCTTATAGTATCAAGATATAAAGCATTTTTAAAAGTATAAAAAACCCTTTCATTTTTTTTAATATCATCATCATCTTTTGGAGCATAAAGCTCACTGATAAAACCTTTTTGAAAATCTAAATTTTGGATTAAATTTTTATAATGCTTTTTTATATTTTGAAGTAAATCTTTGTCTTTATTGGCAAGATAACACTCATTGATGAGTTTTGAATAATCCTCTAAATCATTGGCTAAAATATAATTTGAGTGTGCTTTTGCAAAACGACTTACAACACCTGAGCCACTAAATATATCACAAAAACTAAATTTATCTTTACCAAGTTCTTTTTTAGCTACCTTAAAGCCCTTATTTAAAAAACTTAAAAGCGCTCTTTTATTTCCAAGATAAGTTATAATTTGCTCTTTTAAAAAAGAAGGATTTTCTTTCAAAATTTAAAACCTTTAAAAGCCTTATCCACAAAAGTGGATTAAGCTTTTTTTGGAGTTACAAGCATATTTACATAACGACCTTCAAAATTTGGCTCTTTGTCACGATTAGCTTCATTTTCTATCATAGTCCAAATTTTTTCAAGCAAAGCTACACCTGCTTCAGGAGTTGCCATTTCACGTCCTTTTAAGAACACACGAAATCTCACATGCTTACCTTGTTCTAAAAATTCTAAAGCATGTTTTACCTTGTAATTAATATCATTTTGAGCAATTTTTACAGAAAGTTTGATTTCTTTTATATCAATCACTTTTTGTTTTTTCTTTGCTTCTTTTTGTTTTTTCTCTTGTTGATAACGGAATTTACCATAGTCCATAATCTTGCAAACAGGTGGCTTAGCATCTGCAGCTATCATTACAAGATCAAGTCCTAAACGATTTGCAATTTCTAAAGCTTCATCACTACTAATAATACCATAAACCTTGCCATCATCGCCAACACATCTGATTTCATCCGCTCTTATTTCTTCATTGAGCAATACTTCTTTTTCTTTACTCAAAAGTGTACCTCACTCATTTTCTCCTTAACTAATTTAATAAATTCATCTAAGCTAAGATTTTTTTGTTCTTTAGCTCTTCTATCTCTTAAAGCAACGCTACGCTTTGCCACCTCATCATCGCCTAAAACTAAAATCATAGGTAATTTTTGTTTTTCAGCTGTGCGTATTTTCTTACTTAAACTCTCATTTTTTTCATACACCTCGCTATCGATATTAAGCTCTAATAATTCTTTTTGAATTTCTTTTGCGTAAGCAATATGTGCTTCGCCTATTGGCACTATACCCACCGCAGTTGGTGCGATAAAAAATGGAAACTCACCCGCACAATGCTCGGTTAAAATTCCTATAAATCTTTCAAAAGAACCTAAAATCGCACGATGCAACATTACAGGTTGTTTTTTTTCATTATCACTATCAGTGTATTCAAGTTTAAAACGACTTGGCAGGTTAAAATCTACTTGTATGGTTCCACATTGCCACTTTCTTTTTAAAGCATCGGTGATTTTAATATCAATCTTTGGCCCATAAAAAGCCCCTCCACCTTCGTCAATACCGTATTTTAAACCTTGTTCATCTAAAGCTTCTTTTAAAGCCTTAGTCGCTACTTCCCAAATTTCATCATCGCCTATGGCTTTTTCAGGTTTAGTTGAAATTTCCATTTCATAGCTAAAATCAAATAATTTCATCAAATTATCCACAAAAGCTAAAATTTCTAAAACCTGATCTTTAATCTGACTTGGCATACAAAAAATATGTGCATCATCTTGAGTGAATTCTCTCACCCTAAAAAGTCCATGCAAAACCCCACTTTTTTCATGACGATGCACTACGCCATATTCAAAAAATTTCAAAGGCAAATCACGATAACTTCTTACATCACTTTGATAAATTTTAATATGCCCCACACAGTTCATAGGCTTAATACCATATTCTTGTTCATCAATTTGTGTAAAATACATATTTTCTTTATAGTTTGCATAATGCCCACTGATTTTCCATGCATCTGCTTTTAAAAGTTCAGGCCCACGCACAGGTTCATAACCACGCAAACGATGGATCTTATAAAGCATGTGTTCAAGTTTAGATCTAAGTCTTGCACCATTACTTAACCAGATAGGAAGACCCCCTCCAATCTCATCATCAAAAGTAAAAAGCTTAAGCTCTGTTCCAAGCTTTCTATGATCGCGTTTTTTAGCTTCTTCAATAATAGTTAAATACTCTTTTAAACTTTCCTTATCTGCAAAAGCAGTACCATAAATTCGAGTAAGCATTTCTCTTTTTTCATCGCCACCCAAATACGCTCCTGCAACACGAGTGAGTTTAAAAAAGCGTAAAAATTTCGTATTTGGCACATGAGGACCACGACACAAATCTTCAAATTCACCTTGTTTATAAATACTTACAGCTCCATCAGGAATACGCAATAAAACTTCTTGTTTTAAATCATCATTTTGAAATTTAGCCAAAGCTTCGCTTTTTGTGATTTCATATTTTGAAATTTCAATCTTTGCTTCAGCAAGTTCTTTCATCTTTTTTTCAATTTTTACTAAATCTTCTTCGCCGATCTTACTTTCTACACGAAAATCATAATAAAATCCATCTTCTATAACAGGACCAACGAAAAATTTAGCTTCAGGATACAAGTTCTTAATCGCCTGTGCCATTAAGTGTGCACAAGAATGGCGGATTACTTCTAAACTTTCTTTAGAATTATCAAAATAAATTTCTTTTAAATTTGTATCTTTCACACTTTGAGAGTCAATTATTGTCTCATTATCCAAATACGCAATAACTTCTTTTTCCATATTTTTAACCCTTTGTCGCTCACTTACCCTGTGAGTGTTTATAAAGTTCTAATTTTAACTTTCTAAGACTTAATTATTTTTGAAATTCAGCTTATTTTTAAAAAAATCTTAGAATAAATTTAATATTTATTTATAGCTTAAATTCACTTCCAGCATTTAAAATCCCACTATAATACAAATAAAAGAAAATAAGCCCCAAAATAATGCGATAAATTCCAAAAGGGATAAAATTAAATTTAGAAATAAATTTTAAGAAAAATTTTATAACTAAAACCGCAACGACAAAAGCAGTGATAAAACCTATGCCTAAAGGAATTAAAGAATTTGCGTTACTCAGTAATTCAGGCTCTTTGTAAATGCTATAAGCCGTAGCAATAATCATCGTTGGAATGGCAAGCAAAAAGCTAAATTCAGCAGCCACTTTTCTATTAAATCCTAACAAAAGCCCACCAATAATACTTGCTCCACTTCTTGAAGTTCCAGGAATCATGGCTAAAGATTGAAAAATACCTATACAAAAAGCTTGTTTAAAACTTATTTCTTCTAAGGAATTGATACGATATTGTTTATTTTTATGTGCAAGTTCTATAAGAATAAACACAACACCACCAAAAATGAGCATTCCAACCACAACCCAACCATTAAATAAGGCGCTTAAGTATTTTGCCACAAAAAGCCCTATAACTCCGGTAGGAAAAAATCCCGCTGCAAGTTTTAACCAAATATCAAGCCCTTGAAATAATTTACGCCAAAATACAAAAATTACCGCCAAAATAGAACCAAGCTGGATGATAATCAAAAAACTTTTCCAAAACTCATCTATATCAATACCTAAAATAGTCGTACCTAAAATCATATGTCCTGTTGAAGAAACAGGTAAAAACTCAGTCAGGCCTTCTATAATTCCAAGTATTAAAGCATATAAATTTTCCATTTTAATCCTTGAATGATAATTGAAGAAAAATTATATCAGAATGGATTAAATGGGGTTTTAACCCCAAAAATTAAGCATCTTTTTTAACAATACGCTTAATGAAATATAATACAACTCCCGCAAAAAAGATAAGTGCGAAAAGCTCGCTATCATGAAAATTTATTAAATTTAAAGCTAAAGGATTTTCACTACCACCCATACTTACTGAAAATACAGTAATTCCTGCGATAATTACCCCAAAAATACTTTCACCCACTATAAGCCCTGAAGCAAAAAGCGTGCCTCTTTGCTCACAACTCGCAAGTTTTTCTTCTTTATGAGAATTTTTTGTATATTTTTTAGTCAAGTATTGCATTACAATATATTTTAAAATCCCGCCTATAACTAAAGGTATATTTACAGCAGGCGGAAGGTAAATACCTATTCCAACGGCTAAAGGCGGCAAAGACATCTTCTGTGTTCTTCTTAAAATTTTATCTATAATAATCATTAAAATTCCTACAAATACACCAAAAGCCATATAACTCCACTCTATATTGTGATGAAAAATTCCTTGAGCGATAGTACTCATTAAATTCGCTTGCGGTGCTGCTAAAGCCGAAGAAGCATCCATACCTTCTCTTGGCATTGCTCCGACAAAACCATAAGCTTGATAAAGTAAATTTAAAACAGGAACTATAGCCAAAGCACCAAAAACACAGCCTACAAGTAAAGCAACTTGTTGCTTCCAAGGAGTAGCTCCGACTAAATGTCCTGTCTTTAAATCTTGTAAATTATCATTCGAAATAGCAGCTGTAGCCAAAATAACACTAGTAGTAAAAATAGCTAATGCTACTGCAAATTTAGAAAGCATAGGATCTTGAAAAAGTTCCACACCTAAAACCAAAAAAACAATAGAAGAAATAATAACACCAATAAGCCCAATTCCAGAAATAGGACTAGAAGAAGATCCTACAAGTCCTGCCATATATCCGCAAGCTGCTGCAACAAAAAAACCTATTAAAACAGAAACTAAAGTTCCAATAAATGAAAATAGCATTTGATAATAAATACTTAAGTTAGCATCTTCAACAAAACTATAAAAAGTAATAAATAAACCCACAACCATTAAAACAAAAAGTATAAAAATACTTTTTAAAGAAAGATCTATATTTGTTCTTTCATTTTTTTCTTGATTAGTAATTTTAACATTTTTAACAATTTCTTTAATACCTTCAATAACCGGTTTTAAAAGTTCTATTAAAGTCCAAAGCGCTGCTATAGCAATAGCTCCTGTTCCTATAAGCCTTACTTTAGAACTCCATACACTAGAAGCTAAATCTACGGCATTTTTTGCACTATCGAATTCAAAATTTGAAAGATAAGGAGTAAAAATACCCCAAGCTAAAAACATACCTACAAAAAGAGCTATAGCACCTGCTAAACCAACTAAATAACCCGCTCCTAAAAGTGCCAAAGAATATCCCATAGAAAAACCAAAAACCATTTTATTCCAAATAAAAGCAAAATTACTCTCACTTGCAGCGAGTTTAAAACCATTGGTTAATAAACTAAAAATAGCAGCTATAAAAGAGCCTAATGCTATTTCTTTAATACCTTGTTTTCCTTTTTTATTGCTCTGATCTTTATTAGCTACTTTTAAAATTTCAGCTGCGGCCCTACCTTCAGGATAAGCAAGTTTGCTTTCAACCACCATAGCCCTTCTTAATGGTATAGTAAAAAGCACTCCAAGTCCGCCACCACAAAGACATATCATAAAAGTTTGCCAAAGTGGAAATTCACTCCAATACCCACACATAAAAAGCCCTGGGATAACAAAAATAACTGATGATAAAGTTCCTGCTGCTGAAGCTTGAGTTTGAACCATATTATTTTCTAAAATATTTGAAGTCTTAAAAAGACTCAAAACCGCCATGGAGATGACCACAGCTGGAATTGATGATGAAAAAGTAAGTCCCACTTTTAACCCCAAATATACATTTGAAGCTGTAAAAATAATGGTTAAAATACTTCCCAAAATCAAACCCCTTAAGGTAAGTTCTGGTAAATTTTGTTTTTTGTACATCATTTCTCCGTTTTAAAATTTACTTTCAACTTAAAAAATATTCTTATAAGTTTAAATTTATAATTTTTCTCTAAAGAAAAATAAAATAATACAAAAAAACGCTTATATTTTTATAAATTTTTGACTCAAAAATATCATAAAACAATGAACCAATCATTGAAAAATCAAAAGTTCTTTTATTTTAATTATATTATCCCAGCTACCTCAGCAAAAATCAAGCAAATAATACTTATACCCCATATATAAAAAAAGCTTCTTTTGATATGATCTTTAATATTAACCTCTGCTAAACCACAACCTAGCAAAGTTGCAGGCACAACAGGAGAAATAAATGTCGCACAATTTCTTGCTATCACCATGATAATAGCTATAGTCAAAGGTTCAGCACCAAAAGCCTTAGTTACACTCAAAACTATAGGCATCACTCCATAAAAATAAGAATCTGTACAAAAAATAATTGCCATTGGAACAGCCAATATCCCTACCATCAAAGGAATATAAGCACCTAAATAATCTGGAACAAAATTTAAAATCAAAACACCCATTTTCTCCATAATACCACTTTTATCAAATACGCCTATTAATATCCCAGCACCAATTAAAGTAATATACATAAGCATTGCACCAGCACTTGCACGATCTAAAACTTTTTTAGCTATTTTTAAATTAGGATAATTAAGCGGTAAAATTATTGCAAGTCCTATCATAAAGCAAATATAACTAGGAAAAATACCACTAATTAAAAGCCCAATAACCCCAATAGCTACAAGTAAATTTAACCAAAACCATTTTTCATTATGGTGTTCGCTTTTTTCTATATTTAAATTTATTCCCGACAAGTTACCTGCGCCTGCACCTCTTTTTATTTCTATCTTAGCAATCCAAATTGCCAAAAGAAGGGATAATACCAAACCTACAATCTGAATAGGTATAATATGGTGCCAAAGCAAATTTGCATCCATTCCTATATTAGTAGCCGCTCTTAAAGTAGGACCACCCCAAGGAATAACATTCATAACACCCATAGCCGAAGTAATAATCAATAACATTGAAGTCTTTCTTATACCTAAACGCTCATAAATAGGTAATAATGCAGGTATTACAATAAGAAAAGTAGAAGCACCTGAACCATCTAAATGTACAGCAGCAGCAATAAAAACAGTAAGAATGCAAACTTGATATACATTAGCTTTCATTTTTGATAAAAATGCATTTAAAATTTTAGTAAAAAAACCACTTGCATTTAAAACACTAAAAAAGAGTATAGAAAAAACAAACAAAGCCGCCGTATCCGTTACACTTTTGACTCCATCTTTAATAAAAGCAACCAATGTTTTAATATCAAAAACACCTCCTTTAACCCCTAAAGCTGCACCCACGCCAAAACCAAGCTGTTCAAGAATAAGTAAAATACAAGCTACACTAATACTTACACTTATAAAAGCTAATGCTGGAGTAGTATAATCTTTTAGCAAAAGCCAAACTATCAATCCTAACGAGAAAAACCCAAATAAAGCTAAAAAAATTTCCATATCCTATCCTTTTGTATCATTTTTATTCAATAATAAAATAGGATATTTTAAGTCCAACTTATATGTGTTTAATTTATAGCTTTTTGAAAAAAATATATTTTCTAATTGTAACCATTTTAAACAAGAATAAAAAAATAATTTTGAATTATCTTTGATAAAGTATTCACTCTTTTAAATTTACAACTAGAAGTAACGATGGTCAAAATATAATAAGTTGCATAATATTATCAAAACTAAAAAATCAAAATTTTTAACTTCACATTCACTTCACTTAAAAAGTTTATAATGTTATCACTTTACGTTGAAGGAGAAATAATTATGAAAAAAAGTATTTTATTTGCATCAGCACTTTTAGCTAGCTCAATGCTTTTTGCAGATAGTCTAAAACTTGAAGGTACTATTGCACAAATTTATGATAACAATAAAACCTTGCTTATTGACTCTATTTATGGCGGACAAATGGCTATAAAAGTTCTACCAAATACCGAAATAGAAATGGATGATTGTGGTATTTTTGGAACAGATAAAGATGGAACTTTTAAAGATTTACAGGTTGGAAATTTTTTAGAAAGTAAAATTTCTTATGGAACACCTGCTACACCAAATACTCAAGCTATTCCAGTAGCTAGAAAAATTGAAATTCAATGTTATAAAAAAGCTTATTAATATAAATCCCTTAACAAGGGATTTATAAAAATCATTCTTTACCAAATTACTTCATCACTCTTCAATAAAAATTTAAACTCTTTTTTAACAAGCAATTTATAAAATAACACTTATATTTTCATCTAAGGCAAATAATGAAAAAATGGATTTTTATTGTTTTTTGTTTTATATTAGGTTTTATTATTCATATATTTTATATAGGATACACTAACGAACTTTTATTTAATAAATTTATTAAAAACAGCAATCCTGATTATACAATTACAGATATTTACTTCAAAAAGGGTTTTTTAACTTCTAAAGGAAGTTTTACTTTAAATCACTCTCATACACAGCTTTCAACCAAAATCAACCTTAAATTTAATAATTATTTTTTCTTAAATAAAATTATAAAAGGAAATTTTACAAATCCTTTTGATTTTTTAGATGAAGTGTTAAAAAACAATAAATTAGGAGCTTTTACTCTCAAATTACACGATAACAACTCTAAAATATTTCTAAATATTAAAGATATAAATTTAAGCAATGAAGGCGGAGATACCATCATAAACGGCGGATATATTGAAGCTTTAATGAATAAAAATTTAGAAATTAAAAACATTAAAATACATTTTGATATGATTAATTTTTCTCAATTTTATACTAAATTTGTATTGCAAAATTTAAATTACGAACAATTTTTTAACAATCCTGTACAATTTTATGAGTTAAATTTATTTAGTGATAGCCAACAAGAGATCAACTTTGATTATCTTGTGCTAGATAACAATAAAATCAATTCTTTTTATAGCAAAAACCAAGTAAATTTTAATGAAGAAAATTCAACAATAGACTTAAACATACAAGGAAAATCCAATGAAATTGATATTGATCTTAAATCTTTATTAGGTCAAAATTTGAATTTTGACAAAACAAAATTTAATATAACCATAAATAAATTTCTTAACTCAAATTTCAATATCTCTCATTTTATTCAAAAAAATCTTGATCTAAAAATACAAAATTTAATTCTTGAAAAAAATAAACAAAATATCAGTCTACAAGGCAATTTAAATATTAACAACTCTTATCAAGCAAAATTACAAGTTATCAGTTCAGATGAACCTGATGAAATTTTTCCTTGGGTAAAGGATTATGGAGGTTTAAATCAATATTTTTTAAAAGAAAATAATAACTTTTTTCTAAATTTATCTTATGATAGCTTAGCCAATCCTCAGCTAAAAATTAATGGTAGTAAATTTTCAAATATGGATTTAAATTAATGAGCCTAGCTTTGACCTTTCGCCCTGAAAATTTTGATGATATTTTAGGACAATATGATCTTATAGAAATTTTCAAAAAATTTACTGCTTTACAAAAACTTCCTCATAGTATTTTTTTTGGAACAGCAGGTTCTGGAAAAACAACTTTTGCTAGAGTTGTAGCAAAAGAATTTGGCTTAGATTTTTATGAATTTGATGGAGGAAATTTTAAACTCGAAGAACTAAGAAAAATTTTAGATAATTATAAAAATAGTCTTTATAAGCCTTTAATTTTTATTGATGAAATTCACCGCCTTAGCAAAACCCAACAAGAAATGCTTTTAATTCCTATGGAAAATTACCGTTTAATTTTAATCGGCGCAAGCACTGAAAATCCCTATTTTGTTTTAAGTTCTGGTATAAGAAGTCGTTCCATGCTTTTCGAATTTAAATCTTTAGGGGTAAAGGAACTTGAAACTTTACTCTTGCGTGTACAAGAAAAAATGAAATTTAGTATTGATAATGAAGCTAAAGATTTTCTACTTAAAAGTGCTGATGCAAGAGCTATGCTAAATTTGCTTGAATTTGTCTTGGTTTTAGATGAAAAACATATCAGTCTTGAAAATCTTAAAAAACTTCGCAACACCATAAATAGTGAGGGTGTTAGCTCAAAAGATACACATTATATTTTAGCAAGTGCAATGATAAAAAGTTTACGCGGAAGTGACGTTGATACAGCTATTTATTATCTTGCAAGACTTATTGATGCAGGAGAAAGTGCGGATTTTATCGCTAGACGTTTGGTGATTTTTTCAAGTGAAGATGTTGGAAATGCCGATCCAAATGCTTTAAATTTAGCAGTTTCGACTCTAGAAGCTGTTAAAAATATAGGTTATCCTGAAGCAAGAATTATCCTAGCCCAATGCGTAGTTTATTTAGCAAGTGCAATCAAATCTAATGCAAGCTACAAAGCTATCAATGAAGCTTTAAACTATGTAAAAAACAATGAAGCTTTAGAAATACCTAATTATCTTAACAACAATCATCAAGAAAAACAAAACTATCTTTATCCACATGATTTTGGTGGCTGGGTAGAGCAAAAATATCTTAGTAAAAATTTAAAATTTTATCATAGTAAAGGCTTAGGAGAAGAAGCAAAATTGTTAGATAATTTATATAAATTAAAAAACCATAAAGCTTAATTTTATTATTTAAAATTTACAAAATAAATGCTAAAATCAATATTTTATTTTCAAGGAAAAAGATGATTAAAATAGGAATTTATGGCGCTAAAGGACGCATGGGAAAACAGATTAAAGAATGTTTAAAAAGCGAAACGCAAGCACAAATTTCGATACTTTATGATAAGGGTGGAAATTTAGAAGAGCTTTTTGAAAAAAGCGATGTGATTATTGATTTTTCTTCCCCAAGTGGAACTCATGAGCTTTTAAATTATGCAAGAACTATGCCTAAACCTTTGGTAATAGGTACAACAGGACTTGATGAGAAAATTTTACATTTAATGCAAAGTGCTAGCGAAGTGATGCCGATTTTTTATGCGACCAATATGTCTTTAGGTGTTGCGGTTTTAAACTATCTTGCTAGTAAAGCCAGTCAAATGCTAAGAAATTTTGATATAGAAATTTTAGAAATGCATCATCGCCATAAAAAAGATGCACCAAGTGGTACGGCTATGACTTTAGCCCAAAGTGTAGCAAAAGCTAGAAATTTAGAACTTGAAAAAGTAAGAGTAAGTGGAAGAGATGGCATTATAGGTGAAAGAAGTAAAGATGAAATTTCTGTGATGAGTTTAAGGGGTGGCGATATAGTAGGACGCCATACAGTAGGTTTTTATGAAGATGGGGAATTTTTAGAACTTAATCATACTGCTACTTCAAGGGCAACTTTTGCTAAAGGTGCGATTAAAATCGCTATTTGGCTTAGTAAGCAAGAAGCAAAAATGTATTCAATCAATGATTTTTTAGGAATTTAAAATGTGTGCAGTTGTAGGAGTTATCAATTCAAAAAATGCTAGCACTTATGCGTATTATGCACTTTTTGCTATGCAACACCGTGGGCAAGAAGCAAGTGGCATTAGTGTAAGCAATGGTAAAAATATTAAGACTATTAAAGCTAAAGGTGAAGTGAGTCAAATTTTTAATCCTGATAATCTAAAAACTTTAGAAGGTAAAATCGCTATAGGGCATAATCGCTATTCTACAGCAGGAAATTCAAGTTTAAACGATGCACAACCTATAGCAGCTACTTCGGTTTTAGGTGATATTGCTTTAGCGCATAATGGAAATTTAGTCAATAAAGAAGAAGTAAGATCAAGACTTATTCAAGATGGGGCTATTTTTCAAACCAATATGGATACAGAAAATCTTGTCCATCTTATCGCAAGAAGTAAGAAAGAAAGCTTAAAAGATAGATTTATTGAGAGTTTAAAAAAATGTATAGGAGCTTATTGTTTTGTTTTAGCAAGCAAAGATAAACTTTATGTTGTAAGAGATCCTCATGGGGTGCGTCCTTTGTCTTTAGGCCGTTTAAAAGATGGAGGCTATATAGTCGCTAGTGAAACTTGTGCTTTTGATCTCATAGAAGCTGAATTTATTCGTGATGTTAAACCAGGGGAAATCCTTATTTTTACTCAAGGAAATGATAAATTTGAAAGCATAGAACTTTTTTCTCAAACTCCTAGAATTTGTGCTTTTGAATATATTTATTTTGCTAGACCTGATAGCATAGTAGAAGGTAAAAGCGTATATGAAGTGCGTAAAAAAATGGGCGAAGCTTTAGCTAAAAAATTTGCTTATAAAGCAGACTTTGTTGTTCCCGTGCCAGATAGCGGAGTAAGTGCGGCTATAGGTTTTGCGCAATATTTACAAATCCCTCTTGAAATGGCAATAGTAAGAAATCATTATGTAGGAAGAACCTTTATAGAGCCAACTCAAGAGCTTAGAAATTTAAAAGTAAAACTAAAGCTTAACCCTATGCGTAAAGTTTTAGAAGGCAAAGAAATCGTAGTTATTGATGATAGTTTGGTGCGTGGCACTACTTCTAAAAAAATCATTTCTTTGCTTCGTGCTGCAGGAGCGAGCAAAATCCATCTTGCCATAGCTTGTCCTGAAATCAAATTTCCTGATACTTATGGCATAGATACTCCAACTTTTGAAGAACTTATCAGTGCAAATAAAAATGCTGAAGAAGTGCGTGAATATGTAGAAGCTGATACGCTAAGTTTTTTAAGCATAGAAGAATTAACCCAAAGCATAGGCGATGAAAGAAAATATTCTTTAATCAGTTTTGATGGAGATTATTTTATTAAATAATTTTATTTTAAATTAGGATTAGGCAAGGTTGCACTTGCACTTCCTACATTTATATTTTGAGTTGGTAGTGAAGGAGTATTTGGTGTATCAATTTGACTTAAAAGTTCTAAAGTTTGATTAAATTCGAAGCTTTCTTCAGGGTTTTGTCCTAAGAATTTTTGCATAAATTCTTTTTTAGAAATAGCTTCATCAAGTTCTTTATCACTTCCTTTTTGATAAGCACCAATGCGAAGCAATACTTCATTTTCTTTTAAAAGTGAGTTTAAACGCTTAAATTTTCTTGCCCAAAGTTTGTGTTCAGGACTTATAATATCACTCATTACCCTTGAAGCAGAGTTTTGTATATTAATAGGAGGATAAATTCCAAAGTCTGTTAATTCACGACTTAAAACAATGTGTCCATCTAAGATAGAACGACTTTGATCGGCGATTGGATCGCTCATATCATCTCCATCCACCAAAACGGTAAAAAAGGCTGTTATAGTGCCTTTACCTTCTTCTTTACCGGTTCTTTCCATGAGTTGAGGCAAAAGACTTAAAACACTTGGCGGATAACCTTTAGTTGTGGGAGGTTCTCCAAGAGCTAGTCCTATTTCTCTTTGCGCCATAGCAAAACGCGTTACACTATCCATGATAAAAAGTACATCTTTGCCCTGTTCTTTAAAGTATTCTGCCACACTCATTGCGCAAAAAGCACCGTATTTACGCATCAAAGCACTATCATCGCTTGTAGCAACAATAATCACTGTATCATCGAGCTTTCCACCTAAATTTTTTTGTATAAATTCAGGAATTTCACGCCCCCTTTCTCCTATGAGTGCCACTACCTTTATAGGAGCTTTGGAATTTTTAACTATCATTCCCATAAGAGTGGATTTTCCTACCCCACTTCCTGCAAAAATACCAAGTTTTTGTCCTACACCACAAGTTAAAAGTGCGTCTATGGTTTTAACACCCACGGGAAAAACTTCTTCTATAAGCCCTCTTTTCATCGCATCAATAGGCGCACGCATTATAGGCATATATTTACTTACTTCTATAGCTCCTTTACCATCTTTTGGACGCATAAAAGGATCTACTACCCTGCCTAAAAGTTCATCGCTAACACCTATTTGCATACCTGCATCACTTATGAAAGCACGATCGCCTATTTTAAAACCTTCTATAAAAGAAAAAGGGCTTAAATAGCTAAATTGTTCCTTGATTTCTACGACCATAGCTAGAGTGTTTAAATTTTCATTTTCATTAGAAACTAACTTCACTATATCTCCAACCCCTGTTTTAAGCCCACGAATTTCTATACTTGTAGCAGAAATTTTTGTAATCTCTCCAAAAATAGCACTTAAATTTTCTTTGCCAAGTTTGGAGCGTAGTTTTTCAAGATTCATTAAAATCTTACCTGTTTAGCAGAGTTTATGAGAGAAAAAAATTCCTCTCTGGTTTTTTCATTTTTTAAGAAAATTCCACGCAAAGCTGAAGTTGTAGTGGTGGAATTAGCTTTTTGTATTCCACGCATTTCAACACACATATGTCTTGCTTCTATGACTACACCCACACCTTTTGCATCGACATTTTCCATTAAAGCTTGTGCGATTTGTTCGGTGAGTTGTTCTTGGATTTGAAGTCTTCTTGCAAACACCTCTACAAGGCGTGGAATTTTGCTTAAACCTACTACTTTTTTATTAGGGATATAGGCTACATGAGCACGCCCAAAAAAAGGTAAAAGATGATGTTCGCAAAGACTATAAAATTCTATATCACGCACTAAAACCATTTCATTATTAGAGCTTTCAAATAAAGCATCATTTAAAATTTCTTTGACATTTTGCGTATAACCACTAGTAAGAAATTCATAAGCTTTAAAAACACGATTGGGTGTTTTAATCAGTCCTTCACGATTTGGATTTTCTCCTATAATTTCAAGTATGGTTTTAACACAATCTTCAAATTTTTTTTGCAAATTTTTCTCCAAAAATATTTTTATATTTTAATAATAATGTAATATTGCAATTTTATCATAAATTACTTTAAAATTTTATGCAAGTAATAAGGAAAAATTTGCTATCATTGAAAGCAAATTTTATTTTATAAGGAAAAAACTATGGAAGTAAAGGCAAAGCAACTAGATTCTGTTAATGCGACTGCTAGTGTAAAAATTCCTTCAGGAATGATCAAAAGTGAAGTAGAAAATTTAGCAAAAAAAGCTTCTAAAAGTGTAAAAATGGACGGTTTTAGACCAGGAAAAGTTCCTGTAAGTGCTGTACTTAAAAGATATGAAAGAGAACTCACTCAAGATGCAGAACAAAATCTTTTTAAATCCGCTGTAAATAGTGCTTTACAAGAACTTAAAAAAGAAAGTAAAGAGCTTGTAGGTGAGCCATATTTTGAAAAATTTGATCGTAAAGATGGAGAAATTATTGCTGAGTTAATACTTTCTTTTAAACCTGAAATTAAACTTGATGGTTATGAAAAACTCATCCCTGAATATCAAACTCCAAAAGTAAGTAAAAAAGAAATTGATGAGAAAAAAGATGAACTTTTAAAGCGTTTTGCTACTCCTGAAGCTATAAAAACAAAAAGAGCTTTAAAAGAAGGTGATTTTGCAAAATTTGATTTTGAAGGTTTTGTAGATGATAAAGCTTTTGAAGGTGGTAAAGCTGAAAATTATGTTTTAGAAATTGGTTCTAAGCAATTTATTCCAGGTTTTGAAGATGGTATGGTAGGAATGAAAATAGGTGAAGAAAAAGATATCAAAGTAACTTTCCCTAAAGAATACGGTGCGGCGCATTTAGCGGGTAAAGATGCAGTATTTAAAGTAAAACTACATGAAATTCAAGAGCTTAAAATTCCAGAACTTGATGATGAAATGCTTAAAAAACTTTTACCAGGAGAAGAAAAAGCTAGTGTTGAAGTTTTAGATGAAAAATTAAACGAGCAAATCAAAAATGAAAAACTTTTTAAACTTGTAAATGACGAATTAAAAGGTAAATTTGCAGATGCTTTGATTGAAAAATATAATTTTGATTTACCTAAAGGCATAGTAGAACAAGAAACTGATATGCAAATGCGTGCGGCTTTTAATACTTTTAGCGAAAAAGAAATTGAAGAGCTTAAAGCAAGTAAAGAAAAATACCAAGAAAAACGTGATTCTTTTAAAGAAGAAGCGCAAAAAAGTGTAAAACTTACTTTTATTA
The DNA here is from genome assembly GCF_011068225.1 of Campylobacter sp. CFSAN093229. Taxonomy (NCBI): domain Bacteria; kingdom Pseudomonadati; phylum Campylobacterota; class Epsilonproteobacteria; order Campylobacterales; family Campylobacteraceae; genus Campylobacter; species Campylobacter sp. CFSAN093229. The sequence goes on along the minus strand of NZ_JAAMXB010000009.1, from coordinate 35,999 downwards.
TTGATGAGCTTGCAAAATTGCGCAAGATTGAGGTAAATGATCAAGAATTGATTCAAGCGATTTATTTTGAAGCATATCGCTATGGTATGAATCCAAAAGAGCATTTAGAAAACTATAAAAAACAAGGAGCTTTACCTGCTGTGAAAATGGCTTTAATTGAAGAAAAACTTTTTAATGATATTTTTATGCCAAAAACAGAAAAATCGGAAAAAGTGAGCAAAAAAGAGAAAGAAGATAAATAATGTTTATTCCTTATGTTATTGAAAAATCTAGTCGTGGTGAAAGAAGTTATGATATTTATTCACGTCTTTTAAAAGATAGAATTATTATGTTAAGTGGTGAAATTCATGATGAACTTGCCGCTTCTATCGTAGCACAACTTCTTTTTTTAGAAGCTGAAGATCCTACAAAAGATATTTATCTTTATATCAATTCTCCAGGTGGTGTAATTACAAGTGGTTTTAGTATTTATGATACTATGAACTATATCAAACCTGATGTTTGTACGATTTGTATAGGACAAGCTGCTTCTATGGGAGCATTTTTGCTTAGTTGTGGCGCAGAAGGAAAACGTTTTGCTTTGCCTAATTCACGCATTATGATTCATCAACCTTTAGGTGGAGCTAGAGGTCAAGCCACAGATATTGAAATTCAAGCCAAAGAAATTTTAAGACTTAAAACTATACTTAATGATATTTTGGCAAAAAATACTAAGCAAAAAGTTGCAAAAATAGCAAAAGATACAGAAAGAGATTTTTTCATGTCAGCACAAGAAGCTAAAGAATATGGGCTGATTGATAAGGTTTTGGAAAAAAGTTTTAAATGATTTCTTTGGAGATCATTTAAAACAAAGGCTTTTTAATGGTTAGAAAAATTATCACTTATCCTAATCCTAGACTTTTTTTAAACTCTGAAATTGTAAATAAATTTGATACAGAACTTCACACCTTGCTTGATGATATGTATGAAACTATGATAGCAAGTAATGGAGTAGGTTTAGCAGCTATTCAAGTGGATATTCCTTTGCGTGTTTTACTTGTAAATATTTTTGATGAAAATGATGAACAAAAAAAAGAAGATTTGCTAGAGATTATCAATCCTGAAATTATTCCTTTAGATGAAGAAATGATCACTTGCACAGAAGGGTGTTTGAGTGTGCCAGATTTTTTCGAAGAAGTAAAACGCTATAATCATATCTTGCTTAAATATCAAGATCGCTTTGGAGAATTCAAAGAACTTGAAGCAAAAGGTTTTTTAGCTGTGGCTATTCAACACGAAAATGATCATTTGAATGGACATTTATTTATAGAAAAAATTTCTTTTGCTAAGCGTCAAAAATTCGATAAAGAATTTAAGAAAAAGAAGAAAAATCATAAAAAAGAGAAATGAAAAAACTAAAGTGCATAAGCTTTCATGAAGGCTTAGACATTATAGAGGTAGAATCCACTTTTACAAGAGGTTTGCCAAATTTAAGCATAGTAGGACTTGCAAGTGTAGCGATTAAGGAAAGTGTCGAACGCATCAAAGCCACGCTTTTAAGTTGTGATTTTGCTTTTCCTGCTAAAAAAATTACTATCAATCTTAGTCCTTCAGGCATCCCAAAAAAGGGATCGCATTTTGATTTGGCTATCGCCTTATTAATCCTTTTGCAAAATGAAGAATTAGATGACTTTTTTGTAGTAGGAGAATTAGGACTTGATGGAAGTATTAAAAGCACAAATGAGCTTTTTTCTTTGCTTTTGTTTCTTTCTGCTAAAATTAAAAAAGCTAAAATCGTTGTTCCAAAAAGTATAGCACAAAAAGCTTCCATGATACCAAATTTGGAGGTTTATGGACTTGAAAATTTAAATGAAGCAATAGAGTTTTTTAAAGAAAAAAATTATGAAAATTTTCGTTTTTCTCACAATCATCCTTTATTCGCAAGCCCTTTACAAATAGAAAATGAAATTTTTTTACAAAATATGGATTTTAAACTTGATTTTAAAGATATCAAAGGACAGGAAAAAGCCAAAAGAGCTTGTATGATAGCTGCTTTAGGTATGCATAATATCTTATTTGAAGGAAGTCCAGGAAGTGGTAAAAGTATGTGTGCTAAACGCCTTGTTTATATCATGCCTCCTCAAAGTTTAAGTGAAATTTTAATGCAAAATGCTTATATGTCTTTAGATTCAAAAGATTGTGAATTTACTAAAATTCGTGCTTTTCGTCATCCTCATCATACTTCTACAAGAGCAAGTATTTTTGGTGGAGGAACAAAAAATGCTAGAATTGGAGAAGTCGCACTTGCAAATGGTGGAGTATTGTTTTTTGATGAATTTCCACATTTTAACAAGCAAATCATAGAGAGTTTAAGAGAGCCTTTAGAGGATCATAAAATTCATATTTCAAGAGTAAATTCTAAAATCACTTATGAAACAAAATTTAGCTTTATAGCTGCCCAAAATCCTTGTCCTTGCGGAAATTTATTTTCTAAAAATCTTTCTTGTGTTTGTAGTGAAAATGAGATTAAAAAATACAAAAATCACATTTCAGCTCCTATTATGGATAGGATTGATCTTTATGTAGCTATGGATGAGATCAGCAAGGATGATAAAACGAGTATAAGTTCTAAAGAAATGAGTGAAAAAATTTTACAAGCTTTTATTTTTGGTAAAAAACGAGGGCAAAAAGAATTTAATGGGAAATTAAAAGATGAAGATTTAAGTCGTTTTTGTGTACTAGAAAAAGATGCCAAAGATACGCTAGATTTAGCAATTTCACGTTATAATCTTTCTTTGCGATCGCTTAATAAAATTTTAAAAGTTTCAAGAAGTATAGCGGATTTAGAACAAAGTCTTAATATTAACAAAACCCATATTTTAGAAGCTTTAAGCTTTAGAGCAAGGAATTAAAATGGAAAATAAAAGTATAGCTATCTTTATAGATGCAGAAAATATCCCTGCAAAATACGCTAAAAGTATTTTTGATATCGCTTCAGATTACGGAGAAGTTATCATTAAACGCATTTATGGGGATTGGACTCAAAAAAATATACAAGGTTGGAGAGAGCAAATTGCTGAATATTCTTTAATCGCTATGCAACAATTTAATTTTGCAGCCAACAAAAACTCAAGCGATATGTATTTAATCACTGAAATCATGTCCATATTTTATGAAAAAAACATAGATATTTTTGTTATTGTTTCAAGCGATAGTGATTATACTTCACTCATTCAAAAATTAAGAGAAAATAAAAAACAAGTTATAGGAATGGGGCTTGAAAAGTCTATAAAATCCTATGTAAATGCTTTTAGTGAATTTTTTTATTTAGATAAAGATGAGAGTAAAAAAGAAGATATTTTAAGTAAGGATTATTTAAGAGCTTTAATCAATATCACCGAACAGCTTATCGATGAAAAAGGGCGCGCCGAATACGCACAAATCCGCACTAATATGAACCGCAAATACTCAGATTTTCATCCGCAAAATTATGGTTTTAAGAATTTTCGTGCTTTGATCCAGAAATTTTTACCTAAAATGAAAAAATTTGAAGAAGAAAGAGAAAAAAATATATATTTTTTGGTGAAAAAAGATTATGAAAGCTATTATTGATAATATAAAAATTTTAGAACAAAATGCTATAAATAAAGGCTTAGATGAGCTTATTTTAATGGAAAATGCAGGATTAAATTTAGCCAAGCTGATTAAAAAAGAAGCTAAAAAAATCCGCATTCAACGCAAGATTAAAAAAGTAAAAATACTTTTTTTATTAGGTGGGGGCAACAACGCTTCAGATGGCTTGGTGGCTTTAAGAAATTTAAAACACGCTAAAGCTTATAAAATAGGCTTTAAAGAAAATACGCTTTTTAAAAAACAAGAGCAAATTTTACAAAATTATGCTTTTAAATTTTGTAAAAAAGAACCTGATTTTAAGAAATTTCATATTATTATTGATTGTATTTTAGGCACAGGTTCAAATCGTTGTTTAGATGAAAAAACAAGTTTAATCATTCAAAAAGTTAATCAAAGCAAAGCTTTAAAAATAGCTTGTGATATACCTACAAATTTGGGATTTTATCCTTGTTTTAAAGCTGATATTACACTTTGCATGGGAGCTTTAAAGGAAATTTTACTTGAAGATTTTGCTAAGGAATTTGTAGGAAGGATTAAAATAGCCAATTTAGGCATTAGATCTAAGAAATTTTACCCTAATTCTCAAGCTTTTTTGCTTGAAAAAAAAGATTTAAAAACTATAGATAGAAAAATCAACGCCAATAAAGGAAATTTTGGCCATATTTATATAGTTGCCAATGCAAGTGCTGGAACTTTAGCAGGACTTGGAGCCTTAAATTTTGGAGCAGGTCTTGTTTCTTTAGTAGCACAAAAAAGTTTCTCGCCTCTTTTGATGTTAAAAGAAAAAATTGAAAATAATGCAAGTGCTATTGCTTTAGGTATGGGGCTTGAAAATTTGGATTTTCTAAAAGATGAAATTTTGCAAAACACTCCTTTGATCTTGGATGCAAACTGCTTTTTAAGTGAAGCTTTGCTTTGGTATTTAAACAGAAAAGATGTTGTTATAACCCCTCATCCAAAAGAATTTATAAAACTTTATAAAATGTGCTTTGATGAGGATTTAGATATAGAAACATTGCAAAAAAACCGCTTTTTCTATGCTAGAAAATTTTCACAAAATTATGATTGTGTTCTTGTTTTAAAAGGAGCAAATCCTATTATTGTGCAAAAAGAAAAATTATTTGTTGTAAATTTAGGAAATCAAGCCTTAGCTAAAGGTGGGAGTGGAGATGTTTTAAGTGGAATGATTGCTGCACATTTAGGTTTTGGTTTTAGCGCTTTAGAAGCAGCAAAAAATGCTACTTTAGCTCATGGACTTGTTGCAAAAAAATATAAATTTAATAAAAATAGCTTTGACGCTTTAAAACTTATCAAAGGATTAAAATGCTTGTAAAATTAGCTGTACTTTTTAGTGGAAATGGAAGTAATTTAGAAAATATTTTAGAAAAACTTCATAAAAAAACCATAGGGGAAAATACCTATGAAGTAGTACTTTGCCTTTGCAATAAAAAAGATGCTTTTGGTATACAAAGAGCAAAAAAATTTAGTCTTGATACTGTCATTGTTGATCATAAGGCTTATAATACTCGTGAAGAATTTGATACGATTTTGGTACAAAAAATCAAAGAAAGTGGAGCAAATCTTACTGTATTAGCAGGTTTTATGAGAATTTTAAGTCCTGTTTTTACAAAAAATATTAAGGCAATTAACCTTCATCCTTCTTTATTACCCCTTTTTAAAGGAGCACATGCGATTAAAGAAAGTTATGAAAGTGATATGAAAGTGGCTGGTGTGAGTGTGCATTGGGTCAGTGAAGAACTTGATGGTGGAATGATTATAGCTCAAAAAGCTTTTGAAAAAAGAAATTTGAGTTTTGAAGAATTTGAAGAAAAAATTCATAGCCTAGAACATGAAATTTTACCCTTAAGTGTGATTGAAATTTTTTCTTAAAGAATTAAAGGTATTTGCTTTAAAACTATAAAATATCGCTTTAAAAAATTTTAAAATTTTCAAGGAAATTTATGTTTGAATGGATATTTAGTATTGATGCTTGGATTACTTTAGCTACTTTAAGTGCTCTTGAAATTGTACTGGGGATAGATAATATCATTTTTTTAGCTATTTTAGTTAGTAAACTACCCCATGAACATCGTGATAAAGGACGTATCTTAGGTTTAGCTTTTGCAATGATTACAAGAATTTTACTTCTTTTGTCTCTTTTTTGGGTGATGAAACTTGTAACACCTTTGTTTAGTGTATTGAGCAATGAAATTTCAGGAAGAGATCTAGTTCTTTTACTAGGTGGGCTTTTCTTGATTGTAAAGTCTATTAAAGAAATTAAAGAGCAAATTTCTCATCAAGAAGAAAGTCAAAGTCATTTTAAAGCAAGCAATAAACTTTGGATAGTTGTAGCTGAAATTGCTGTGATTGACATAGTGTTTTCGCTTGATAGTGTTATTACCGCAGTAGGAATTGCTCAAGATGTAACCATCATGATTATCGCTGTTATTATCGCAGTAGCTGTGATGCTTTTTGCTTCTAAACCTATAGCAAATTTTGTTGAAAAATATCCAAGCATTAAAATTTTAGCCTTAGCTTTTTTGGTGTTAATAGGCGTAGTTTTAGTTGCTGAAAGTTTTGATATTCATATTGATAAGGCATATATTTATACTGCTATGGCTTTTGCTTTAGTGGTGCAAATTTTAAATATTTTAGATCAAAGAAAGGAAAAAAATGGCTAAAGACGCTAATGGAACAGAACTTAACGCAGGTGATAGCGTGAGTGTAATAAAAGATCTTAAGGTTAAAGGTGTAAGTACAACTTTAAAACGTGGAACTACTATAAAAAATATTAAGCTCACTTCTAAAGAAGGTGAAATTGAGGCTAGAGTAGATAAATTTGGCGTTATTGTTTTAAAAACTGAATTTTTAAAGAAAATCTAGGCAAAGAATGTGCGAATCTTACTTGTTTTAAGAGGGAATTATTACGCAGGACAAGAAGAATTTATCAAAAATAACAAACTTCAAAATTATACACTTGATTTAAATGCTTTGCGTCTTTTATCAGGAAGCGTTAAAAATATAATCAGTGAATATAAAATTTTAAATGTTAAAAATGATGAAGATTTGAGTAAAATTTTACTCAAACTTCTAGAAATGCGTATGCAAAAAGGTGAGTTTTGCATAATAAACGCTTACAATGAAACATTAAAAATTTATAAAGACTTAGCTAAACAATATCGCTATAAAATGTATGTTATTGTTTTTGATAACTCTTTAAAACAATGTCAAGAAAAAAATCTTTTAGAAGCTAAAAAAAATGGATATATCATCCCTTATGCTCTTTTGGAAAAAACTCAAGATTTACTCAAAAAAAATCCAAAAAAATACCCAATTTTAGACTCGAGCGACTGGAAAAAATGTCTTTACCAAATGCCAAATTTAAGCAAATACAAAAAAATTCATCATATAGGAGATTTACAAGGTTGTTATAGTGTTTTAAAAGAATACATTAAAACAATCAAAGAAGATGAATTTTATATATTTTTGGGAGATTATATCAACAGAGGTATAGAAAATGGCAAAGTAATAAAATTTCTTTTAAAAATTTGCGAAAAAGAAAACGTATGCTTATTAGAAGGAAATCACGAAAGACATCTTATAAAATGGGCTAATGGAGAATTGTCAAATTCCAAAGAATTTAATGAAAATACTTTAAAGGATTTTAGAAAAGAAAAACTTACTCCAAGAGATGCTAGAAAACTCTATCCTCATCTAAAAGAATGTTTATACTACAAATTCCAAAATAAATTCATATTTTGTTCACATGGAGGAGTAAATTTTATACCCTCCAAACCTGAAAAAATAAGTTTTATACCAAGCCATGATTTTATTTATGGTGTAGGTGGATATGAAGACAGTCAAAAAGTAGCAAATCAATTTTGCAATTTCACCTCGGACAATCTTTATCAAATCTTTGGACACAGAAATAAAGAAAAACTTCCTATGAAAATAGCCAAAAGAGTATTTTTATGCGAGGGTAAAATAGATGATGGTGGATATTTACGCGTAGTTACACTAGATAAAAAAGGTTTTGAGTGTATAGAAATTAAAAACCAAATTTACAAAAAGAAATAAGCCTAAAGAGGCTTATTCTTCATCTTTATTTGTTTTTTTAACCACCTTAACACGCTCTATAGAATTCCCGTCCATTTTTTTAACTTCATAGTAACAAAGTTCATCTTCAATACGATCTCCTACCATAGGCAAGCGTCCTAAAAGATTAAATACATATCCACCTATAGTAACTTGTTCTAAATCCTCATCATAGTTTATTACAAGCATTTCTTCAACAGTTTCTATATCGCATCGTCCTTGAAATTCATAGATATTTTCAGCAAGTTTTTTATAGCTGTCTTCTTCATGCTCGCTTTTAATTTCGCCAATAATTTCTTCCATGATATCTTCCATGGTTAAAATTCCAGCAGTTCCACCATACTCATCAACTACTAATGCAGTATGAGAGCGTTCTTTATTCATCATTACAAGTACTTTTGAAATGCTGATATTTTCAGGAACTAAAATCAAAGGTTTAACAAAAGTATCTAAATTTTGACTTTTATGGCTTAATTCATTTTGTATTATATCTCGTATGTGTATCATCCCTAAAATAGTATCTTTAGAACCGTCAATATAAGGAAAGCGAGTATGTTTATGTTCACAAATGATTTGCATATTTTCTTCGTAACTTTTTTGTTTATTTAGACAAATCATATCTTTTCTAGGAGTCATAATCTCTTTAGCAACAGTATCTGAAAAATCAACAGCATTGCGTATGATCTCTGTTTCAAATTCATCTAAAACTCCACCTTTTTGACTCTCACTTGCTATGATTTTAATTTCTTCTTCGCTATGAGTTAGCTCGCTTTCTTTAGCAGGTTTTATTCCAAAAAGTTTCAAACTTATAGCTGCTAAAAAATCGAAAATTTTAATACAAGGCAAAAAGAGTATCCAAAACCAATGAAGAGGTCTAGCTATAAATAAAACCGCTTTATCTGCAACTGCAATAGCTATACTTTTTGGCACAAGTTCTCCTAAAACCACATGTAAAAGAGTAATAATACTAAAAGCAATAATAAAAGCTATAGTATGGATAATAACAGTGCTAAAACCAAGATTAATAAGCGGAATTTCTAGCATTTTTGCAATAGCAGGCTCACCTATCCAACCAAGAGCTAGAGAACTTAAAGTGATTCCTAATTGACAAGCACTAAGATAAGTATCAAGTCTTGAAGTAACCTCCAAAGCTTTCTTGGCACCAGCTTTTTTTTCTTTTACCATCTCTTCAAGCTTGGAACGACGTACTTTAACAATACTAAATTCAGACAAAACAAAAAAACCATTTAAAAACACTAGAGCAAGTGCAACAACAACCATAAGTATAGAATATCCTGCATCAAAAGATGCTGTAGAAGTTTGGTTTAAATCCAAAACCTGACTGGGGTCCAATGAAGCTCCTTAAGAAATAAAATATTATTAAACCTTATTATACACAATTAAAAGTAAATTTAATATTTGAATTTTTTCTTGTATTTTACAAGAAAAAACTAAGACTTATAAGAAATATTTTTCTCAAATTCTTTTAAACGCTTATATATACTTCTAAGTTGAGTGATAGTTGTCCAGTTTGTGATAAAAACACTAAAAGAGCTTCGTACTTGATCAAAAGCATTGTTAATCTGCATTACAATACCAAGTCCTATAGCTCCGGCAAAAAGCCCTGGTGCCATGATTAAAAATGGCACTATAACTATCATTTGCTCAAATAAAATGAGCCAAATATTAAAATATCCATAATGTAAAAAAAGTCTTTTATAGTTAAATTTAAGCCCTGTAAAAAGCTCTATCATAGTCTCATTTTTAGCGTATTCTTTGCGATTATCCTCAGCATAAACAAGCTCTTTTCTAAAAGCTGCTTCAGCTTTTTGATTGTTATATTCAAGTCCAGGAAGCTTAATACCTACAAACCACGACACAACCAAGCCTCCTAAAGAAATCAAAAGTGCAATATAAACAAGCAAACCATCAATGTTTTTTAAAAAATAAAAAGAAGAATTTTCGCTTAAATTTGCAAATAAAGCTTTACTCACAACATCACTTAAACTCCATAAAATCGGGATAAATGCTACAAGGGTCATCAAAGCTTTTATAAAACTAAGTCCTAAACTCTCTACGATTTTAGAAAAATTATAAGTATCTTCTTGAATTCTTTGCGAACTTCCTTCTATATTATCATCTTTATTTTTCCAAAATTTTAAATAAGAAAAAGTCATAGCCTCACGCCACTTAAAAGCATAGACGCTAGCAAAATAGATATTAATCGTAGCGATTAAAACATAAGGAATAGCAATAGCCAAAAAAACTAAAATCAAAGCATAAAAATCATTTGCTGAATAATTTGGCTTTTCAATCATAGCCCTAGAGTTGAAAAAATATTCTAATAAATTTTGATAATAATACAATGCACCTTTATTGATAAAATTAGCTTTTTGGAAATTTTGCTCAGCTCTTTGATTAGCCTCTTGGATTAAAGTGGCATTATTTTCGAAATTAGTTTCTATTTTTTGTGTTGAATTTAAATCTAAAATTTCTATTTTAGGTTTTTGCAAGACATTATAAAAATCACTATACCATGAATTTATAGCAACATTAAGACTTGTTTGAATGAAAAGAAAAAATAAGAGTAAAAAAAGTCCTAAATAAGCCCATAAAGCCCATTTTTTACTTGCAAAAAATGAAGAAAACATGCTACCACCTTTTAAAAGAAAAATTTTAATCAACTTTATTTAATCAAGAGTTTATTAAAAATCATAAATTTATCAACACATGTGTCAAAAATAAACCTCTTTATTCTTTAAAGAAATATAAAAATATAAAGATTATGTCATATTTACTTTTTAATATTAATATTTCTTATCAAAATATCTAAAAAGGAATTAATGTCTATGAAAAAAATAATTTTATTTTTACTATGCGTTGGCTTTGCTTTTGCTTGCTCTGAACATTCTCATACTGATTTTAAAGATCTTAATAAAACCGAGTATAATTCTCAATAAAGGATAAAATATGAAAAAAATCTTTCTTATGTTTTTAACGGCTTTTTCATTTTTAGGTGCTAGTGAGCTTAATATTTACTCAGCAAGAAATTATGATGCTGATTTTGAAATCATAAAAAAATTCGAAGAAAAAACAGGTATTAAGGTCAATCATACTCAAGCTAAAGCTTCAGAACTTATTAAAAGGCTTTCTCTTGAAGGAAGTAATTCTCCTGCTGATATTTTCATCACAGCTGATATTTCAAATCTTACAGAAGCTAAAAATTTAGGACTTTTATCTCCTGTTTCATCAAAATATTTAGAAGAATTTATACCTGCTCATTTAAGAGATAAGGATAAAGAATGGTTTGCGATCACAAAAAGAGCAAGAATTATTGCTTACAACAAAAACGCAAATATCGACATTAGCAAAATGAAAAATTATGAAGATTTAGCAAAAGCTGAATTTAAAGGAGAAATTGTTATGAGAAGTGCTACAGCTCCTTATAGCAAAACTCTTTTAGCATCTATTATAGCTAATGACGGAAATAAAGAGGCTAAAGCATGGGCTAAAGGTGTGCTTGAAAATCTTGCGACAAATCCAAAGGGTGGAGATAGAGATCAAGCCAGACAAGTATTTGCAGGCGAAGCTAAATTTGCAGTTATGAATACTTATTATATAGGGCTTTTAAAGAATTCTAAAAATCCAAAAGATGTAGAAGTGGGGAATTCTTTGAGTATTATTTTTCCTAATCAAGACAATAGAGGAACGCATATTAACATTAGCGGTATTGCTATGACAAAATCAAGTAAAAATCAAGATGCGGCTAAAAAATTTATGGAATTTATGTTAAGTCCTGAAATTCAAAAAATTCTTACTGATAGTAATTATGAATTTCCTATAAGAAATGATATAGAATTAAGCCAAACGGTAAAAGATTTTGGAACTTTCAAAGAAGATCAAATTCCTGTGAGTAAGATAGCAGAAAATATTAAAGAAGCTGTTAAAATTTACGATGAAGTCGGTTTTAGATAATGTATAAAACCCTAAAATACTATAAACTCGGGGCAATTTTACTTGCCCTTTTTCTTGCTTTGCCTATTTTTGGTATTTTTGCTGAACTTTTTTATATTTTATTTCAAAATTTTAATACAAGTGATTTAACCCAATTTTCATCTATTAAAGAAAATTTGAGTCATTTTTTTGATTATTTATTTTTAAAATTCATCAAAGATACTTTTATAATTAGCGTGGGAGTATTGTGTTTGAGCTTGATTTTGGGTGTGAGTTCTGCTTATTTGATCGCAAATTATGATTTTTATTTCTGTAAAATTTTAGAAAAATTACTCATTTTACCCTTGGCCATACCTGCTTATATTTTAGCCTTTGTTTATGTGGGAATTATGGATTTTCAAGGATTTTTTCATGAAAATTTTGGCTTTAGGATAGATTTTTTCAATCATTATGGCGTTATTTTTGTTTTGGCTATTTCTTTATATCCTTATATTTATTTATTTGCTAAAACAGCTTTTAAAAGTGAAGCTAAAGAGGCTTATGAAATAGCTAAAATTATGAAATATTCTGAATTTAGAATTTTTACACGCGTGGCACTTTTGAGCGCAAGACCTGCCATTTTTTCTGGAGCTTTATTGGTTTTAATGGAAACTTTAAGTGATTATGGTGCAAGTGCTTATTTGGGAGTGGATACTTTTTCGGCTGGAATTTTTAAACTCTGGTATGATTTGAATGATTCTTATTCTTCTAGTGTTTTATCGGGTATTTTAATGCTTTTTGTATTTTTGATTATGTATGTGGATTATTATTGTAAAAATAAACATCATTATAGTTTTAATCAAAATTTAACTCTTTTTATCAAAAAAAGAAAATTAAATCCTATCAAACAAATTCTATCCTGTATTTATTGTTTTATGATTGCTTTTGTAGGTTTTATTTTACCTTTTATTTGGCTAGTTTATTGGGGGTTAAAAGATCATAAGCTTTTTGAATCACAATTTTATATTATCAGTTTTCAAACTATAATCTTAGCTTTAGTCACTGCTTTAATTACCACTTTTTTAGCTTATTTTTTGATGTTTAGTTCTAGGATAGTTAAAAATCATTTTTTTAATTTATTTATTTTAAAAATAAGTTCTTTGGGTTATTCTATACCTGCTGCTGCTTTAGGGATTAGTATTATAGTGCTTTTTGTATTTTTGGATAAAATTTTTCATATGAGTTTATTGGGAAATTCTTTACTTGTTCTTGTTTTTGCTTATATAATTCGTTTTTTAGCGAGTGCAATTTATTCTTTAGAGGGAGGATATAATAAAATTCATCTAAATACTGATGAGGCAAGTTTAAATTTAAGAGCGAATTATTTTATTTTATTTTTTAAAATTCACACACCTTTAATGAAACATTTTTTATTTTTAGCTTTTATTATTGTTTTTATTGATACGATTAAAGAACTTCCTTTAAGTAGAATTTTAGCACCTTTTGGCTTTGAAACTTTAAGTGTTAAAGCTTTCTGGTTTGCAAGTGATGAAAGAATTTATGATGCAGCTTTGCCTTCCTTGTTTATCGTTTTTCTTTCTTTAATGGTTGTTGTTTGGATGGATAAAATCACAAGGAAAGATGATGTTAGAAATTAAAAATTTATCTAAAAATTTTGGAAAAATACAAGCTTTAGAAAATATCAATCTTCATGTCAAAGAAGGAGAATTTTTGAGCATTTTAGGAGGTAGTGGAAGTGGAAAAAGCACACTTTTAAGGATTGTTGCTAAGCTTGAACAAGCTAGTTCTTATGATTTGTTTTCTTGCAAAGGTGAAGTGGCTTTGATGTTTCAAAATTATGCTTTATTTCCTCATTTAAATGTTGAAAAAAACATACTTTTTGCACTTTATGATAAAAAAGATAAAAATCAAATTTTAAATCATTTGCTTAAAACTTTTGAAATTGAAGATTTACGATATAAAAAAATCGATGAAATTTCAGGAGGGCAAGCGCAAAGAGTGGCTTTTGCTAGAGCTATAGCAAGAGGATGTAAGCTTTTGCTCTTAGATGAACCTTTTTCTAATTTGGATCAAAATTTAAAACAGGATTTAAGAAGAGAATTGAAAAAAATGATAGAAAATCAAGGCATTACGGCTATTATGGTAACTCATGATATTGAAGATGCTTATTGTATGTCCGATCAAATCGCTTTTTTAGAAAAAGGAAAAATTTTAGCTCATGCAAATCCTAAAGAGCTTTATTTTAAGCCTAATTTTAAAAGTGCGCAAATTTTACCTGATTTAAATATCATAGAAAAAAAACTTGATTTAGAAGATGAATTTTTTGCTTGGATAGCTTCAAAAAATTATATTTTTGGTTATGCAGAGCTTAAAATAGAAAATCGTTTTGAGGCTAAAATTTTACAAAAAGAATTTTTAGGGGCTTTTTATAGACTTAAGTTAAGATATAAAAATATAGAATTTTTTATGTTATTAAGCTCAAATTATAACTTAGAAGAAAAAATAAATTTTGATATTATCAATTTTTAGCTAAAATTCCTAAAAATCTTTTAAGGACAAATTTCATGAAAAATCTTTTAATCATAGGCGCAGGCGGGGTAAGTCGTGTGGCTACTGTAAAATGCGCAATGAATTCTGATACTTTTAGTAAAATCACTTTAGCTAGTAGAACAAAAAGCAAATGTGATGAAATCGCTGCTTTTATCAAAGAGCGTTTAGGGGTTCAAATTGAAACAGCACAAATTGATGCTGATGATAGCAATGCAGTTGTAGAACTCATCAAGAAAACAGGGGCTCAAATTTTACTCAATGTTGCTTTGCCTTATCAAGATTTAAGTTTAATGGATGCTTGTATAAAAGCAGGGATTAATTATGTAGATACAGCAAATTATGAACATCCTGATTTAGCTAAATTTGAATATAAAGAGCAATGGGCGAGAAATGATGAGTTTAAACAAGCAGAAATTTTAGGACTTTTAGGAAGTGGATTTGATCCTGGTGTAACTAATGTTTTTTGTGCCTATGCACAGCAAAATTTATTTGATGAAATTTCTTATATAGATATTTTAGATTGCAATGCAGGTGATCATGGCTATGCTTTTGCGACGAATTTTAACCCTGAAATCAATCTGCGTGAGGTTTCTGCTAAAGGGCGTTATTGGGAAAATGGCAAGTGGATAGAAACGCAGCCGATGGAAATAAAAATGGAGTGGGATTATCCAGAAGTAGGCGTAAAAGATAGCTATTTGCTTTATCATGAAGAACTTGAAAGCTTGGTAAAAAATATCAAAGGTTTAAAAAGAATACGCTTTTTTATGACCTTTGGACAAAGTTATTTAACTCATATGAAATGCCTTGAAAATGTTGGAATGCTAGGAATTAAACCTGTGATGCACCAAGGAAAAGAAATCATTCCTATAGAATTTTTAAAAACCTTGCTTCCTGATCCTGCGAGTTTGGGGCCACGCACTAAAGGTTATACCAATATAGGTTGTGTGATTCGTGGTAAAAAAGATGGAAAAGACAAGCAAGTTTATATTTATAATGTTTGCAATCATGAAGAATGTTACAAAGAAACTGGCGCACAAGCTGTGAGCTATACTACAGGTGTTCCTGCTATGATAGGTACAAAATTAATCGCTAAAGGAATTTGGCAAGGAAAAGGTGTATTTAATATGGAAGAATTTGACGCTAAGCCTTTTATGGAAGAGCTAAATTCTCAAGGACTTCCTTGGAAGATTATCGAAATGATTCCGAGTTTAGGAGAGTAAAAAAGGCATCGTTTTGATGCCTTTAAATTATTTTACAGGATGAAGTTCATTCGCATAAAAGCTAACTGATCCCATACCTTCTTTTAAAGCCCATTCATAAGCTTTTGCAACAAATTCCCAATTAATATGAGCATAGAATTTCTCTAAATAAGCAGGGCGTGCATTACGATGATCTACATAATAAGCATGCTCCCAAACATCTACAACAAGTAAAGGAACTTTATCTTCGGTAATTGGTGTAGCTGCGTTTGAAGTACCTACAAATTCTAGTTTTTGATTTTTAGTATTATAAACTAACCAAAACCATCCTGAACCAAAAACTCCTGTAGCACCTTTGATAAATTCAGCTTTGAAATTTTCCAAAGATCCAAATTCTTTTTCTAATGCCGCTTGTAAATTAGCATCTATACTTTGGCATGAACCGCCACAGCCACAGCCTGTACTTGGCTTAATGCAATCAAAATAAAAATCATGATTATAAACTTGAGCTGCGTTATTAAATACGCCCCCATTTGAAGTTTTGATAATACTTACAAGATCTTTACCTGCAAATTCAGTATCTTTAATAAGATTATTTAGATTTGTAACATAAGTATTGTGATGTTTTCCATGATGATAGCTAAAAGTTTCAGCACTCAAAAAATCACCAAAAGCATTGGTATCATAAGGTAATTTTCTTAATTCAAACATAATTTCTCCTTTATTTTTAGTTTGATATTGAAAATATTACCATAATAATATTAAAAAGAGTAAAAATATCTTAAAAGCTTAGTGGGTAAAATTTCTATTTATTTAACCTAAATAAAATAAGATACATTTATAATATATTTTAATAATAATTTAAATATATATAAAAAAATTATATTTTTTTGAAATATTTTTACAAAAAATATCTATTTGTTGATTTTTAATAATTACAATTAATTTGCAACTAAAAATTATTCATAAGGAGGAAAATATGAAAAAAGTTGTACTAATCTCAGCATTACTAGGTGCTTTCGCAGCTAATGTTTTTGCAGCTAATACTCCAAGCGATGTGAATCAAACACATACAAAAGCTCATCATTCAAAAGCTAAAGCTGATAAAAAACATGAAGCTAAAACTCACAAAAAAACAAAAGAGCAAACACCAGCTCAATAATGCCCAGCCTTGATATAAGTCTATAATAGGCTTATATCAAAAGCTATTCGTATTCTACAAAATAAATTATTAATATTTATTAAATTTTAATAGAAAAAATGAAAAAATCGTTATTTTAAAAGAAAAATTAAAAAGTGGTGACCCATACGAGACTCGAACTCGTGTTACCGCCGTGAAAGGGCGATGTCCTAACCGCTAGACGAATGGGCCACTTTTAAGGAGTAAAAAATAAAAATGAAATTGAATTATATATATTTATTTCTTAAAATTTAATTAAATATATCAAAATTATGTGATTTTTATCTTTGTTTGATTATAATTTCATCTTCAATTTTTTATAAAATTTTAGGATTTATTATGGATTTTTATAGTCTTATTTTTTTATCCTGTGCTTTAGGAATGGATGCTTTTGCTGTATCACTATGCAAAGGTTTTAGTGTTAAAAAACTACATTTAAAACATTATCTTATTGTTGGAATTTATTTTGGTGGATTTCAAGCCTTGATGCCAACTATTGGTTATTTTATAGGCATAACTTTTGCATCTTTTATAGCGAGTATTGATCATTGGATAGCTTTTATTTTGCTTTCTTTAATAGGATTAAAAATGATCAAAGAGTCATTGGAAAATGAAAATTGCGATAGTAATGCCAATCAATTTGGCTTTAAAACCATGCTAACTTTAGCAATTGCTACGAGTATCGATGCGTTAGCAGTTGGCATAAGTTTTGCATTTTTAAATGTAAATTTATTATTAGCTATATTTTTAATAGGTATTATCACCTTCATTTTATGCATCATTGCTCTAAAAATAGGAAATAAATTTGGAATTTATCTTAAAAATAAAGCTGAACTTTTAGGCGGATTGGTTTTAATTATATTAGGAGTAAAAATTCTAATAGAACATTTATTTTTCGATTGAAAATTTCATTCTTAAAATAGCTAAAGCTTTATCAAATTCCAAGGCTTTACTTTGAAATTTTTTATTAAAAGTTCTTTGTCTTTTGGCAAGTTGTGTAGTATGTATCGTG
The DNA here is from genome assembly GCF_011068225.1 of Campylobacter sp. CFSAN093229. NCBI lineage: Bacteria > Pseudomonadati > Campylobacterota > Epsilonproteobacteria > Campylobacterales > Campylobacteraceae > Campylobacter > Campylobacter sp. CFSAN093229. The sequence goes on along the minus strand of NZ_JAAMXB010000009.1, from coordinate 18,397 downwards.
ATTAAATTTTCAAGCTCTTTAAAGGAAATTTCTCCATCTAAATATTCTTTACACTCTTTCAAACCTATAGAATTTAATGCTTTAAGTTTATGATCAAATTTAGAAAAAAGAATTTTTGCTTCATCTAAAAGTCCATTATCAAGCATTTCTTTTGTTCTAGTTTTAATACGTTTTTTTAAAATTTCTTTATCCCACGCAAGCTCATAAATTTCTATATCTTTAAGCACCCCGGTTTTTTGTGTTCTTTTTAAAAATTCACTAGGAATTTCTCTTGTTTGTTCATAAATACCCAGCCATTTTTTTAATCTATAAGTATCATTTTTTTCTATTTTATAGTTTGGATCAATATTTAATAAAAGAGCATAAATTTCATCGTTATTTAAAGAACTCTTTGACTCTAAGGTTTTTTCACTTAAACCATCTATCATAGTTTTTAAATAAAATCCAGTTCCACCTACTATAATTAGAGGTAAATTTCTAGCTAAAGCAAATTCTTTTGCTTTTTGATATTCTCTTATGAATAACTCAACATTAAAATGTTCATTCACACTCAATAAATTCACCCCAAAGTATTTTATACTCGCAAGATCATTTTGTGAAGGCTTGGCGCTTGCTATATTAATCTCTTTATAAACACAAAGACTATCAAGACTTAAAACAACAGCATTAAATTCTCTTGCTAAAGTATTGGCTATGTATGTTTTTCCACTCGCGGTTGTTCCTATTAATGCTATTTCAAAAAACATTTTAATATTTATCCTAAAATTTATAAAAATTTTAGTAAAATCATAGCAAAAAATATTTTAAAGTAGAAAAATGAACACATTCTGGATAAAATTTAAAGATATTTTAGAACTTGTAGTATTTAAGCATTCTATTTTTGCTTTGCCTTTTTTATTTTCCTCTATGATTGTAGCATCAAAACTTGCAAATGACACTGCTTGGTTTGGTTTTAAGGCATTGATTTTAGGTATTATTTGTGCAGTGAGTGCAAGAAATTTTGCCATGGCTACAAATCGTTTAATGGATGAAGATATAGATAAGGATAATCCTCGTTGTGCAAATCGCCCTAATGTCAGTGGAAAAATAGGTAGAAAAAGTGTATGGGTTTTTATTATTATTAATGCACTTATTTTTATATCATGTTCTTATTTTATTAATACCTTGGCCTTTTATTTGTCTTTTCCTGTGCTTTTTGTATTGGCTATTTATTCAGCTTTTAAGCGCTTTAGTTCTTTAGCGCATTTAGTTTTGGGATTTTGTTTAGGACTTGCGCCTATTGCAGGAAGTGTTATTATTATGGGTGAAATTCACATTTATAGCGTTATTTTATGTTTAGGTGTAACTTTTTGGACAGCTGGGTTTGATCTGCTTTATTCTTTACAAGATATGGAGTATGATAAAAAAATAGGACTTCACTCTATTCCTGCTAAATTTGGTTCAAAGACTACTTTATTTATATCAGCTTTTTGCCATATTTTAGCGGTATTATTTTGGCTTCTTTTTGTGTGGGAAGTTTGGGGTATAGCGCTTGGAAAAATAGCACTTATTGGGGTAATTATAAGCGGTATTATTTTAGCCTTGGAACATAAAATTGTTCACAAGAATTTTGCTCATATTGATAGAGCATTTTTTACTCTAAATGGTTATTTAAGTATTATCTTTTTTATTTTTATTTGGATTGATTTATTATGGAATTAACACTTTTTAAAGCAGGATTTGAAGCTCATTTAGAATGTTGTGAAATAGAAAATAACCGTTTTCTTGGAGAATACCTAAAACTTGGAGCAATTTCTCAAATTTTAAAATGGAAAAAACTTGCTTTACGCATTGATTTTGATGAGGGTGAAAAAATTATTTTTGATCTTCTTTTAAGCCTAAAAGAAGATATTTTAAGGCTTGAAAATTCTTTAGATAAAAATAAAGAACTTATACCACTTAAGCAAAAAGGGGTAGTAGAATCTTTGAATTTTGAATATCTAAATTTTTTGGATACTATTTTAGAAGAAGATAAAGAATATTATTTAAGATTTGATTTAAATAATCAAAAAATAGCTATTTTTATCAAAGCTCAAAGTCAAACATTGGCAAAAATTATCAAAATTAAGCCTGAAGACAAAATGGCTTTTGATGCTTTTGTTGTTGAAATTCAAAGAAATATGATAAGAAATAAGAAAGGCCAAGAATGAGTGATGATGTACTTTATTTAGTTTTTATAATTGTGCTTTTAATTGCAATGCTAGCCTATATGAATATCAAAGAAAGAGAAAATAATGCAAAAATAGCAAAACTTCAAAATGTGATAGAAGATATTACCAAAGAACTTCATTATTTTCGTAAAGAATTAGGAGTTAAAGATGATAGCGAAGAGGATGAAGACTATAAAACCTCTCTTTTAAAAGAAGAAATTATGATTGAACTTGATAAACAAATCAGTTCAAAAATCACTCCTGTTTTAAGAACACTAAAAACTATGGAACATATCATAGAAGATTTTCAAAATGAACAACAAAATCGTCTTTTAAATTTGGAACAAAAAGCACAAAGCATGGCTAAACTTACGCCAAATTACGATACAGAAGAACAAAAAATAGAAAATCTTTTCAAAGAAGGAAAAAGCATAGAACAAATCGCTAAAGATTTACGCATTGGCACTGGAAATGTAGAACTTGTCTTAAAATTTAAGAAATTAATAAAATAGAATGGAAAATAAATGCTTATAGATCAATTCGGTAGAAAGATAAATTATCTTAGAATTTCAGTTACACAAAGATGTAACTTTCGCTGCCTTTATTGTATGCCAAAAATTCCTTTCGATTATCAGCCAAAAGAAAATTTATTAAGCTTCGAAGAACTTTTTTTATTTGTTAAAGCAGCTATAGACGAAGGAATTGAAAAAATCCGTATAACAGGTGGAGAACCTTTATTAAGAAAAGATTTAAGTATTTTTATAAAAATAATTAGCGATTATAAAAGCGATATTGACCTTGCTATAACTACAAATGGATTTTTACTAAAAGACTTTGCTAAAGACCTAAAAAATGCTGGACTTAAACGACTTAATATTTCACTTGATACCCTAGATCACAAAAAAGCAAAAACTCTTGCGCAAAAAGATGTATTAGATAGTGTTTTATCTGGAATTGATGAAGCTTTAAATCTAGATTTGAAAGTAAAACTTAATACTGTAGCTCTTAAAAATTTAAACGATGATGAACTGATATCTCTTTTGGAATTTGCAAAATCAAAAAAAGCTCAAATTCGCTTTATAGAATTTATGGAAAATACTCATGCTTATGGTAAATTACAAGGATTAAAAAGAGATGAAATTATACAAATTTTGAGTCAAAAATATCAAATTCAACTTATAAAAAAAGATGAAAAAGCACCTGTGAGTATTTACAAGGCAGATGATTATGAATTTGGAATTATAGATCCTCATAGCCATGAATTTTGCGATTCTTGCAATCGCATACGCTTAAGTGCTGAAGGCTTGTTAATACCTTGCCTTTATTTTGATGAAGCATTAAGCATAAAAGAAGCGGTTCGAAAAGGTGATATTAAAGCCGCTGTAGAAATATTACAAGAAGTATTAAGAAATAAACCAGAAAAAAATAAATGGAGTGTTGTTGATAATGAAACCTCATCTCGTGCTTTTTATCAAACTGGAGGTTAATTTTGCAACTTGTTGAAAGTTTCTTAAGCATTCAAGGAGAAGGCAAATATAATGGAAAATTAGCTATTTTTATGCGTTTTGCTGGTTGTAATTTCAACTGTTTAGGTTTTAATGTAAAAATATCAAAAAACGATAAAACTCTCATTGGATGTGACACGATAAGAGCTGTTTTCACAAAAGATTTTAAAGAAAGTTATGAAACTTTAAATGCTAATGAACTTTTAAAAAGAGTGATAAAATTAAAACAAGACTTTAATCCTATAGTTGTTATCACAGGTGGAGAGCCATTAATCCATTATGAAAATCCTGAATTTATAAAATTTATCCAAATGTTATTAAAAAATAAATTTGAAATACACTTTGAAAGCAATGGAAGTATAGAAATTGATTTTGATAGATATCCTTTTTACAAAGAATGTATTTTTGCTTTAAGCGTTAAACTCCAAAATAGTGGGATAAAAAAAGATAAACGATTAAATTTTAAAGCTTTGAAAGCATTTAAAAATTACGCAAAAGATAGTTTTTATAAATTTGTTTTAGATGCCAATACCCTTGATAATTCATTTTTAGAAATCAATGAAATTCTAAAAGAAGCTCCAAATCAAATTTTTTGCATGCCTATGGGTGAAAATGAGCAAAATCTTAAAAAAAATGCTCAAAAAATTGCTGAATTTTGTATTAAGAATGGTTATAATTATTCTGATAGAATTCATATTCGTCTTTGGAACGATAAAGAGGGTGTATGATTATAAGAAAATTATTTGAATTTGAAAATGCACACATTGTTAGATTTTGTTCTTCTAAGCGTTGCAAAAGTAGCATTCATGGACATTCTTACAAAGTTGAAGTTTTACTTGAAAGCAAATATTTAGATAATGCTGGAATGGTCTATGATTTTGGACTTTTAAAAACCTATATACGCCAAATTATTGATAGTTTTGATCATGCTATCACTCTTTTTAAATATGATGACGCAAAATATTTAGAAGAAATGAAAAAATATTCAAGTCGTTGGATTTGCCTGCCTGTTAATGTAAGTGCTGAAAATTTTTGTCGTGTATTTTTCATACTTATAGATGCTTTATTAAAACAAACAAAAATGGTAAATGGAGAACAAGGAGTGACTTTACAAAGCATCATTGTTCATGAAACAAGAACAGGCTATGCACAAGGTTTTAGAGAAGATGCCTATAGTGAACTAATGCCAAAAATTTCACTTCAAGACATAGAATTTTCCAATGGCATTAAAGTAGAATGGAATGATATAGATTTTTATAACAAATTAAAAAATGAAGAAATTTTTATAAATCCAAAGGAGATTTAATGCAAAAAGCTAAAATTTTAATTGCCTTAAGTTTTTTTTTATTAGTTTTATCTGCCTGTTCTAATGATGAAAAAAATATTTCCAAGACTCAAAATACAGATCAAGAAGTAGTCCAAATAGAACAAAACGATGAAAAAACAGAATTAAGTGACTCCAACCTACCTTTACCTGTAGATGATGAAGCACAAAGTTCAGATGATGAACATGAAGCCAATCCTAGTATTATCAACTCTTTATATAAACAAAAATGCGCCACTTGTCATGGAGAAAAAGGGGAATTAAAACCTAAAAACAGCACGGCCATTAAAACCTTAGGCAATAAAATTTTTATACAAAAAATAAAAATGATAAAAGATAAAAACCATAGTTTTTTAAGCGATGAACAAATTCAAAATTTAGCTGATTTTATAAACAAAGGAAAATAATGGATCAAAGTTACGAATTCTTTTTAGCTTTACATCTTTATAGTCTTTATGCGAGCGGTTTTTTAATGCTTTTTTATCTTATACTAACACAAGGAAATTTTAAAACCGAATTCATTTTTATTCGCAGAATACGATTATTTTTACCAATTTATTATTTATTTTTAGCTTTGATTATTTTTACAGGTTGCTTGTTATCAGCAATGAAACAATTTCAAATGAATGTCAATATCTGGGTAATGATTTTTTCTTGGATCTTAATTTTTGCCTTAGCAATTTTTCACTTTGTTTGTTTTAAAAAAGCAAGAAGATTTAGAAAATATGCCACTTTTAGATGGATTAGTTGTTTGATTTTACCTTTTGAAATTTTTTTATTGTTTTTGCCTTTTTTAATAGAAAGATATCTATAAAATGCAATTTTTGTACAACAAGCAAGCTGGAGAAGAGTTTATACAACTTCAAGGAGAAAACTTTAATCATTTAAAAGTAAGAAGAGTAAAGGAAAATTCGGAGCTAAATCTTAGAAATTTACAAGATAATTTTCTTTACAACTATACAATCACAAATTTAACAAGAAATTCTTGCACTTTAAAATTTTTAAACAAAAAATCACAAAATATAAAACAAAGTGAATTAAACTTAGCCTTAGCCATTATAGATATTAAAATTTTAGAAAAAACTCTACCTTTCTTAAATGAACTTGGAGTAAAAAAGTTACATTTGGTTTTTACAAATTTTTCACAAAGAAATTTTAAAATCGATTTAGAAAGATTTGAAAAAATCATTATTTCTTCTTGTGAACAATGCGGTAGAAATACTAAAATGGATTTAATTATCCACCAAAGCACTCAAGAATTTGTTCAAAAATTTCCAAATGCAATTATGGTTGATTTTCAAGGAGAACAACAAAGTCATTTCGATGAAAAAGAATTATATTTTATAGGTCCTGAAGGTGGATTTAACAATGATGAGAGATTATTGTTTAACCGGAAAATCTCTCTTAAAAGCTCTAATATTCTAAAAAGTCAAACAGCTATTATAGCTATAGCTTCAAAAATTTTGCTTTAACTTTTCTTAAATTAATCTCTTTTTTATGTTAAATAATTTATAATCACGGCTTATTGTTTTAATTTTTAAGGAAAACTAATGAAAAAAGAAATTCACCCAGAATATGTAGAATGCAAAGTAAGTTGTGCTTGTGGAAATACTTTTACAACAAAGTCAAACAAAGCAGAATTAAGAGTAGATATTTGTTCAAATTGCCATCCTTTTTTTACAGGCAGTGAAAAAATTGTAGATGCTGCAGGTCGTGTAGAGAAATTTAAGAAAAAATACGCAATGCAATAATTATGCTTTATTTTATTCCTACTCCCATAGGAAATTTAAGCGATATTTCTTTTAGAGCCTTAGAACTTTTAAAGACTTGCGATCTTGTGTTTTGCGAAGATACAAGAGTAAGTAGGTCTTTGATTTCGTTATTAAATACCAAATTTCACACTGATATACATATTTCTAAATTTATAGCCTTACACTCCCATAATGAAAAAGAAGTTTTAGCAAGTATTGATTTAAAGATATTTGAAAAAAATGTAGCTTATTTAAGCGATGCAGGAATGCCAGGAATTAGTGATCCTGGCAAGGCTTTGGTAGAATTTGCACAAGAAAATAATATCGCCTATGAAATTTTACCAGGTGCAAATGCAGCCTTAGTTGCTCTTGTAAGCTCGGCATTTTGTCAAAAAGAATTTATCTTTATTGGTTTTTTAGCAAATAAAGGCAAAGAAAGACAAAAAGATATAGAAAAAATTTTAAACTTTCCTTATCCAAGTATTATTTACGAATCCCCCAAACGTATTTTATCTTTAGTAGAACAAATTATGATTCTAGACAGCCAAAGAGAAATTTTTTTGATTAAAGAAATTAGTAAAAAATTTGAAAAAAAATTTAAAGGCAATGCTAAAGAGCTTTTTGAAATTTTAAAAAAGTCTAATTTAAACGGTGAATGGGTTGTAGTACTGCAATCAAAAGAGCAAAATTTTTTGCAAAATACTCTTTGTGAAAAAGATATTATGGATTTAGAGCTGTCTTTAAAAGCAAAAGCAAAATTATTATCAAAGATCAATGGAAAAAATGCAAAAGAAATTTATCAAAAACTGCTTTTAAGTCAAGATTAGGTAAAATTTTAATATGATAGTTTATGGGAAGCAAATATTTTTTTATATTTTAGAATATCATAAAGACTGTATCAATGAGCTTTATTTAGCAAAAGAATGTGATAAAATTACTTTTTCCAAAATCGCAAAATCAGGTTTTAAAATCAAAAAACTTGATTTTAAAACTGCTCAAGCTTATGCGAAAGGTGGAAATCATCAAGGTTTTTTGCTAGATATTAAAGAAAGTTCTTTTGCAAATTTAAATGAGATCAAAAAAAATGATTTTATTGTTATGCTTTATGGAATTAGTGATGTAGGAAATATAGGGGCTATCACACGTACAGCTTATGCTTTAGGGGTTGGGGCTTTAATTTTTATTGGTGAAAAATTAGCCATGGAAGGAGTAATTCGCACAAGCAGCGGAGCGGCTCTTGATTTACCTATTGTGATAAGTAACGATGCTTTAAGTGTAATAAATGAACTAAAACAAGTAGGTTTTTATTTTTATGCGAGCGATGGCTCAGGAAAAGAAATTCACAGTGTAAAAATAAGCAAAGGTAAAAAAGTTTTAGTTTTGGGTAGCGAGGGTTTTGGTTTAAGCTCTAAAATTGTAAAAAAATGCGATGAATGCGTGGGCATTGCGATGAAAAATAATTTTGATAGTCTTAATGTCAGCGCTGCTTTTGCAATACTTTGTGATAGGATGTTAAATGCTTAATTGGAAAAAAATACAAGAATTAAATTTAAAAGAAGTTGCAGCAAAAACGCAAATTGAACTTGATTTTCTTGAAGCTTTAGTAGAAAAGAATTTTACTGTTTTAAGTCGTTTTAATGTTAAAGGTTTTGTTAAAATTTTGAGCAGAGAATATGAACTTGACTTTAGTGATTTTAACGAAGAGTATGAAGCTTATCTTAACGAAAACAATCCTACTCCACAAACAAAATCAAAAATGATAACCCCTAAACTAGATGCTTATAGCCCAAAAACCTCTTCTAATTGGCCTTTTTTGGTTACTTTTATTATTTTAGTGATTATAGGAAGTGGAATTTATTATTTTGATACACTTAAAACTTTTTTCAAAGATGAACAAAATAATACTAGTGCAACAGTTATAGATATAATAGGACAAGCACAAGAAAATTTAAAATCTTTAGGTGAAAACAATGTTGTTGTTATAGACAACAATAAAGCACAAGAAACAAATCAAACAGAGAGCGTTTTACCAAGCCAAAACGTCTCATTGCAAGAAAATGATAAAAACATAAGCATAGAAAACAATATCAGTGAAAATAACACAACCCTACTCGATGAAGAAAAAAATACCCAAATCCAAGAAGATACAAATACACCAAAAACTGATTCTTTAAAAGAAGCACATTTTAAAACCTCTACCAAGATTTGGATAGGTTTGATAGATTTAAAAAGCCTTAAAAAAACAAGCTTTGTTAAAGAAAAAGATTTTAATATTTCTTTAGATAAAGATCAACTGGTTTTAACTGGAGCTGCAGCTTTAACAATGTTTGATCAAGAAAATAAAGAACAAAAATTTCCTGCAGGGAATTCAAAACGTTTTTTAATCAAAGATGGAAAAATTATAAGTATTTCAGCTGCTGAATTTATAAAATTAAATAAAGGTAAAGAATGGTAAAACAAATTATTATTCTTACTCTTTGGGTTAATATATCTTTTGCAATATCAAGTCTTGAATTAGCAAAAAATTTAGTAAACAATCCTAGTAAAAATTCTCAACTAGAATTATTATTTTCAAATAATTCTTACATAGATAATAATGGAAATTGTGATATTGCAAAAATATCTCAAATATTAAAAACCAATTCTTTAATTGCCCTAACACTATCAAATCCTCAAAGTCTAAGACTAAATTTTAAAGCAAAAGCTGATGAAGTTATGTTTTTTAAAATTTTATCCGATGTTTTAACGGATGCTGGATATATATATTTTATCCCTATAGATTTGATTTTAAGAGAGGGAAATATTGATTATACTATACAAGTAGAATCTCAATATGTTTTAGATCCTGGAACGCTTTACAATCTCTTAAAAGAAAATTCTGTCTATATAGATAATATTAAGCGTATTGGGGCATATGACTATGAATATGATTTAAATTTTTCCAATGCTGCATTAAAAACCAATACAAATGTTAATTTAAATACTCCAAAATCATTAGAAAAGCCCCTTAAAGACTATGTGCTTGATTTAAAAAATGCTACAAATTTGATTATTGATGCAAATGATTTAGACAATTGGTTTCCTAAAATCTTCTTTTTAGATAAAAATCTAAATCTAATTAAAGCGGTAAAAAGCGAAAATAAAAATAATCATTTTTCAGAACTTATTCCAAATGGTGCTATATATGCTATTATAAGCGATATGTATAGTTTAGATAATATACGCAGGGGTTTAAAAATCACACTTAAAAAATAAAGGATTAAAAATGTTTGATGAAATCCGTTTTAATACCATAGAAAGACTTCCAAATTATGTTTTCGCAGAAGTAAATGCGATAAAAATGGCAGCAAGACGTGCTGGAGAGGATATCATCGACTTTTCAATGGGAAATCCCGATGGTAAAACTCCACAACACATTATAGATAAACTTTGCGAAAGTGCTAACAAGGATAAAACCTCGGGATATTCTACATCCATGGGGATTTATAAACTTCGCTTAGCAATTTGTAATTGGTATAAAAGAAAATATAATGTTAATCTAGATCCTGAAAATGAAGTTGTAGCTACTATGGGTTCAAAAGAAGGTTTTGTAAATCTTGCAAGAGCGATTATAAATCCTGGAGATGTCGCTATAGTACCTACTCCTGCTTATCCTATACATACTCAAGCTTTTATTATAGCAGGTGGAAATGTAGCAAAAATGCCTTTAGCTTATAATGAAAAATTTGAACTTGATGAAAATCAATTTTTTAAAAATTTACATAAAACTTTAAATGAAAGCATCCCGCGTCCAAAATATGTCGTTGTTAATTTCCCACATAATCCAACAACAGTAACTTGTGAGAAAAGTTTTTATGAAAGATTAATAACAATGGCAAAAAAAGAAAGATTTTATATTATTTCAGATATTGCTTATGCAGATTTAACTTATGATGACTATAGAACTCCTTCTATTTTGGAAATTGAAGGCGCAAAAGATGTAGCGGTAGAAACTTACACTCTTTCAAAATCTTACAATATGGCAGGCTGGCGTGTAGGTTTTGTAGTAGGAAATAAACGCTTAGTCAGTGCGCTTAAAAAAATAAAATCTTGGTTTGATTATGGTATGTATACACCTATTCAAGTAGCAGCTACCATAGCTTTAGATGGAGATCAAACTTGTGTGGATGAAATCCGTGCAACTTATGATAAAAGAATGCACATTTTACTTGAAGCTTTTGAAAATGCAGGCTGGAAACTTCAAAAACCAAGAGCAAGTATGTTTGTTTGGGCAAAACTCCCTGAAAGCAAAAGACATTTAAAAAGTTTAGAATTTTCAAAGCAACTTTTACAGCGTGCTAGTGTTGCAGTAAGTCCTGGGGTAGGTTTTGGCAAAGCAGGTGATGAGTATGTAAGAATTGCTTTAATTGAAAATGAAAATCGCATACGCCAAGCTGCACGTAATATCAAAAAATATTTAAAAGAGTAAGTTATGAAAGTAGCGATTCTTGGTTATGGCACTGTTGGAAGTGCTGTAGTTAAATTTCTTTTAGAAAACGATAAACTTATTCGTGCAAGATGTGGGCAAAGCATAACTCCTGTGATCGCTCTTGCTAGAAGTCCTAAAAAAAATGCTTTAATTCCAATTACTCATAGTGTTGAAGAAATTTTAAATGCTGATGTAGATGTTTTTGTAGAATTAATGGGTGGGGTGGATGAAGCTTTTAAAATAGTGAGTGAAATTTTAAAAAAGAAAAAAGCTGTTGTTACTGCAAATAAAGCTATGCTTGCTTATCATCGTTATGAACTTGAAAATTTAGCTAAAAATTTAGCTTTTGGTTATGAAGCAAGTGTGGCTGGAGGAATTCCTATTATCAAGGTTTTAAAAGAAGGTTTAAGTGCAAATAATATTTTGGCTATAAAAGGGATTTTAAATGGTACGAGTAATTATATTTTAAGTTCTATGAGTCAAAAAAATATGAGTTTTAAACAAGCCTTACAAATAGCTCAAAATTTAGGTTATGCAGAAGCTGATCCAACTTTTGACATAGAAGGGCAAGATGCAGCACATAAACTGCTTGTTTTATCAAGTATCGCTTATAATCTTAAAGCTAAACCTGAAGATATCTTGATCGAGGGTATTAGCGAAATTGCGCCTGAAGATATGTATTTTGCTAATGAGTTTGAATTTACCATAAAACTTTTAGGTATAGCTAAGGTGCGTGAAAATAAAGTAGAATTAAGAGTGCATCCTACTATAATAGATAAAGAAAAAATGCTTGCAAAAGTTGATGGAGTGATGAATGCTATAAGCATTAATGGAGATTTATTAGGTGAAAGTTTGTATTATGGAGCAGGAGCAGGAGGAGAAGCCACTGCAAGTGCTGTGATTTCAGATCTTATGGATATAGCAAGAGATCAGGTAAAATCACCAATGCTTGGTTTTGTGAATACTTTAGAATACGAGCTTTTAAGCAAAGATGAAATTTATACCAAGTATTATTTAAGGGTGAAAGTTGAAGATAAAATAGGAATTTTATCTAAAATCACACAATTGATGAGTGAAAATAATATTTCTATCGATAGTTTTTTACAAAAACCTAAAAAAAATGATGAAAATTACAGCACTTTGTTTTTTACTACACATTTAACTTATGAAAAAAGCATACAAAATTTGCTTGAAATTTTACGCAAACAAGATTTTATAAAAACCAAGCCTTTTATGATGCGTATAGAATAATGGGTGTAAAAGCTTATTTAGATGGAATTTTAGGTGAAGATAAGGCTTGTAAATTTTTAAAAAAACAGGGCTTTGAAATTTTAAAAAGAAATTTCCATTCTAAATTTGGAGAAATCGATATAATAGCCAAAAAAGATGAAATTTTACATTTTATAGAGGTTAAATTTACTCAAAATAATTATGAAGTTTCCGAGCGTTTGGATAGAAAAAAACTTGAAAAAATTTTAAAAACTATAGAATTTTATCATCTTAAAAATGGAATTTTATCGGATTTTCAGATTGATCTGATTTGCATTAAAAATGATGTAATACAATTTTGCGAAAATATAAGTTTTTAAGCTGATATTTAAAAAAATAAAATACAATTAGACAAAAATTAAAGAAAGGAAAAATTATGGGAAAATATATTGAATTAACAAGCGATAATTTTGCTCAAGCAAAAGAAGGTGTAGCTTTAGTTGATTTTTGGGCTCCATGGTGCGGACCTTGTAGAATGCTTGCTCCAGTTATTGATGAACTTGCAAATGACTTTGACGGTAAAGCTAAAATTTGCAAAGTAAATACAGATGAACAAGGTGATTTAGCAGCTGAATTTGGTGTTCGCTCTATTCCTACACTTATTTTCTTTAAAAATGGTGAAGTTGTAGATCAACTAGTTGGCGCACAATCTAAACAAGCAATTAGCGATAAACTAAACTCTTTACTATAAACTAAAGGCTAGTATAACTAGCCTTCTTCTCAAAAATTTCAAATTTATACTAAATAATAATTTTTATTAACTACTATTAAGAATAATTTTTATATCATTATTAATAATAAAATTCAATATAAAGGAAATGTAAATGTTAGATGTAGCAATCATAGGTGGAGGTCCTGCTGGACTTAGTGCCGGACTTTATGCAACTAGAGGTGGTCTTAAGAATGTAGTAATGTTTGAAAAAGGTATGCCTGGCGGACAAATTACCTCAAGTTCTGAAATAGAAAATTATCCAGGTGTAGCCCAAGTTATGGATGGAATTTCTTTTATGACTCCTTGGAATGAACAATGTATGCGTTTTGGTTTAAAACATGAAATGGTTGGAGTAGAACAAATTTTAAAAAATAGTGATGGAAGTTTTACCATCAAATTAGAAGGTGGTAAAACAGAACTTACTAAAGCTGTGATAGTTTGTACAGGTTCAGCTCCAAAAAGAGCAGGTTTTAAAGGCGAAGATGAATTTTTTGGAAAAGGTGTAAGCACTTGTGCAACTTGTGATGGATTTTTTTATAAAAATAAAGAAGTTGCAGTTTTAGGTGGTGGAGATACGGCTTTAGAAGAAGCTTTGTATCTAGCAAATATTTGTTCTAAGGTTTATCTTATCCACCGCAGAGATGAGTTTAGAGCAGCTCCATCTACAGTAGAAAAAGTTAAGAAAAATGAAAAAATAGAACTCATTACTAGTGCAAGTGTAGATGAAGTATATGGTGATAAAATGGGTGTTACTGGTGTAAAAGTAAAATTAAAAGATGGTAATATTAGAGATTTAAATGTTCCAGGAATTTTTACTTTTGTTGGTCTTAATGTAAGAAATGAAATTTTAAAACAAGACGATGGTAAGTTTTTATGCAATATGGAAGAAGGTGGGCAAGTAAGTGTTGATCTTAAAATGCAAACTAGTGTTGCTGGACTTTTTGCCGCAGGAGATCTTAGAAAAGATGCACCTAAGCAAGTGATTTGTGCTGCAGGTGATGGAGCTGTAGCTGCATTAAGTGCTATGGCTTATATAGAAAGCTTGCATTGATTTTTTCTTATTATAGGCTAGAATTCCTAGCCTAAATCTTTATATCAATACTCCTTAAAAATATAAAATATTTTTCATAACGTTTTATAAATATTATTAAGTATAATTTAAATTATACTTAATTTTGTTACATAATTACACATTTAAAAAAATATAAAAATATTATTTTTTTAAATCAATATATTTTTTATATTAAAAACTATAACTTATTTATGTTAAAAAAATAAGGAAGGAATAAACATGGACAAAAAACAAAGTCACAGAAATTTTCTTAAAGCCTCATCTTTGTTTGCTTTAGTAGGTGCTAGCGCACCAAGTGTGGTTTTGCTCATACGCACAATCAAAACAATTTGAATTCTACTCAAAATTATCGTGCTAGAATTTTTTTAATAATTCTGCACAACTTGATATTCTGAGTGAAGCAGTAGAAAAAATTTTTCCCGAAGATGATTTAGGACCAGGTGCTAAAAAATTAGGTGTAGCTATTTTTATAGATAATGAACTTGCAGGAAATTACGGAAGTGGAGCAAAAGATTATCGCTTTGGACCTTTTATACAAGGAAAGAAAAATCAAGGTTATCAAAATATCCTTTAACTAGAGCCGAACTTTTTAAAATGGGGGTAAATGCTTTAGATGAAGAATCAAAACTTCGTTATAAAAAAAGCTTTATAGAACTTAATGCGAAACAAAAAGATGAAGTCTTAAGAGCTTTTGAACAAGATAAAACAAAGGTTTCTTTTGGAGATAAGATAAAAGCAAGCGATTTTTTTACAGAATTAAGAAGCATGACTATAGCAGGAGTTTATGCTGATCCAATTTATGGCGGCAATGCAAATATGCAAGCTTGGCGCATGAAAAAATTCCCAGGCGCTCAAATGACTTACGGCTCAAGTTTTAGATGGAGATAAATTTGAAGTGATAGAGCCTATTTCTTTGGCTGATATGTCACATTAAAGGAATATAAATGGCAAAAATACTTAAAAAAACAGATGTTGTTGTTATAGGTTTAGGTTGGAGTTCTTCTATTGTTGCAAATGAATGTGCTAAAGCAGGGATTAAAGTTGTCGCCTTAGAAAGGGGTGGACATCAAGATACTTCGGATTTTTTGGGTGCGCATGATGAGTATAAATATGTAAATAATGCTGCAATGAAACAAGATTTAAGTAAAGAAAGTATATGTGT
This sequence comes from Campylobacter sp. CFSAN093229, assembly GCF_011068225.1. NCBI lineage: Bacteria > Pseudomonadati > Campylobacterota > Epsilonproteobacteria > Campylobacterales > Campylobacteraceae > Campylobacter > Campylobacter sp. CFSAN093229. The sequence goes on along the minus strand of NZ_JAAMXB010000009.1, from coordinate 2,945 downwards.
TAGGAATAATGATAATGAAATTGCTTTACCAATGAGAAAAAATTATGCTTTTGATGTCGGTAATAATGTTGGTGGAGCAGGAGTTCATTGGAATGGTATGAGTTATCGTTTTCTACCTTATGACTTTCAAATAAAATCTTTAACAGAAGAAAAATATGGCAAAAATAAAGTTTCTAAAGAATACACTATTCAAGATTGGGATGTAAACTATGATGAAATGGAACCTTACTACGACAAAGCTGAAAAAATGATGGGAGTTTCTGGAGAAGATAAAAGTCCTTTCTCAGGAAAAAGAAGCAATCCTTATCCTAATCCTCCTTTAGAAAAAACAACTATGTTAAAAAAATTTGATGAAGCAACCAAAAAACTTGGATATCATCCTTGCATGGTTCCTGCTTCAAACTCATCTCAAACTTATACAAATCCTGATAAACAAAGCTTGAGAGCATGTCAATATTGTGCTTTTTGTGAGCATTTTGGTTGTGAATATGGTGCAAAAGCTTCTCCTATAGTAACAACTATACCTTCAGCTTTAGCAACAAAAAATTTAGATATTAAAACTTATGCTAATGTGTTAGAAATTTTGCATAAAGATGGTAAGGCTACAGGAGTACGATTTGTTAATACTTTAACTTTGGAAGAATTCATACAACCTGCAGAAGTGGTTATGCTAGGCTCTTATGTTTTCAACAATGCTAAACTTTTAATGGTTTCTAATATAGGCGAAATTTATAATCCAAAAACAGGCAAAGGAACTTTAGGAAAAAATTATAGTTATCAAATCACACCTAGTGTTAATGGTTTTTTCAAAGATCCATTTAATTCTTATCTTGGAGCTGGGACACTTTGCAATTGGATAGATGATTTTAATGGGGATAATTTCGATCATTCCAAACTTGATTTTATTCATGGAGCAAGCTTTAGAATTTCTCAAAATGGAGCAAGACCTATAGCATCAAATCCAATTAAACCGAGTACACCTTCATGGGGAGCCGAATTTAAAAAAGCTTCTATTTATAATTATACTCAATTTACTTATATTGGAGCTCAGGGTGCATCTATTCCTTATATAGGTAATTATTTATCCCTTGATCCAACTTATAAAGATGCTTATGGACTACCACTTATCCGCGTAACCTATAATTTTACCAAGCAAGATAAAAATCTTTATAATTTTATGCTTCCAAAACTAAAAAGCATCATGCAAGAAATGGGAGCGCAAAATATTTACACTTCGCCAAAATTAGGAGATTATGGAGTAGTTTCAAATGGTTGGTATACTTCTACCCATATTGCTGGCGGAACTATAATGGGTACAGATAAAAACACAAGTGTAGTTAATCCTTATTTACAACATTGGGATGTTAATAATCTTTTTGTCGTAGGTGCAGGAAATTTTCCACATAATCCAGGCTACAACCCTACCTTAACCTTAAATGCTTTAGCCTATCGTGCTAGCGAAGCTATTATAAAATATTTAAAAACTGGTAATTGCTAATGCAATAATTAAATTCCAAGCCTTAAGCTTGGAATTTATTAGCTTCCTATCACTCCACCATCAAGTTTTCTTATCATCATCACACCAGATCTTGGTTGTTTTTCCATAAGGAAAAACACTACCTTTTAAACCTTCTCTTGGGTGTTGTATACCTACAAACATTGTAGTATAATCCTCACTAAAAGCAATCCCTGTTAATTCACAAGCAATAAACCCTGTTAAAAAGCGTCTGATTTCCTCTGTTTTTGGATTTGCTACATTAGGTTCTTGGCGATTTTTATTATTTGTTAGTGTTGCAAATACTTCTTTAGAATCACTTTTGTTTATGGCTTGCTATCCATTTTCCCTATCTTTTAAAATCTCCCACTTTACCATTAAACTGTCCTATATACAAAATGCTTTCATCTAATAATTTTGCTATATTAGCACATTTTTTATATTTGTGTTTACTAATAAATTTAAAAATAACACGTCATTCACCCATATAAACCCGTCTTTTTTACGATAATTCCTATATTTACATGTTTAAACACCCTAAAGAAGTTCTTTTAAAGCATATTTTTATATTAAAAAGATTGATTTCGTCGATATTTTTAGCTAAATCAAATATTTCATCAAAATTCTAAATTTTCATCTAAACTTCAAAAAATCGTCAAAATTTTCTTCATAGGTGATATAAGCTCCCTAAGATATTTGTCCATTTGCATAATTTGAAAAAGTTCCATGAATAAATTTTTCATTTTTTAAAACTTCTTTTTTAGCTGCTCCACTTACTTGCATTTTAGTGTTTGCATCGATTCTGCGGTTATACTTAGAGTCTAAAACCACAGTCCAATCATCACCTTTTTTTCGATTTCTAAGATACTCACACCCACACTGGCTTGCTCATATAAAATATCTTCTTTGCTTAAATTTTTACCATGATGATTAAACATGATTTCAGGATTTATATATTCATTATTAACGGCTAAAATTCCTCTGTTTTTTGAAAGTGGAAAAAACTCATACCATCATTGTCATCTCCAAAAACCAAATGAGCATTTTTAACTGCATTCATGTCGATGATTTTATTTTCATCATAAGGTTTTGCTTTACTAAAAAGTGGATCACCCCAAGAAATTAAAACCTTTGCTTCATAACCTTGTGGTACTATAACTTTATCTTGTGTGCTTACACTAACAGCTTTAAAACCTAGCAAATCCTTATCCTTAAGCATAGCAGCACTTAAATTTGAACTTGCAAAAAAGCCACCATAGAACCTAAAGCTGAACCTTTTAAAAACAATCTTCTTTCCATTTGTTTTTACCCCATATTGAAATTTAAAACAATGGAAGTATAAAAATATTTGGAAACTTTTTAGAAACTTTGATGAAAAATTTAAATTGAAGAAAAAATTTATACCTAGTTTTTCACTAGGTATAAATGATTAATTAAAACCTCTTCTTCT
>NZ_JAAMXB010000008.1:0-187782 GCF_011068225.1 Campylobacter sp. CFSAN093229 | reverse complement strand
AAAAATGGGGTTATATTTTAATGATAATAAAAAATGCAAGATATAATATACTATTATTAGGATTAAAAGGCTTGACTTAGGGAAGATAATTTCCCTAAGTTTAGAAATATTTAAAAATTTCAATATTCTAAAAAATACTCTTGAATTTTTTTAGGATCGCTTGTTTTTGTAAGCGCTAACATAAACAAAACTCTTGCTTTTTGAGGATTTAAATCTTCAGCACTAATAAAACCTAATTTTTCATCTGAATCACTCACAGCAACACGACCTGCTACAACCCTTGAACTTACAACAACATCAAGTCCTTTTTTCATAAGCTCTTTTAAAACATTTTTTTGATCTTCATGTATACTTCCTGCACCACTTCCTGCAACAACTATACCCTTAGCTCCATGTTCAAATAAAGCTTTTGCAGCGACACCACTACCATCATTTGAATAGCTATAAAGAATATCTACTTTTGGTAAACTTGTGAGTTTGCTTACATCAAAAGGAGCGTTTTTTGTGTGAGCTTTAGCAACATTATTATAGAAAAAGACTTTACCATCTACTATATAACCCAAATCTCCAAAATCAGGAGAAGAGAAAGCATCAACATTTAAACTATGGGTTTTTACCACGCCTCTAGCACTTAAAATTTTATCATTCATAGCTACCATAACACCCTTGCCCTTAGACTCTTTATCAGCAGCTAATGCTACAGCATTGTAAAGATTTTTTGGCCCATCTGCACTTATAGCAGTTGATGGACGCATAGCGCCAACTAAAACTACAGGCTTATCACTTTTAATGGTTAAATTTAAAAAATAAGCAGTTTCTTCCATGGTGTCAGTACCATGAGTTATAACCACACCATCCACCCCTTCGGCAAAAATCTTATTGATTTCTTTAGCAAGCTTTAGCCAAATTTCATCACGCATATTTGAACTATCAATATTTGCTATTTGTTCCCCACTAATATTAGCTAAATCTTGAATTTGTGGAACCGCTTTGATTAAAACATCTACGCCAACAACTCCAGCCGTATAACCTGTTGTGGCAACAGCGCTATCAATAGAACCTGCTATCGTTCCACCTGTTGCTAAAATAGCAATTTTTGGTTTAGCTTCTGCCATACATGCTCCTATAGATAAAAATACTAATACACTCAATAGTAGCTTTTTCACAATTCTCCCCTTATTTATCAAAATTCGTTTCATTAATGAAACTTATATAATATTAATAAATAATAAATAAAAATTTTATAAATTTTATAAAATTTCTTTAATAACAAATTGTGGAGTTACCAATCCTCTGAATTCATTTTTAGAAATACTTCCAAGTAAAGAAATATTTTGATTTAATTTTGGTTCTTTATCAAAATTAAAAAATAAAGCTTCTATAGTCTTATTTTCCTTGGTTAAAACAAGCTTTAAGTGTTTTTCATCTTTACCTAGAAGTTTTTTATTTTTTACACAAAGATTTTCTAAAACAAAAAAAGGTCGTGGATTTTTATGTCCAAAAGGTTCAAAAGATTCTAAAATTTCAAGCATTTCAAAATCAATCTCACTAGGCTCTAAAATTCCTAAAATTTCATCTGTATCCAAAAATTCACTTTCAGAAATTTGCGAACATTCTTTTTTGATTTTATTTTTAAATAATTCAAAATTTTTAAAATTTAAACTAATTCCAGCAGCACCTTTATGACCGCCATAATTGCTTAATATAGAATTTGTCTTAGAAATTAAAGCCAAAATATCAATCTTACCAACACTTCTTGCACTACCTTTTAAATGTTCTTCATTTTGCGAAAATACAAAAGCAGGTTTATTAAAATGTTTAGCTAAACGACTTGCTACAATCCCTAAAACTCCTTCATGCCAATTTAAACCCGATACCACAATACAAGAATCGTTTTCATCGATTTGATTTAAACTATCTTCAAAAAGCTGTTTTTCTTCATCTTTACGGCTTTCATTAAAACTAACAATTTGCTCTAGATATTCTAAAGCTTTATTAAAATCTTTAGTATGTAAAAATTCATAAGAAATACTCGCATCATCCATTCTTCCAGCACTATTTATAAGCGGAGCAATCAAAAATCCTATATTATCAAGAGCAAATTTATCCTTTTGATAATAATGCTTAATAGCCCTAAAAGCAGCTCTTTTGGATTTGTTAATATGATCTATACCACGCCTTACTAAAGCACGATTTAAATCTCTAAGCTCCATCATATCTGCAATAATTGCAATTGCTAAAAGCTCTAAAAATTTGCTCATATCGTATTTAAGTTTGCAAACCTCTTTTAAAGCTGCTATTAAATACCAAGCTACCTGTGCTCCACAAATTTCAATTTCTGGAAAATCACAATCTTTTTGCTTTGGATTGATAATGGCAAAAGCATCAGGTAAAACATCTTGAGGCATATGATGATCAGTGATAATCAAATCTATATTTTTTTCTTTACAGAGTTTGGCTGCTTCAAGAGCAGCTATTCCATTATCTACTGTTATTATTAAATTCACATCAAGTTCGTTGATAATCTCAGCATTTAATCCATATCCATCTTTAAAACGATTTGGAATTCTTACTATATAATCAAAACCTATATCATCGAAAAATTCTGCCATAATAACACAAGAAATGATTCCATCAACATCATAATCCCCTACTATGGCGACTTTCTCATTTTTTTCTACAGCTTCTTTGATGCGATTAGCTGCTTTATATGCATCCTTTAAACAGCATGGCAAAGGCAGATCGCAAAGTTTGGTATGCAAATCTTTTTCAAAGCGTGAAGCCAAAATTTTTTTAATTTCATTTTTATTAATTATCTTCATAGTTTATAGCTGCCTTGATAAAACCGTAAATCACAGGATTAACATGCTCAAGTCTTGATGTAAATTCTGGATGAAACTGCACAGCCAAGAAAAAAGGATGACAGTTAAGCTCAACCGCTTCGATCAATCCTTTGCTTTCACCACTTACAATCAAACCGTGTTTTTCAAAATCTGCTCTATATTTTGGATTTGCTTCATAACGGTGGCGGTGGCGTTCTTTTACACTTTTTGCTTCATTATAAACCTTAGCCAAAAGGGATTTTTCCTTAATATCGCATTTATAAGCTCCTAAACGCATAGTTCCGCCTAAAGGAGTTTTTGCAGTACGAATTTGTTTTTCTCCATTTGTATCCATAAATTCATCAATCAAATAAACCACAGGATTTTGGCATTTCTCATCAAATTCACTTGAATTTGCATCTTTAAGTTTTAATACATTTCTAGCAAATTCCACCAAAGCAAGCTGCATACCCAAACAAATTCCTAAAAAAGGAATTTTATTTTCTCTTGCGTATTGAATGGCTTTTATCTTACCTTCTACACCACGATATCCAAATCCCCCTGCAACTAAAATTCCACTCACATCTTTAAATACTTCAGCACTTTCCATATTTTCAAGTTTTTCACTATCTACCCATTTTAACTCCACTTTAGTATCTAGAGCTGCACCTGCGTGTATAATAGCTTCAGTAAGGCTTTTATAGCTTTCTTTTAAATCCACATATTTGCCTACAAAAGCGATTTTAACTTCATTGCTTGGAGCTATAACTCTTTTTACCAAAGAGTCCCAATTTTCCATATTAGGTTTTAAATTTTTCAAATCCAAAATTTCAGCAATAGGACTTAAAATATCTTGCTTTAAAAAATTAAGTGGAATTTGATAAATACTAGCCGCATCAACACTTTCTATCACGCAATTTTTTTCCACCCCACAAGAAATAGCAATTTTATCTTTTAAATCTCTATCAAGAGCTTTTTCACTACGACAAATAATCATATCAGGACTAATACCTATGCGTCTTAACTCGCCTACACTATGTTGAGTTGGCTTTGTTTTTAATTCCCCTGCAGCCTTGATAAAAGGTACTAGAGTAAGATGAATATTCATAGCATTATTTTTACCCACTTCCAAACGCAAAGCACGAATAGCTTCTAAAAAAGGCAAACCTTCTATATCCCCAACAGTTCCGCCTATTTCAACGATGAGTATATCTTTGCCTTCTCCTGCTTTTTTAATGCGATCTTTGATTTCTCCTACTATATGAGGGATAACTTGAATGGTTTTGCCAAGATATTCTCCACGCCTTTCTTTTTCAATCACACTTTGATAAACGCGTCCTGTAGTAAAGTTATTATCTTGAGATAAACTCTCATCCAAAAAACGCTCATAATGCCCCAAATCAAGATCCGTTTCTGCTCCATCATCAGTTACAAAAACTTCCCCATGCTCAAAAGGACTCATAGTGCCTGGATCGACATTGATATAAGGATCAGCTTTTAAAATACTCACTTTAAGCCCTGAATTTTTTAAAAGTGTTGCGATAGAAGCAGCGGCTATTCCTTTACCTAAAGAACTTAAAACTCCACCTGTTACAAAAATATATTTTGTTTGTTTCATTGATAATAAGCCTTATTTTTTTATCTAATTATAACTTGATAAAACTTTTTATTTCATTAGAATTTTAAGTAAAAAATGCAAGAATTACAAAAAATATTTTTATCAAAAAAGGAATAAGCATGCAAATCACTTTACTTTTTCACACTCCATTATCTGTTTGTTCTCATGCAACAAGAACTTGTTGGCAAAGCTTTGAAAAAGGCGATTGCGGTGGCGAAAAAGATAAAGAACTTATCGATCGCGTGGGCAATAAATTCAAACACGCTTCAACCTTAGAACATCTAAACTATACTTTTTATATACAAGGAATTTCAAGAGCTTGTTTACAAGAAGTTGCAAGACACCGTCACACTAGTCCTAGTGTAAAAAGCACGCGTTATACCTTAAAAGAACTTCGCAATGAAGGTGAGTTTAAAATAGGAGATTTTGAAAATGCAAGCCGTTATCTTGTGCTTTGTGGTAATGAAGAGGTTGATAACGCAAGCATTAAAGCCTTAGAAAATTTACGCACTATTTTACAAAAAAGTATTAGCCTAGATATAGCCAAATACTGCTTACCAGAAAGCTATAAAACCGAACTTACACTAACGATTAATGCAAGAAGTTTACAAAATTTTATATCTTTGCGTAGTTCAAAATCAGCTCTTTGGGAGATTAGAAATTTAGCAAATGCTTTATTTGAAGCCTTACCACAAGAACACAAATTTATATTTGAACATTGCCTACATAAAGATATAGAATAAATCATACTAATTTTATCTTATTTAAAATATTTTTATGCTACCATTTATAAAATCAAGCTTTGTGCAAGTATATTTTCATATACCTTGTGCTTGATTATAGTTTCTTATAAGGACTTTTTATGGATAAACAATTTTTTCAAGATTTTCTAATGCTTTCACAAGCTCATACTATAGCTACTCTTGCTATACTTTGTGTTGTTTTTTACGCATTAAAAAAAATGCGGGATATAAAAATCAATTTTTCTCTTCGCATGCTATTTGCGCTTTTAATGGGTTTGGGGTTTGGTTTTGCTTTGCAATATTTGGCAAATTTTCCAGATGCTGAAGAAGCAAGTAATATTCTTTGGTATAACGAAATAAAACATTGGTTTGCCTTCATAAGCTCTGTTTTTGTAGCTTTTATAAAAATGCTAGTTGTCCCTCTTGTAAGTATTTGCATTATAAAAGTTATTATAGAAATTGATAAAAACATCAAAATATCTTCTTTACTTGGAATAAGTCTTTTTTGGATACTTTTTAGCACAGCTATAGCTGCGAGCTTGGGTATATTTTTAGGTTATAGTTTTGATCTAGGAAGTAATTTTGCTATTCATGAAGGAGATAAACAAATTCGTGAAATTCAAACCTTTTCAAATATTATACTAGGACTAATACCTAGCAACATCATTACAGCTATTAACAAAGAAAATATCATAGCTATTGTTATTTTTTCTTTTTTCATAGGAATTAGTGCTAAAAAAATTTCCAAAAAAGAAGAATATAATCAGGCTTTTAAAAGTTTTCAAAATTTTATTTTAACCTTTTATAATATTATGATGAGTATGACTGCTACAATTATTAGATTTATGCCTTATGCCGTAGTTTGTATGATGGCTAATGTGCTTTTAAGCAATGGCTTTGAAGCTATTAAAACAGCTGGACTTTTTATCATGCTTATTTATATAGCTATGTTTATAATGTTTGGAGTGCATTTTTTACTCCTCACTTCTCAAGGATTAAATCCTATAAAATATGCAAAAAAAGCCTTTCCCGTGTGGTTATTTGCATTTAGCTCAAGATCTTCACTAGGTACCTTACCTATGACAATTTCAACTTTACAAAATAAATTTGGAGTTAATCCCGCAATAGCTAATTTTGTAGCTTCTATAGGTACAACAACAGGACTTAATGGCTGTGCGGGATATTTTCCAGCTTTAGTAGCGATTTTTGTAGCTTATGCTACACATACACCAATTGATTTTACTTTTGCTTTAATGATAATTTTAGTAGCTGTTATTGGATCCTTGGGTATAGCTGGAGTTCCTGGGAGTGCAACTATGGCAGCTTCTATTATGTTAGCAGGAATTGGATTTGGAAACAATTTTGTTATGTTAAGTTTAATTTTGGCTATTGATCCTATTATCGATATGGCAAGAACAGCAAGCAACGTTTCAGGAGCTATGACCTCAGCACTTTGTACTGCAAAAAATTTAAAAGCTTTAGATAAGGAAATTTACAATTCTTAATTCCTTAAAACCCAAATTTTTATTGGGTTTTAAGGAATTATTGGCAACCTTCACACTCTATACTACGATCTGCAACATTTACTTTTTCACTATCTGGACTTTCACTTCTTAAATAATAAGTTGATTTTACTCCAAGCTCCCAAGCAAGTTGATAAATTTCATTTAAATATCCGCCACTTGCTTTATCAAGAGATAAAAAGATATTTAAACTTTGTCCTTGATCGATCCATTTACCACGTACAGCCGCAGCTTTTACAAGAATTTTTTGATCAAGCTCATAAGCTGGAGTATAGTATTGCCAAGTATCAAGGCTTAAATTTGGCACAACAACAGGTATCATACCACTTAAATTTTGTTCAAACCACTTTCTTTTATAAACAGGTTCGATAGTCTGCGTAGTACCCACCAAGATAGAAATAGAAGAAGTAGGTGCAATGGCCATCAAATAACCATTTCTCATACCATCTTTTTTAACTTTTTCTCTAAGTTTAACCCAGTCGCATTCACTTTGATCAAATAAACCTTCTCTTAAAGTTAAAGCTTTAGCCTTAGGACTTGCTACATCAATTGGAAAAATTCCCTTACTCCAATTTGATCCTTCAAAATCTTCGTAAGTTCCTTTTTCAAGAGCCAAATTAGAACTCGCATTAATAGCCTCAAAGCTAATTTGCTCCATAATCTCATCAATTTTATTTAAATGCTCATCACTTCCCCAATGAATCTTAGCCTCAGCAAGCATTTGTGCTTCACCCATGACTCCAAGACCTATAGCACGGGATTTTAAATTTGTATCTTTTACTTTTCTATGAGGATAAAAATTTAAATCGATTACATTATCAAGCATACGAATAGCCGTTGGCACAACACGCTCTATATCTTCTTTAGTATATACTTTGCTAAGATTTATACTTGCTAGATTACAAACGGCTGTTTTTCCATCATTTTTATATTTTTCTACTATATAAACTTTATTACCATTGATACTATCTAAAGTTGATATTTTTTTGGCTGGTTTTTCATACCCTCCATCAATGACCACCTTTTGTTCTTCATCAAAATGAAGCTCATCTCCATTTTCAAAAACTACTTTGATTTGATAATAATTTGGCTCGGTATTTTGAAAAATTTCAGTGCATAAATTTGAACTTCTAATAATTCCCACATGAGCATTTGGATTTGCTCTATTAGCACTATCTTTAAAACATAAAAATGGCAAGCCTGTTTCAAAATAATTTAGTAAAATCTTTTTCCAAAGCTCTTTAGCTTCTACGATTTCTTTGGTAATACTTTCGTCTTTTTCATATTCTTCATAGCGTTTTTCAAAAGCCTCGCCATATAAATCACACAAATCCGCTGTATCTGCAGGATCAAAAAGAGTCCATTTATCATTTGCTCTAACTCTTTTCATAAAAAGATCATTGATCCATAAAGCAGGGAAAAGTTCATGAGCACGACGTCTTTCTTCGCCTGAATTTTTACGCAAATCGATAAAATCACTTATATCCATGTGCCAAGGTTCTATATAAACTGCAATTGCTCCCTTTCTAGTACCTAATTGATCTACAGCTACGGCAATATCATTAGTAATTTTTAAAAAAGGTATAATTCCACCTGCAGCATTTTTATGTCCATCTATACTTCCACCCATTGCACGCACTTTAGACCAATCCCAACCTATACCACCGCCAAATTTAGAAAGCAAAGCCATTTCTTGATAAGAATCAAAAATGCCTTCAATATTATCAGGAGTTGAACCTATATAGCAAGAGCTAAGTTGATGGCGCGTTGTCCTAGCGTTTGATAAAGTTGGAGTTGCAAGCATGAGTTCAAATTTAGAAATAAGATCATAAAATTTCTTTGCCCATTCTTGGGGATTAAATTCATTCTGCGCTAAAAACATTGCAATAGCCATAAACATTTGCTGAGGAAGCTCTATAGGCATACCTTTACTATCTTTAATCAAGTATCTATCATATAAAGTTTTAATACCAAGATAAGTAAATTGCATATCGCGTTCAGGTTTAATATAAGCGTTTAAATCATCTAAATCGTATTTTTCTTTAAGACCAAGTAAAATTCTTCCTTCTTTTTCACCTTTTTCAAAATATTCACGCAAATGATTATAACGATTCATGCCATTAACTTTTTTATATAAGTCAAATAAAAACAGTCTAGCTGCAACAAAGGTCCAATTTGGACAATCGATATCTATTTTATCTACTGCAGTTTTAATTAAAGTTTTTTGAATTTCTTCAGTTGAAATTCCATCACGAAATTGAATCTTTGCATCGAGTTCAAGTTCGCTTAAATTCACACCTTCTAAATCTTTTACAGCATCAGAGGTGCATTTTTTGATCTTAGAAATATCCAATTCTTCTGTACGACCATTTCTTTTAATAACTTTCATTGCCTTCCTTGCTTTTTATTTAAATGTTCTTTTAAAAATTACATCAACATTTTTTGTATAGTAGTTATAATCGAAACATTTTCTTACATCCTCTTCGCTCAAGCTTTTTCTTAAATCTTCATCGCTTAAAAGCGCCAATAAAAACAAACTTTCATTTTTTTCATTGATAGCAGCTTTGCCATTTTGCAAATCTGCCCAAACTTTCATAGCGTTTCTTTGAACTATTTTATAAGCTTCTTCACGACTAATGCCTTTAAATGGAAGCTCTAAAAGCAACCTCCCTGAAAATACAAGCCCGCCTGTAAGATTTAAATTTTTCATCATATTTTCAGGATAAACCAAAAGTTTATCAATCAAATTTGTAAGACGCATAAGCATAAAATCAGCCGTGATAAAAGCATCAGGCAAAATAAATCTTTCAACACTAGAATGAGATATATCTCTTTCATGCCAAAGTGCAACATTTTCCAAAGCTGGAGTTACAAAAGATCTAAGCACACGACAAAGCCCTGTGATATTTTCACTTAAAACAGGATTTCTTTTATGTGGCATAGCTGAACTTCCTTTTTGTCCTACACTAAAATACTCTTCAACCTCATAAACTTCAGTTCTTTGAAAATGTCTTATCGCTACAGCAATTTGCTCACAACTTGAAGCTAAAATTGCAATAGCAGAAATAACTTGAGCATAACGATCTCTTTGAATCACTTGATTTGAAACAGGAGCGGCTTTAAGACCTAAATTTTTACAAACTTCTTCTTCAAATTCTAAGGGAGCATGGGCAAAATTTCCCATTGCACCACTGATTTTTCCATAGCTTATCACTTCTTTTGCATGTACTAAAAGCTCTTTTGCATGCGAAATTTCATCATACCAAATAGCTAACACCAAACCAAAAGTAATAGGCTCTCCATGAATTCCATGACTTCTTCCTACCATTAAAGTATTTTTGTGTTCTAAAGCACGTTTTTTAATCGTTTCTAAAAGCAAAGAAACATCTTCTAAAATAAGTTCTAAACTCTCTTTTATCTGTAAAGCAACAGCCGTATCTATACAATCAGAGCTTGTCATTGCATAATGCACAAAACGACTCTCTTCTCCCAAACTTTCACTTACACTTGTAAGAAAAGCTATAACATCATGTTTTGTGGTTTTTTCTATTTCATCTATTCTTGCAATATCAAATTTTGCATTTTTAAGAATTTTTTCGCAGTCTGTGTCATTAATGAGACCGAGTTTATTCCAAGCTTTTACAGCGGCTAATTCTACTTTCAGCCACGCATCGTATTTTGCTTGCATATCCCATTTTTTAGCCATGATTTCTCTGCTATATCTTTCAACCATCTTTGAAACCTTTTTAGCTATAATTTTATATTTTAAAAAACAGAAATTATATCAAATTATCCTAAGAAAGTTATTAAATGGCCTACATAAAAATAAAACTCTCAAACAATGGAAAAAAGGCGTTTCAAGTCCTTATGGAAAATTTAAAAATTAGCATAAATGAAGCACAAAAACTCATAGACAAAAAAAGGCTTTTTTGTGATGGAATTTTAGTAGAAGAAAAGAATAAAATTTTAAATGGTTTAGTAGAGCTTATAGTCTATGAAAACAATCCCAAAGGAGTAGAAATTGTCTTTGAAAATGAAGACTTTGCCATACTTGAAAAAGAAAGTGGGATCTTAAGCCATCCAAATGGTAGACATTGTAAATACAGTCTTAGTGATGAAATTTGGCATCTTTGGGGAAAAGAAGCTTGCGTAGCACACAGGCTCGATAAAGAAACGAGCGGACTTATACTTATAGCCAAAAATAAAAAAGCTCAAATTGATCTTAAAAGCTTGTTTGAAAAAAAACTAGTTCAAAAAGAATACCTTGCTCTAGCTCATGGAAAAATAGAAGAAAATTTTATAGTTGATAAAGCTATAAATTTAACTAAAAACTACGATGATATAAAAACAAGAATGCAAATTTGCAAAGAAGGAAAACAAGCTATCACTGAATTTGAAATTTTAGAATACTTTCCTAAAATCAACGCTACTTTTTTACTTTGTAAACCCTTAACAGGCAGACAACATCAAATAAGAGTACATTTGCATTATAAAAATCATACCATTTTAGGCGATCCACTATATGGGCTTAGCAAAGAACAAATCGAAAGTATTTTAGATGAAAAATTAAATCCTAAAGAACGCTTAAAACTTACAGGTGCCTTGCGTTTGTGTTTGCATTCTTATCGTTTGAAATTTCAATATAAAAATCAAAATTTTGATATCAACTCAAAAATAAACATAAAAGAAATTTTCAACAATTCCATAAAATAAAATGATGTTTCACTACGCTACAATCAATCACCTTTTTACCAAATTTTAAAACAAAAAAATAATTCTTGCTAAAACTTTAAGTATAATTAAATAAAAAAAGCGAGATTTTCCAATGAAATTTGTTAATTTTATACAGGGTCAAAAACACAATCTAGGAGTACTAAATTCTAGTGGAAAAATTGTAAGTTTTACTGATCTTGGCATTGAAACTAACGATATGAATGAATTTATTATCTATTTTGATAAATTTAAACACAAGCTTACAGACTTGGATTCTAAAATAGCCTATGAAATTCCAAAAGAAAATTATCTAGCCCCTATTATAGAACCTCGTCAAGATATTATATGTCTTGGGATTAATTTTTTAGATCATGCCAAAGAATCTGCCAAATTTAAGGGTGAAAAATTTGAAGAAAGAGAATATCCTGTATATTTTGGAAAACGCTGCAATCAAGCCACACCACCTTTTGGTGATATACCTTTACATGCAGATGTAACTTCTCAGCTTGATTACGAATGTGAGCTTGCATTTATTTTAAGTAAAGATGCTTATAAAATCAAAGCTAAAGATGCAAAAGATTATATCTTTGGTTATACTATTATCAATGAAATTTCAGCTCGCGAACTTCAAAAACGCCACAAACAATTCTACCGAGCAAAAAGTCTTGAAGGTAGCACTATAATGGGACCTTATATCACAAGCGTAGATGAAATTTCTTATCCTCCTAAACTCCAACTTCAAAGCTATATCAATGATGAACTACGCCAAAACTCTAACACTCAATTGTTTATTTTTGATATTGCTTATGTCTTAGAAGAACTTAGTGCAGGCATGCTTTTAAAAGCTGGAAGTATTATATCTATGGGAACTCCTAGTGGAGTAGGTATGGGGTTAAATCCACCCACTTTTTTAAAATCAGGAGATAAAGTACGTTGTGTTATAGAAAATTTAGGAGAACTTTACAATAAAATAAAATAAAAAAATATCAATTATTAAATAATTTACTAAAATTATACTATAATGGCGTTTCAAAAACTTAAATTAAGGTAGAATTTATCATGAAAAAAATAATAATGATTTTATGTTTATCTTATGCAAATATAGTCTTTGCAGTAGATATGATAACCCCTATTCCAAATTCCATCTCTTACGATAAAGAAAAAGCTGAACTTGGAAAAAGTCTTTATATGGATAAAAGTTTATCTAAAGATGGAAAAGTTTCATGCAATACTTGCCATAGACTCGATCAACATGGCGTTGATGGACTTGAATTTTCAATAGGAGTTGACAATCAACTCGATAAACCTTTCAACACTCCTACAACATTTAACTCTGTGTTTAATTTTGTGCAATTTTGGAATGGTAGAGCCAAAGATTTAGCAGAACAAGCAAAGGTGCCTTTTTTTAATCCAAAAGAAATGGGGCTAAGTCCTGAACTTCTTTTACAAAAAGTTAATTCCAATGAAAATTATGTAAAAGCTTTTAAAAAACTTTATGGAGGAGTTACAGTTGAAAATATAGTCCTTGTAATTGCCGAATTTGAAAAAACCCTAATTACTCCAAATTCTCCTTTTGATCGCTATCTTAGTGGAGATCAAAATGCTATCTCAGCTCAAGCTAAAAAAGGTTATGAAGATTTTAAAGCTAATGGCTGTATCTCTTGCCATCAAGGTCAAAATATAGGTGGGAATATGTTTCAAAAAATCGGTATTTTTGAAGAATACCCAAACCAAGAAGATTTAGGGCGCTATGAAATCACAAAAAGAGAAGCTGATAAAATGGTATTTAAGGTTCCTAGTCTAAGAAATATAGCCAAAACCGCACCTTATTTTCACGATGGTTCTATACCTACTTTAGACGCCTGTGTTCAATTTATGGCTTACTATCAACTAGGAAAATTTTTAGATCAAGAAACAGTTGACAATATAGTCGCATTCTTAGAAAGCTTAACAGGAAAATATCATGACAAATAAAAAAAGTTCATTTTTGATAAAATTTATTATTTTATCTACGCTAGTTTTAGCTTTTATTCTTATTTTGCTAGGTATTATTTTTAACAACTACTCCTCATCTAAAGATAATAAAGACTTAATAAACATAGTTCAGCAGCTACAAATTTCAGATGAAAAAATCAATTCCGTTTTTCAAAATAGTTTTAATTTTATTAACTATGATCCAAGCGTTCAAGCAATAAAAAAAATGCAAGAAAACTTTAAAAAACTTAAAACTTTTGGGATTGATATAAACAAAGCAGAAGAAATTTTTAATGCCAAACTAATCCAGCTTAATTATTTCAAATCCGCAAATTCCATAGCGGTAAATTCAAAACTTTATTTGTTTGAATTAGCTAAAAATTATTTTGAAGAATTAGAACAAAACCATGAAACAAATAAAAACAACTATAGAACAATGAGCTCCATGTTAAGCGTTCTTTCAACTGAAAGTATTTTGCAAAAAACAACACTCAATCAGCTCAACAGCCTTATGAAAGAAATCAAAAACGATACAAAAAGTGAAAATTTACAACTTTTTCTAAAACACTATAAAATGATTGTAAAACAGATTTCTATTATGCAAGATAATTCTTCTATTTATGAGAATAATTCTCTTATGAAAGAGTTAAAACAACTTAACACTTTCACTCAAAATGCTGTAGAACAATCTAATTTATTTAAATTTTATATCGCTTTAACAGTATTTGGAATCACTCTTGTATTATTTGTATTTTTTATTTTATTAACACTAAAAAAAGTCATCATGCCAATTCATACTTTAGAAAAACTAAGTGCTAATTTAGCTAGTAAAGAAGCCAATCTACACTCTCGTTTAAATATAGATCCAAAAAGCGAACTTGGACAAAGTGCTCAATATATTAATTTATTTATATCCACCGTTCAAAACTCAATCATAGAAGCCATAGAAAATGCTAAATCAAGTCATCAAAATTCACAAAAGCTCAAAAACAACTCTATGATGCTTGAAAACAGTTCTAATTCACAACATGAACAAATTCAAGGCGTTAAAGAAATCACCTATGTCTTAGATGATCATATCAATCTTGCGGGAAATTTAGCACAAGAAAGCATAGAAAATATGCAAGATATGCACATACTGATGGATAAGGTAGAACTTACTCTATCTGAA
Source organism: Campylobacter sp. CFSAN093229 (assembly GCF_011068225.1). Lineage (NCBI taxonomy): Bacteria > Pseudomonadati > Campylobacterota > Epsilonproteobacteria > Campylobacterales > Campylobacteraceae > Campylobacter > Campylobacter sp. CFSAN093229. The sequence goes on along the minus strand of NZ_JAAMXB010000008.1, from coordinate 173,218 downwards.
CTTGTAAATTTAATAAATGAAAATAATGAAAAAGAGCAAAATATAGTAGCCAATATGGATAATCTAACTCAAAGTGCAGATAATATCATAGAAATTACAAGTTCTATTAGAGATATAGCCGATCAAACCAATCTACTTGCCTTGAATGCAGCTATTGAAGCTGCAAGAGCGGGTGAACATGGACGGGGTTTTGCAGTTGTTGCTGATGAAGTAGGTCAACTTGCCGATAAAACAAGTAAATCTCTTTTAAATATAAATGCTACTGTTAATGCTATAGTCCAACAAATCAATGACAACAAAGCCTTGATGGATCTTATCCATGATTCTATGAAAGAAACCTCTTTAAAAACCAATGATTTACAACAAGAACTTGTAAATTCTATGCATAAACTAGAAAGCTCTATAGAATCAACCCAAACCATGAAAGATAAAAGCATGGAAGTAAAAGATAAAATGCTTATCCTAGGAACAAGCATAGACAAGGTTAACGAACTTGCAAATTCTGTTAAAGATTTATCATCCGAAATCAATAACATCTCTCAAAATGTTCTAAATGGTGCGTCTAAACTCTCTGAAAAATTAAGTAGCTTTCAGTAACTTTTTTCGTGTTAATTTAAATTAACACGAAATTTTAATAAAAAATTTATTTTTAATTTATGTTTTTAAAGTAGAATTAACAGTTTTTATTTCATAAGGAGATACTATGGAGTTTCTTGAACTTTTATTAGTTTTAATCGCCTTGATACTGATTATCAAAAAACCAGAAAAAGAAAATTTGGCTTTTGGTTTGGTAATGGTAGCTTGGCTTTTAATGGTTTTTTTCTATGTTGGCCACAAAACAGGTGCGCTATTAACAATAATGAATCTGTAAGGAAGGGCTAGATGAACGAAATCAATAAAACAAAAAATTTCTACACACTCATGTGTTTAGCAGGCTTTTTGATCATACTCTTGCCTGTAGGTATTGCAAATTTTGTATTTGGTTATATGTTGGGCGATAGTCCTTGCACGCTTTGCTGGGGACAAAGAGAAGCAATGATCTTTATCGGTGTGATGGCACTTTTCATTGTTCGTTATGGTATGAAAGGTAAATACCTTGCTGCTCTTTTAATCATGACAGCAGTAGGGCTTTATCAATCTTTTGCTCACTATGGCAATCACGCTCATAGAGATTTAGATCAAGGTTTTGGTTTAGCAGTTTTTGGTATCCATACTTATTTTTGGGCTGAAGTGGTATTTTGGGCTGTTGTATTGCTTTTAGGTGTGATTTTTGCTTTTGCCCCTAAATTTAATGCTTTTGAAGCAGAATTAAATGGGGAAAAATTTAGAAAATATACGAAATTTTCTCTCGCAGCTGTAGTTATCAGTGCGATTGTAGTAGCTTCAAATATTTTCCAAGCTTTTGTAAGCACAGGAATTCCTCCTTATGTAGGACAAGGCGATCCTGTAAGATTTAGCTTAAATCCAAAATACATCATTTGGAGTAAAGAAGGTTGGAATGGTTTATGGCAAAATATTTCTTTCTTAGGAAAGCGCGATGTTAAAGCTCCTGATTATGCTTTTGCACCTGCAAGTGAAAAACTCGGCATAAAATTTGATAATGATATCAACAATGCTCCATTTGCAAAAATCAATGATGAGCTTAAAATCACAAATGAACAAACCATAAATTTTGACAAAGCCATCAATACTCTTGATTATATCAACAATGAATTTGTAGTAAGCTCTAAATGGGATGTGGCTTTCTTAGATAATAATTTTAGCGTTAAAGAAGGTTTTGAGCTTGATCCTTATTTTTCAGCTTCTATTGATCCAATCATCGGTATCATACCTTATATGAACGATAAATTCATTCTTATGGGCTCAAACAAATCTTTCTTAAGATTTGCAAAAAATCCTAATGCAAGTGAAGAAGATATCGCTAAACAATACGCTGATTTTGTAAAAGGTAATGATAAATTTAAAGGCCAAGGTGAAGGTTTAGGTCGTGGAAGACTTGATACTGTAAGAGCGAAATTTAACCATGTAGCAAGCATGACTACAGATGAAAATTATCTTTATCTTGCAACTGTTCCAAACAACAAAGACGCTAAAACTTTTGTAATCTCTAAAGTTTCTTTAAAAGATCGTGTTCTTTCAGGAGAATTTACTCCAAAAGCAAATCTTAAAGAAGGTAAAACTTTAGGCGATCTTTATGTAACTTCTATGACTTTTAAAGATGGGGAAATTTATGCACTTAGTAAAAATCACAATGTGATTGCCGTAATTGATCCAGTTAAGGAAGAAGTAGTAAAAACTATCGCTTTCCCAAGCTCTATCACTAATGCTAGAAGCATTTTCTTTAAAGATGAAAAAATCAACATTCTTTCTTATCAAGATGGAGTAAACAAGCTTTATACTCTAAACTAAGCTTTAAGTCCTAGTGAAAACTAGGACTTATATTTGATCTTATCTTTAAACCCTGCTTTTTCAAAACCTCTTAAACGAAGCAAACAACTATCGCACTCCCCACATGCTTCATCTTCACTCTCATAACAAGACCAAGTAAGTTCTAAAGGTACATTTTCTTTTAAGGCTAGTTCTACAATTTTAGCTTTGCTCAGTCTAACAAGCGGAGTTTTTATATAAACTTTGAAATTCTTACTCGTGCCTTCATTGATAAATTCTTGTGCCTTTTGTATAAACTCATCAGTACAGTCAGGATAACCACTGCCATCTTCTTCTACCACCCCTATAAAAATACTCTCACAATTTTCCTTTTCAGCCAAAGATCCTGCTATGCTTAAGAAAATTCCATTGCGAAAAGGCACATAGGTGATAGGTGGGGTATCGCTTATGCAAAGCTCATTTTTAGGAATGTCTATACTTTTATCGGTTAAGGCATTACCCCCTATATCTTTGATAAAACTCACATCTAAAATATAAGATTTTTCTACTTTTAAAGCCTTGCAAATTTGCTTAAAACATTCTCTTTCTTTCTCTTGAGTGCGTTGTTCATAATCAAAATGCAAAGCGATGATTTCATAACCTTCTTTTTTGGCTAGATAAGCACACAAAGTACTATCCATACCGCCACTTATGATACAAAGTGCTTTTTTACTCATTTTTATCCTTAAATTTGCTATAATTTCGCAATTTTAACGAAAATTTTTAAATTTAAATTGCAAAAAAAGGCAAAAGCATGGTAAACATAAAACTCATAGAACACATTTTTAAAGCCGCTTCTATCAGTCGTTGGAATGATTATCCAAGAATGGCAAATTTAGTGGAACTTGACAAACAAGCTCATAAATTCATCATCGCATATTTTATCGCTAAAATGGAAAAAGATGTGGATATGAGAGTGATTATAGAAGGGGGAATTTTTGAGTTTTTAAGTCGTGTGGTAGTAACTGATATACGCCCTGATGTGTATCATGAAATCGTGCGTCAAAAAAAAGCTGAAGTTAATGCTTGGGTTTTAAGCAAAATCGAACCTATGATAGAAGATATAGAAGAAGGAGAGTTTTTAAAGCGTTTTGAAGCGTATTTAAACGGCAATGCTTATGCTAAAGAAAGACTTATCTTAAAAGCAGCTTCGTATTTTGCTACAAGATGGGAATTTAACATAGTTTATCAAACCTCAGCTTTTTTAAATGATATTGATGAGATTAAAAACAAAGTTGAAGAAGAATTAGAAGATTACTATGAGCTTATAGGAGCTAGAAAAATCGCTTTAAATCAAAAAATTGCAAAAATTATTGATCTTAGCGGAAGACTTCGCTTTCAAAAGCGTTGGGCTCAAACTCCACGCATACCAGAAACCGCGGTTTTAGGACATATGCTTGTGGTGGCGATTTTGGGATATTTTTACTCACTAAAAATCAAGGCTTGTGATAAAAGACTTGAGAATAATTTTTATTGTGCTTTATTTCATGATTTGCCAGAGTCTTTAACGCGTGATATTATAAGCCCTGTAAAATACGGCATTGATGGGCTTCATGATATCATAAATGATTATGAAATGAAACTTATTGATGAAAGAATTTTACCCTTCGTGCCTGAGGGTTTAAGGGCTGAGTTTTCTTATATTTTAGGCATTAGAAAAGGTAGAAACGATGAGTCAAATTTTGTAAAAAATGAGTTTGAAAATCGCACCTATAAAAATGCTAAAATCGAGCTTTGCAGCGGAAGTTTAAGTTCTTTTAATGAAAATGAATTTGGTGCTATAGATGGTAAGGCACTTAAATACTGTGATAAAATCGCTGCTTTTATAGAAGCAGGACTTAGTATAAGCTATGGTGTAAAGTCTAAAGAACTTGAAAGTGGTTTTTTAGGAATGCATGGGTTTTTTAAAGAAAATCCTACTATAGATGGGGTAAATTTTTTTGAAATTTGTGAAAGTTTAAGAGAATATTTTAAAATTTAAATAAGATTTTTATGCTCCTATTTTCAATATATTTTAAACAAAAATATTATAAATTCAAATTTTATTTTGTATAAAATATAAAGGAGTCATTATGAACAAATACTTTCAAAAGCGCTATACTTTAGCCTTTTTTATAGGTATATTAGCGGGTATTTTCGGAGCTATTGTTAAATGGGGTTGGGAAGTACCTTTTCCTCCAAGAAATCCCAATGTTTTTTGGCCAGTAGATGCTTTAGAACGCGTTACTCCGCCTAAAATTTTTCTAGAACAACTAGGCTTACCTACTGATTGGACTTATATGTTTTCAGGTATGCAAATGCCTTTGTCAATTTTTATAGTACATGTCGGTTTTTCTATTGTTTTTGGAGTAGCTTATTGTATGATAGCGGAAAAATGGCACCGTATTACTATGTGGCAAGGTGCAGTTTTTGGATTTTTTGTTTATCTTTTTGCCCATGTTATTGTAATGCCTTTAATTGCAGAAGTTCCACCACTTTCTGAAATTCCTTTTGATGAACACCTGTCTGAAATTTTTGGCCATATTGTTTGGCTGTGGGGTATGGAAATAGTTCGTAGAGATATAAGAAATCGTATAACTAAAGAAATAGAAGAATGAAAGGTTTCCTTTCATTCCATATCCAAAACTGCACCTTTACTAGCATTGTTAACAAGTTTTTGATACATTCTAAGCCATCTTGAAGGCACTTCTTTTTGAGGCAATACAAATTCTTTTTTGCGTTTGGCGATTTCTTCTTCGCTTAAATTTGCATAGATAGTATAAGCATCTACATCAATTTCTATTTCATCTCCATCTTTTAAAAGTCCTATAAGACCACCTTCAGCTGCTTCAGGGGAAATATGACCCACGCTTAAACCCCTTGTAGCCCCACTAAAACGACCATCGGTGATTAAAGCTACATCAGCACCCAAACCCATACCCATTAAAAGTGAAGTAGGACTTAACATTTCTTGCATACCAGGACCACCTTTTGGACCTTCATAGCGTATCACACAAACATTTCCTTTTTGCACCTTGCCTTTGATAATGCCTTTTATAGCTTCATCTTGAGAGTTAAAACAAACAGCTTTGCCTTTAAATTTTCTTTCTCCGATTATTCCTGCGGTTTTTATAACACAACCTTGCTCAGCTAAATTTCCAAACAAAATAGCAAGCCCACCTACTTTTGAGTAAGCATTATCTACTTTACGAATGATATTTTCATCTTTGATTTTGGCATTTTTTAAGCGTTCTTTGAGACTTTCTCCTGTGATAGTCAGTGCATCAAGTTCTAAAATATGTCCTTGTCTGCTTGAAATTTCAGCCATAACTGCACTCACACCGCCTGCTTTGTGGATATCATCCATATAAACACTATTTAGCGATGGGGCTATTTTTGCTATGTGTGCAACTTTGCTTGAGATGAAATTTAAATCTTTAATGTCTAGTGCCACCCCTGCTTCACGCGAAATGGCAAGCATGTGTAAAACTGTATTGCTACTTCCACCCATTGCCATATCTACTACTATGGCATTACGCACGGCTTTTTGAGTGATGATATTGCGAATTTTAAAACGCTCATCTAAGGCAATTTCACAAATACGACGCGCTGCTTTTCTTAAAAGCTCTTCTCTTTCTTTGCTTAAGGCTAAGATGGTTCCATTACCTTCTAATGCTATACCCATAGCTTCGCATAAGGTATTCATAGAATTTGCTGTAAACATTCCCGAGCAAGATCCACCACTTGGACAGGCTGAACATTCTATGTCTTTAAATTCTTCTTCGCTAATTTTTTTGGCTTCATAAGCCCCTACAGCTTCAAAAACAGAGCTAAGGCTGATCTTTTCTCCTTTTTTAGTTACCCCTGAAGCCATAGGTCCACCACTTACAAAAATGGTTGGAACATTTACTCTTAAAGCTCCCATTAACATACCAGGAGTGATTTTATCGCAGTTTGGGATACAGATTAAAGCATCAAGTTGATGAGCATTCATTACTGTTTCAATGGAATTTGCGATGATTTCACGACTTGGTAAAGAATAAAGCATACCTTCATGCCCCATAGCTATACCATCATCTACGCCTATGGTGTTAAACTCAAGAGGTACGCAACCATTTTTGCGTATCTCATCTTTAATGATTTTAGCATAATCATTTAAAAAATAATGTCCTGGGATTATGTCTATATAGCTATTTGCTACACCTATAAAAGGTTTGTCAAAATCTTCATCTTTCAAACCACAAGCACGAAGTAAAGAACGATTAGGTGCTTTTAAATGTCCTTTTTTTATCGCATTGCTTCTCATTGTAACTCCTGATAATAATTTTTTAAAATTATATTTAGCAAAGCTTAATTTTTATGAAATTTATTTTGATATACATTTTCATAAATAATAAAAATTATTAATTGACAAAAATATTTTTTTATAATACAATACTTTTTGATAATCAAAAAAGGAGTCAAAATGAGACAATATGAAACCTATAAATGCCAAAAATGTGGTAATGAAGTAGAAGTTCAAAATGTAGGTGGCGGTAAGCTTAGTTGTTGTGGCGAAGAAATGAAATGTATCACTACAGATTTAACTGCGGTAAATTTGATGAAAGCTTTTGCGGGCGAATCTATGGCAAGAAACAAATACGATTTGTTTGCTGATGTAGCCGAAGAAGAAGGTTGGCATGCGGTTGCTAGACATTTTAGAGAAGCAGCTGAAAATGAAAAATGGCATGCAAGAGCAGAATTTAAAGCTTATCATGAAATCGTTGATGGCAAACCTTTAGAAGTAACTACTAAAAACCTAGTAAGTGCTGCAGAAGGTGAAAACTATGAACACACAACTATGTATCCAAATTTTGCAAAAATCGCTGAAGATGAAGGCAAAAAGGCTATAGCGAGATTATTTACAGCTATTGGTAAAGTAGAAATCGAACACGAAAGAGAATATCTAGCGCTTAAAAAAATGCTTGAAGAAGAAGAATTTTTTAATAGTGAAGTAGAAGAATTATGGGTTTGTGAAGTATGCGGACATATACATCGTGGCAAAAAAGCTCCAGCAGCTTGTCCTTTATGTAAAGCACCAAAAGAGTATTTTAAACGCGAATTTTTGGGTTAAGTTAAGAAATTCTTATCCTTTTTAAGATAATATTATAATTATTTTTTAATAAAAGGATAAGAAAATGAAAAAATTACTATTTTTATTTTTTGCTTTAACGGCTTTTCTCTTTGGTGCTGTAAATATCAACACTGCAACACTAAAAGAATTAAAAAGTTTAAATGGTATTGGCGAAGCTAAGGCTAAAGCGATTTTAGAATACCGCAAAGAAGCAAATTTTACAAGTATTGATGATCTTAAAAAAGTTAAAGGCATAGGTGATAAGCTTTTTGAAAAAATCAAAAATGATATCACAGTAGAATAAAAAGGCATTTTTGCCCTTCTTTTTAGAAAAATTTTGAAAACTTTATTTGACGCAAAAGAACTTTTAAACGAATTTGATATAAATTTAATCGGTATTGATGAAGCAGGACGCGGTGCTTTAGCAGGTCCTATGATGATGGCAGCTTGCAAACTGAACAAAAAACTTGATGGGTTGTGCGATTCTAAAAAACTAAGCGAAAAAAAACGCGAAGAACTTTATGAAATCATCATCAAAAATTCAAATTATCTCATACTTGCTTTTTCTTCAGAACAAATCGACGCACTAGGCTTAAGCACTTGTTTAAAAACAGGCTTAAAGCTTATAAAAAAGCATTTTAAAACAGAAAATAACTTCTTATATGATGGAAACACCAACCTAGGTATAAACGGGATAAAAACACAAATCAAAGCCGATGCTAGCATTTTGCAAGTAAGTGCAGCTAGCATACTTGCAAAAGTTAGTAAAGATAGGGTGATGAATTTCTTAGCTAAAGACTTTCCTTGTTATGAATTTGAAAAAAACAAAGCCTATGGCACAAAAGCTCATAAAGAACTTATAGCTAAATTTGGAATTTGCAAACTCCACCGAAAAAGTTTTAAACTTTTATGATTATTTTGCTAAATTTTGATGCAAACTCAAAGCACATTCTATACCATCTTTTATAGCCCAAACAACTAAAGATTGTCCTTTTCTAGCATCTCCACAAGCAAAGATTTTTTTATGAGTGGTTTGGAATTTTTCTGTGCTTATGTTGTTTTTCTCATCTAATTTCACTCCAAAATTTTTAGCGATAGCTTCTTCGCACCCGCTAAAACCCATAGCTAAAAGCACTAAATCCGCTTTATAAGTTTTTTTAGAATTTGAAATTTCGACATTTATAGCTTTGCCTTCTTTAAACTCGCGTTTTAAATCATTTGCTTCAACACCTTCTACATGAGTTTTTCCTAAAAATTTCTTTGTCATTTTTTGATATTCCCTAGGATCTTTGCCATATACAGCAATGGCTTCTTCTAAACCATAATCAGTAGTAAAAATGTCAGCTTTTAAAGGCCAAGGATTGTTTTGGCTTCTTTGCAAAGGTCTTTTTGGACTTCTTTCAAAACGCACTATAGATTTAGCCCCTTGTCTTGTCGCTACAGCGATACAATCCACACTTGTATCCCCACTTCCTATAACTAAGACATTTTTACCTTTGGCTGCATCTGCACCCTTGCCTGTTTTTAACAAAGTTTTGGTATTTTGCGTTAAAAAATCAAGGGCAAATTCAACCCCTTTTAGCTTTCTACCTTCTATATCAAGATCTATAGGCTTGCTTGCTCCTGTGCAAAGCACCAAAGCATCAAATTCTTTTAGAAGTTTTGAAACCTTATCTTTGTTGTCTATATTTTCATTCACTTTAAATTCAATCCCGCTTTTTTTAAGCAAATCCACCCGTCTTTGAACTATACTTTTATCAAGCTTCATATCAGGGATACCATACATCAAAAGTCCGCCTATTTTATCGCTTCTTTCAAAAACACTTACTTTATAACCTAGTGAATTTAAAGTGTTAGCACAAGCAAGCCCAGCAGGCCCACTTCCTATGATAGCGATTTTTTTGCCATTGTATTGCTTAGGTTTATTTACTCTTACTAAATTTTCTTTAAAAGCATTTTCTATGATGGATAATTCATTATTTTTGATACTCACACTTGTGCCATTTATCGCACACACACAAGAATCCTCACAAGGAGCAGGGCAAACACGACCGGTAAATTCAGGAAAAGGATTGGTAAGATCAAGTCTTTCATAAGCTTCTTCCCATAAAGAACGATAAATAAGATCGTTCCATTCAGGAATGAGATTGTTTAAAGGACAGCCTATATCTTTTCCTTCGCTCATCACGCCCATATGACAAAAGGCCACACCACAATCCATACATCGTCCGCCCTGAATTTCTTGTTCTTTCTTGTCTAAAAGCGTTGTAAATTCTTTGTAATTTAAAACCCTTTCCTTAGGAGCAATTTTTTTAAAATCCATTCTTTTAAAGTCTAAAAAACCTCTTGCATTTCCCATTTTTACTCCTTATTTTTGTGTGATTTTCAAAAATGCTGCTAAATTTGGATCTTTTTCATTTTTACAAAGATCAAGCATTTTTAACATCTTTTCATAATCTCTTGGCATGACTTTAAAAAAGTCTTTTTTATCGAATTTTTCTAAGATATCTTTAGCCTTTTTAGAATCTGTATAAGCGATATGTTTTTCTATCACAGCTTTTAATTCTTTTTCATCCTTAGCATTAAGATCTTTAATATCCACAAGCTCGGTATTTACATGAGCTTCATTGTGCCTTCCAAAGATATAAACAACGCCACCACTCATACCAGCAGCGAAATTCGCACCCACATCTCCAAGAACTACAACTTGCCCACCTGTCATATATTCACAACCATGCACGCCTGTTCCTAAAACCACAGCCAAAGCTCCTGAATTTCTTACACAGAATCTTTCCCCTGCTATACCATCTAAATACACTTCACCCTCAGTTGCTCCATATAAACAAGCATTTCCTGCGATGATATTTTCTTCAGGCGAAAAAGTAGCTTCATTTGAAATTTTTGCTATGATTTTGCCACCACTTAAACCCTTGCCTAAATAATCATTGCTATCGCCTATAATCTCAAGTTTAATGCCCTTTAACAAAAACGCTCCAAAGCTATTGCCTGCATTGCCTATAGCTTTGATATGGATACTATCTTCATCTAAAGCACCTTTTCCATAAGTTTTTAAAATTTCACTTGAAAGCATAGTCGCAAAAGTACGGCTTTGATTTCCTACTTCTAAAGAAAGTTTGATAGGTTCTTTTTTCTCCACAGCATTTTTACAAAGTGGTAGTAAAATTCTATAATCAATCGTTTTTTCAAGTTTATTGTCTTTATAATCTTTAAAATGCACAGCGGTTCTATTATAAGTAGGCAAGGATTTTAAAATTTTATCCAAATTTAGCTTTCCTGCTTTACCTTGCACACTTTTTTGGCGGAGTTTATCCACGCGACCTATCATATCATCTAGGCGTTCAAAACCAAGCCTTGCCATGTATTCTCTAAGCTCCTCGGCTATAAAATACATGAAATTAATCACATCATCTACTTTGCCTTTGAAACGATCTCTAAGTTCTGTATCTTGAGTGGCTATACCAAAAGGACAGGTATTTAGATGACAAACTCTCATCATCGTACAACCTAAAACAATCAAAGGCGCGGTTGCAAAACCAAATTCTTCAGCTCCTAAAAGTGCTGCTATGGCTAAATCACGCCCATTCATAAGCTTTCCATCAGTTTCTAATCTTACCCTATCTCTAAGCTTGTTTAAAATCAAAGTTTGATGTGTTTCAGCCAAACCTAACTCCCAAGGAATTCCTGCATGCGGTATAGAAGTTCTAGGGCTTGCACCCGTACCTCCATCATAACCTGAAACAAGGATTAAATTCGCTCCTGCCTTAGCCACACCTGCAGCAACCGTTCCTATGCCATTTTCGCTTACAAGTTTTACTGAAATTTTAGCGTCTTTGTTAGCATTTTTTAGGTCATAAATAAGTTGAGCTAAATCTTCTATAGAATAAATATCATGATGAGGAGGCGGGGAAATAAGCGTCACACCTGCAGTAGAATGTCTAGCCTTGGCTATCCAAGGATAGACTTTAAAGCCCATTAATTGTCCGCCTTCACCTGGTTTTGCGCCTTGAGCGACTTTGATTTGAATTTCTTTTGCATGACTTAAGTAGTTTAAATCCACGCCAAAACGCCCACTTGCTACTTGCTTAATGGCTGAGTTTTTATCCATACCCTCTTTGATTTCATAGCGTTCTTCATCCTCTCCACCTTCACCTGAATTTGATTTAGCACCTATTTTATTCATAGCCTGCGCTAAACACTCGTGTGCTTCTTTAGAAATAGAACCATAACTCATCGCCCCTGTTCTAAAGCGTTTAACTATACTTTCTACACTTTCAACCTTATCTATACTGATAGCTTCACTAAAATCAAATTCCATCAAAGAACGCAAATTAACTTGTTTTTCATCTACTAAAGCCGAGTATTTTTTAAAGCTTTTATAGTCTTTGTTGCGACAGGCTTGCTGAAGATTAAAAATCACAAGCGGATCGATTAAATGTTCTTCTTTAGCACTTCTAAAACCATGAATTCCTTTAGAATCTAAAGCCTTATGTGTATCGTTAAAAGCATATTTGTGTAAAGCAATGAGCTCTTTTTCAAAATCTTCTAAATCCATACCTTCAATGCGTGAAGTTGTAGAAGTGAAGTATTTATCAATCACCTTAGAGCTTAAGCCCAGACATTCAAAAAGTGCAGAGCCATTATAACTTTGCAAGGTAGAAACTCCCATTTTAGAAGCAATTTTGACTATGCCACTTGAACTTGCCTTGATGAAATTTTCTACCGCCTTTTCATAACTTAAATTTAAATCTTTATTGGCAATGAGTTTTTGTATGCTCTCATAAACCAAATAAGGATTAATAACAGTCGCACCATAGCCTAAAAGACATGCAAAATGATGAATTTCTCTAGGTTCACCACTTTCGATGATAAGACTTGTGTGTGTTCTTAAATTTTTTCTTACTAGATGATTATGCACTCCAGAAACAGCAAGCAAAGCGGGGATATAAGCGTTTTTTTCATCCACTCCTTTATCGCTTAAAATGATAATAGAAACACCTTTTTTAACCTCATCTTCTATCTTAACACAAAGTTCATCTAAAGCCTTTTCTAAAGTTTTTTTAGAATAATCATAAAGTATAGAAAATTCTTTAACTTGAAATTTATTTAAAGCCTTAACTTCAAAAAGTTCTTCATTGCTTATCACAGGCAAGGCTATTTTTACGCGTTTTGCATTGTTTTCATCAGGTTTTAATAAATTGCCTTCACTTCCTAGATAAATCCTTGTAGAAGTAACGATCTCTTCTCTTATGGCATCAAGAGGAGGATTAGTTACTTGTGCAAAAAGTTGTTTAAAATAATTATACAAAGGTTGATAAGTTTTAGAAAGTATAGCCAAAGGAGTATCTACACCCATAGCTGCTATAGCTTCTTTACCATTTTGAGCCATAGCAGCCACACTCATTTTAAGCTCATCATAACTCCAACCAAAAGCTTTTTGGAGTTTTAAAACCTCATCTTCTTTTAAAAACTGATGTTTATAAACTCCGCTTTTTTGTTTTTCAAGTTCAACTAAATTTTTAAGCCATTTTTTATAAGGCTTAGCATTAGCATAATGCTCTTTGATTTCATTATCAGCTATAACCCTACCTCTTGCTGTATCAACGAGTAAAAGTTTTCCAGGTTCTAAGCGTTTTTTAGCTTTGATATTTTTTTCATCAAGTTTTAAAGCCCCTGTTTCACTTGAAAGTATGAGCATATCATCTTTTGTAAGATAATACCTTGAAGGACGAAAACCATTTCTATCCAAACTCGCCCCCATAATCACTCCATCAGTAAAAACTATAGCAGCAGGTCCATCCCAAGGCTCCATCAATAAAGAATGATATTCATAAAAAGCACGCTTTTTGCTTTCCATATTTTCATTTTTATGCCAAGGTTCTGGCACCATCATCATAAAAGCTTCTTCTAAAGTGCGACCATTTAGAGCTAAAAATTCTAAAGTATTATCAAACATTGCAGAATCACTGCTAGGTTTAGCTATAATGGGAAAAATTTCATCTAAATTTTCAAAATACTCACTTTGCATCAAGCCTTCTCTAGCTCTTATGCTATCAACATTTCCGCGTATGGTATTAATCTCTCCATTATGCACCATATAGCGGTTTGGATGTGCTCTTTCCCAACTTGGAAAGGTATTAGTCGAAAAGCGAGAATGCACCAAAGCGATGGCTGATTTCATATTGACATCTTTAAAATCAAGATAAAAATCGCTCAATTGAGTTGAAAGAAGCATTCCTTTATAAACTATGGTGCGTGAAGAAAAACTTGAAAAATAAAATTTTGGCACATTAATAGCTCTTTTTTCTATAAGGCGACGCGTACTATAAACCACTCTTTCAAACTCAAGTCCTGCACTTATTTTACTTGGTTTTTTCACAAAGGCTTGTAAAAAATAAGGCATAGCTTTTAAAGCACTTGCACCTATATCGCTAGGATTAAAAGGCACTTCTCTAAAACCTAAAAATTCAAGTTTTTTATCCTTTAAACCTTGTAAAAATATCTCTTTTGCTTCTTCTTTTGCATCAGTATTGGGTGATAAAAACATCTGTGCTACGGCATAATCACCCTTTTTAGGAAGTTCAAAACCCAATTCTTGAGTTTTAAAAAAATCATGTGGAATTTGGATCAAAATCCCCGCCCCATCACCTGAATTTTCTTCAGCTCCTGCACTACCTCGGTGCTCAAGATTCATCAAAATTTCTAAAGCATCACAAATAACCTTATAAGAAGCAATACCGCGTATATTAGCAACTGCAGCGATACCACAGGCATCGTGTTCGTTCTTTGGGTGATATAAACCTATGCTTTGATTATTTTCTAGGATATTTTCTAAATCCATTTTGCTCTCCTTATAAGACTGATTTAAATTTTGTTAGCTTTATAAGGATTATAGCATATATTTTTTTAAAATCGATATAATTTTTATCTTAAAAATAAATAAATTAAAAAATATTTTAATAGATTTGCAAAAATTATAAAAACTTGGCGATAATACTACCTAAAATCAATAATGGGCCATTATAAAAAATAAAAGTTGGTATGCAAGTATCTTTAATGTGATCGTGTTGTTTATCAGCATTTAATCCTACAGTAGTTCCCATGGTTGTTTCACTGGCTGGACTTCCTGCATCTCCTAAAGCTCCTGCTACCCCTAAGATAAATATAATAAGTGCTGTACTAAAACCAAGTTCCAAACAAATAGGACAAAAAAGCGTAGCTATGATAGGTATAGTTCCAAAAGAAGTACCTATACCCATAGTGATGATAAGTCCTATTAAAAGCATGAAAAATACTGCTAAAAATTTACTTTGCTCCATCCAAGGAACGACTGAATTTACAAGATCTACTACTGATCCACTTTCTTTTAAAACTTCTCCATATCCTGCAGCAACAAGGATAACAAAAGCTATAAAACCCATCATTTTAAGCCCATCATCAAAAACTTCATTGACTTTTGAAAATTCAACTCCACCCAAAATAACCATTAAAACAAAACCCAAAAGCCCTGATAAAGGTAAATTCATAGTCAAAATTTGCAAAATTAAAGTTAAAACAAGCCCAACTAAAACGCCCCATTCCTTACGCGTCATTTCAAGATTTTCTAAATCCACTTTAGCAATTTCTACTTCTTGATACTCTCTTGGCTTACGATAAAACACAAAAAGCGCTAGAAAAAGTCCTGCTATCATACAAATAGCAGCAAAATACATAGTATTTGTAACATCATTTAAAGATACACTTACATTATTTGCATTTAAATTATCTTTTAAAAGATCTTGAAAAGTAAGCCCAAAACCTACTGGCAAAACCATATAAGGCGTAGTAAGGCCAAAAGTTAAAGCACAAGCAACCGCTCTACGATCAATTTTAAGTTTATTAAAAAGACTTAAAAGAGGTGGAATCAACAAAGGTATAAAAGCCACATGAATAGGAATTAAATTTTGAGAAAAACAAGAAATCAAAGCTATAGACAAAAGCAATAAATATTTTTTATGAGATATAAAATGACTTACTATCTTGATCAAATATGCAGTTAAATTTGTCTTTGAAATCGCTGCAGCAATGGCCCCTAAGAGTATATAGCTAAGAGCTGTTTTTAAATTTTCTTTCATTCCGCTTATAAGTATATTCATAGTATCTACGAGTTCAAGATGAGAAAATACACCTGCAACAAGAGCTGAGATCAAAAGACTCAAAAGCACATTAAAACGAAACAAACAAAGTAAAGTCATCAAAACAACACTGATAATGATAGGATTAGTAAGTAAAGTCAAAATCATTCCTTAAATAATTTTAAAAATTTAATTGTAGAAAAAACTTAGTTAAAATGTAATAAAACTCGAACATATAATGATTTTATTTTAATATGCAAAATTATAAAAATAATTAATTTTTTTAATCAAAAAGATTAATATAATCAATTATTTAAATTCCTAAAATTTATAATAAAATAAAAAAATCATAAAAATATAAGGATATTTCAATGAAACAAAACAATCAAAAAGAAGATCGCAGAGATTTCTTAAAAAATATAGGATTTGGTTTGCTTGGTATCAGCGTATTGTCAAATTTTTCTTTTGAGAATTTTTTAGGAAGTAAGGCTTTGGCAAAAGAATTGCCTGATTTTAAAATAGAAGGTAAAAAAGATCTTATCTACCATGGCGAAAAACCATTAACAGCAGAAACTGAAATTTATGCTCTTGATTCTGATTTTACCAAACCTGAAAATTTCTTTGTTAGAAATAATGGCTTACCACCAAGCCTAGAAACGATAAAGGAAAGACTTCATAAAGGTTGGACTTTAGAAATCGATGGAGAAAGCATTATCAATAAAAAATCTTATACCATAGAAGATTTAAAAAAGAAATTTAAAACCTATACTTATGCCTTAACAGTTGAATGCGGTGGAAATGGTAGATCCGAAGTTATACCTAGCACAAAAGGAACTCAATGGGGTTATGGTGCAGTAGCTTGCGGTAGATGGACAGGAGTGCGTTTAAAAGATATTTTAAAAGATTGTGGCATCAAAAATGATGCGGTTTATATCGGATATTATGGTATAGATACAAAATTAAATGGTGAAGAAACTTCACCTATTAGTAGAGGAGTTCCTATTTCTAAAGCTTTACAAGATGAAACTCTAATAGCTTGGGCTTATGAAGGCAAAGATATTCCTTTAGTCAATGGCTATCCACTTAGACTTGTTTGTGGTGGTTACCCTGCAAGTACAAGCGGTAAATGGCTTTATAAAATTTCAGTAAGAAATAAAATTCACGATGGTGAAAAAATGGAAGGTTCTTATAAAGTTCCTGTAAATCCGGTAAAACCAGGAGATTTTAACTATAAAGGCGAGATGAAAATCATAGAATCAATGCCTATAAGATCTGTAATTACTAATATCAAAAATGGTTCTGAAATAAAAGCAAATAAAAAATTTGAAGTTAGAGGTAAAGCTTGGGCTGGAGAACTTGAAGTTAGTGAAGTTTATGTAAGCAATGATTATGGCGTAACATGGACTAAAGCAAAGGTAGAAAAACCATTAAATAGATTAGCATGGCAAAAATGGAGTGCTCAAATATCAATACTAACAAAAGGATATTATGAAATTTGGGCAAGAGCTATCGATAGTCAAGGTAACAGTCAACCTATGGTTTTAGCACAGTGGAATCCAGGAGGATATATCAATAATGCATGCCATAGAGTTAATGTTTATGGAGTTTAAGTATGAAAAAAATTATATTGATCTTAGCATTGTTTTTGAGTGCAAGTTGGGCTCAAAATCTTGAAATTAACCCTGATACAGGATTGATTATCGATCCTGATTCACCTTTAGTGGAAGCAAATTGTTTAGCTTGTCATGGATCTAATCTCATTACCAATATGCATGCAAGTAGAAAAGCTTGGTTAGCAGCTATAAGATGGATGCAAGATAGTGAAGGACTTTGGGAAATAGAACCTGAAGATGAAGAAAAAATTTTAAATTATCTTGAAAAATATTATGGAGAAAAATACGATACAAGAAGAAGAATTCCTCTAGCTATATTCTTACAAAACAAAACTCATTGAAGAAATCATTTCTTCAATGATAAATTTTACACATCTAAATGCTTTACATCTTTAGCGTGTGCTTGGATATAATCGCGTCTTGGTTCAACCTCATCACCCATAAAGAGATTAAAGGTATCATTTGCACTTTGTGCATCTTCAATAGTGATTTTTAAAAGTCTTCTTACGCTTGGATCCATTGTAGTTTCCCAAAGTTGCTCAGGATTCATTTCCCCTAAACCTTTATAGCGTTGTATAGTAGCACCTTTTTTAGCATTGGTTTCAACATCTTCAAGAACTTCTAAAATATCTTTATCAAATTCCAAGCCTCTATCTTTAATCTTATCAAAAATATAACTTGCTTCTTCATATAGTGGATGAGTGAAAAGTTCTTCATTGATCACAAGTTCTTCTAAGCCATTTTGAGTTTGAACGAAAGCTCGAATTTCATTTTCATTGATATAATGATTTAAGATATTGTGTCCTTGTGTTTCTAAAAATTGTTTAATTACACTAAATAATTCTTCATTATTTCCTTTAACTAAATTTGAATTTTCTATCATATAGCGTATCACAGAAATCACATTAAAACGCTTTTCAAGATCTTTTAAAATCGCACGATAAGCTGCGACGATTTTTAAATAATCTTTTAAATCATTCATTCCTATACCTTCATAGTTTAAACCTTCTATTCCTGTTTCTATCAGGTATTCGCTCAAAGCTTTTTCATCTTTTAAATAAATTTGCTTTTTAGCTTTTTTATAAAGATATAAAGGTGGTTGTGCTAGATAAATATGTCCATTTGCCACAAGTTCATTCATAAAACGGAAGAAGAAAGTTAAAAGCAAGGTTTGTATATGAGATCCATCAACATCCGCATCTGTCATGATGATGATTTTATGATATCTAAGTTTTGAAAGATCAAAATCTTCACCTATACCACAGCCAAAAGCGGTAATCATATTTTGAATTTGCTCAGATTTTAAAATTTTATCTAATCTTGCTTTTTCAACATTTAAAATTTTACCACGCAAAGGCAGTATAGCTTGGAAAGATCTTTCCCTACCTTGTTTTGCAGAACCTCCTGCAGAATCCCCTTCCACAAGATAAATTTCACTTTCACTTGGATCTTTACTTTGACAATCAGCCAATTTCCCTGGTAAAGTTCCTACGCTTAAACTTTCTTTTTTACGCGTTAATTCTCTAGCTTTTTTCGCTGCTTCTCTTCCTCTAGCTGCCATTAAGGCTTTGTTCATTATAGCTTTAGCTTCGATAGGATTTTCTTCAAAATATTTAGTCAAATACTCAAAACTTGCTTTTGAAACTATAGGACGCACATAAGTTGAACCAAGTTTTCCTTTGGTCTGTCCTTCAAATTGTGGTTCAGGCACCTTTACACTTACAACAGCGATCAAACCTTCACGCACATCTTCACCCGTGATTTTATTATCCTTTTCTCTAGCACTTGCATTTGCTTCTATATAGTTACTTATCACACGAGTTAAACCCATTCTAAAACCAGCTTCGTGTGTTCCACCATCTGGGGTTTTGATATTATTTACAAAAGAGAGTAAATTTTCACTATAAGTATCATTGTAAAGCAAAGCTACTTCAACATTCACATCTTCTTCATCTACACTAAAAAAAATTGCTTTAGTTAAAGCTTCTTTTTTATTTAAGTCTGTAACAAACTGAGAAATTCCACCTTCAAAGTGAAAACTTTCATGTTTGCCTACGCGGTTATCTTTAAAATTTATAGTGATTTTTGGATTTAAGTATGCAAGTTCACGAAATCTTTTAGCCAAAATTTCATAATCAAATTCAGTCACTTCAAAAATTTGATCATCAGGCCAAAATTCTATAGTTGTTCCTGTTTTTTTACTTTTTCCTATCACACCAAATTCACTGATAACTTTACCTTCTGAAAATTCTTGACGATAAATTTCTCCATTTCTTTCAACTGTAGCTACAAGTTTTTTAGAGAGTGCATTTACAACCGAAACCCCAACACCGTGCAAACCACCTGAAACTTTGTAAGTATCTTTATCGAATTTTCCCCCTGCATGAAGGACAGTTAAAACAACAGTTAAAGTTGGCATATTTTCAGTTGGGTGCATATCAACAGGAATACCACGACCATTATCACTAACTATACAGCTTCCTTCAGTAGTGATTTCTACATCTATAGTATCACAATGTCCTGCCATAGCTTCATCGATAGAATTATCCACAACTTCATAAATCATATGATGAAGTCCGCCTATGTTTGTATCTCCTATATACATACCTGGGCGTTTTCTAACAGCTTCTAAGCCTTTTAGGACTTTAATATTACTCGCACCGTAATTTTCTTGCATATTTTTCCTTTATCTTTTACTTGTTTTATTACAAAATCATAGGCATAATAATCATTGATAGTCCTTGGGATTTGACTATAAATGCTGAATTAGGTTCATTTACACTTAAAGTGAATCTTTCTTCTTCTATAGAAGTTAAGAAATCAAGTAAATATTTGATTTTTATAGTAAGATTAAATTCTTCACTTACTCCTGTTTGAATTTCAAGCTCTGTTTTTGCTTCCATATTGTCTAAACTTATACCTTCAAAGATGATTTTATCTTTGTTAAAATGAAGTTTCATTTTTTCAGTTACAACGCTAATTTTTTTAAGACTATCTATAAAATCTTCAGTTGAAAAGCTGAGTTCTTGTTTGAAAGTTTTTGGTATAACTTTTTCATAATCTGGAAATTTATCATTGATAAGTTTTGTAAAGAATTCAAAATTTTCATTTTTAGCAATAAGCATATTTTGATCATAAAAAATTTCTATTTTTTCATAGAAAAGTTTTTGCATTTCCATAATAGCTTTTTTAGGGATACTAAAACTAAATTCTTGATTATTTGCTTTTTCTAAAGTATAGATTGCAAGGCGTTTTGTATCGGTTCCTACGAAGTTAATTTTATCTGTTTTTATATCTAAAAATGCACCATTTAAGGAGTATTTTGGGTTGTTTGTATCAATACTTGGTAATATTTTTTTAAGAGAACGGCTTAAATCACTTGAATCAATGTCAAACTGGTTTTTTCCTTCTGTATTTGGAAAATTTGGAAAATCTTCATGATTAAACATAGGAAGTTTGTATTTTGTGCTTTTTTGTCTTATAAATAAGAAATTATCAATGGTTTCTAAAACAACTTCTTCATTGTTTAAGCTTTTAATAACATCTGCAATACTTTTTGCGTTTGCAGTAGCAAAGCCACTTGATTCTACGCGGATTTTTTTTATCTTATAGTTGATACCTATTTCATAATCACTAGCTCTAATAAGAAGTTTATCTTCATCAGCATGAAAAAAAAGATGAGAAGTAATGGTGCTTGAATCTTTTTTTTCTACATAAGCATTACATAAAATCACTGCAGATTCTAAAGTATTTTTATTGATACTTAACTTCATTTTTTCTCCTTGGTTTATTTTAATTTTAAAATTCGTTGTAATAATAAGCTTGTTGAAATTGTGAAATTCTTCAAAGCAAAATAATCAAATTTGTATTTTATCATACTTTGCTTAATTTCTTTTTTTCACACTTTAGAATTTATTTTTCACATCCTTTCACTTAACTTTGACTTTTAACAAGAATTTTGTTTTTAAGTTCTTCGATTTTTGCTTTTAAAGAAGCATCATTTTCTATCATTTCTGTGATTTTTTTAACATTATGTGAAATAGCTGTATGATCTTTCATTTCAAAATAATTCGCAAGTTGTGGCATAGTCAAAGCCGTGAGTGTCCTAGCTAGGTAAATCACAATGCGTCTTGCTGTGACTATATTTTGAGTTTTTTTATTGGATTTCACATCGCTTGGTTTGATGTTAAATTCCTTACATACCAAAGATAAAATGTCATCTATAGTGATATTTTCTTTCTTTTCTTTGATATGATCTTTCATCACACTTTTGGCAAGTTCGAGTGTGATTTCTTGTCCTAGTATGGTTGCATAAGCATTTAAACTTATAATGATACCTTCTATTTCTCTTATATTATCCCCTAAAGAAGTGGCGATATAGTTTATGATATCATTAGAAAGATTGATATCATTAAATTCACATTTTTTTCTTATGATGGCTATTTTTGTATCTAGTTGAGGTGGAGTTATATCAGCTATAATCCCATGTGCAAAACGACTTTTTAAGCGTTCGGTTATACCTTTTAGCATGTTGGGTGGATTGTCTGAAGTCATGATGATTTGTCCATCGTTGTTTTTGATTTCATTAAATATAAAGAAAAATTCTTCTTGAATTTTATCGGTTTTTCCTAAAAACTGCACATCATCTATAAGCAAAACATCGCAGTTTCTATACTTTTCATGAAATTTATCTAAAGAGCCATTTTTTAAATTTGAAGTAAAATCATTGATAAAATTTTCACTTGTAGCGTAAATGACTTTTTTTCCCATTTCTAAGCTCGCATTTCCAACTGCTTGAAGTAAATGTGTTTTTCCAAGTCCTGTAGGCCCATAAACAAAGATAGGATTATAAAGTTTTCCAAGCTTGTCTTTATGTGTTATAGCTTTACATGCTCCATAAGCGTATTTGTTAGAATCCCCCACAACAAAACTTTCAAAAGTAAAAGAAGGATTTAAAATCGTGCTTTGTGCCTTTATATGAGCTATGTCGATTTTTGTGCTTTTGTTACTTTGTTTAGCACTTTGTGCTTGTATATTTATGATGGCTTTATTTCCGCTTTGCACTTCATAAAAATGTGCGATTTTTTTGCCGTATTTTGTTTGTATGAATTTAGCCATGAGTTCATTTGGAGCGTTAAAAACCAAAAGATCTGCTTTGCTTTGCTTTTCGTTGAATTTTAAATTTGATAGATAATTTTCGTATTCGTTTTCGCTTAATTCTTTTTTTAAATTTTCAAGTATTTGGCTTGGATTCATAATCTCTCTTTAAATTTTGCATAATGTATAAATTTTATCTTAAATTTCATAAAAAAAGGTTAAAATCCGCTTTTGTATTTTATTTTCAAAAGGTATGAATTTGAAAATTTTAGGTATAGATCCAGGTTCGAGAAATTGCGGTTATGCTATCATAGAAGCCAACAAAGGAAAAAACATTCTCATAGAAGCAGGACTTATAAAAATAAAGCCAAGTACTTTACAGTATCAAATCACAGAGCTTTGCGAGGGTTTGGACTTGATTTTTAAAAACCATTCTTTCGATGAGATAGCCATAGAAGATATCTTTTTTGCTTACAATCCAAAAACCGTTTTAAAACTCGCACAATTTCGTGGAGCTCTATCTTTAAAAATCCTTCAAATTCATGGAGACTTTGCAGAATACACTCCCTTACAAGTGAAAAAAGCCGTCACAGGAAAAGCCAAAGCAACCAAAGAACAAGTTGCTTTTATGGTAAAAAGACTTTTAGGACTTAGCAAAGATATCAAGCCTTTAGATATCACAGATGCTATAGCAGTGGCTTTAACCCATGCGGCAAATTTAAGAGTTAGGGTGTGATTTTGGTAATTTTCATTACATAAAAGTCCAAAGCTCCATAAACTCCCAAAATACTTTTAAATTTTTTTTATAAATTTTTAAAAAATTCATAAAAAATTTCAAAAGTTGGAACAGAACTTGCTTGTAAAACTTCACATAAACGCAAAAGTTTTTTAAAGCCAAAGCGTTAAATTTTTAAAGCAATATTTTATAAAGGATTTAAGATGATGAGATCACTTTGGTCTGGCGTAAGCGGACTACAAGCACATCAAGTTGCGATGGATGTTGAAGGTAATAATATTTCAAATGTTAATACCACTGGTTTTAAATACTCTCGTGCAGATTTTGGAACTATGTTTAGCCAAACAGTAAAAATCGCTACAACTCCAACTGATGGAAGAGGTGGACAAAACCCACTTCAAATTGGTCTTGGCGTTTCAGTAAGTTCTACTACAAGAATTCACTCTCAAGGTTCAGTTCAAACTACAGATAAAAACACTGACGTTGCTATCAATGGTGATGGTTTTTTCATGGTAAGTGATGATGGCGGTCTTACAAACTATCTTACAAGAAGTGGGGATTTTAAACTTGATGCTTATGGAAATTTCGTTAATAACTCTGGTTTTGTTGTTCAAGGATGGAATATCAACTGGGATGATCAAACCATAGATAGTTCAAGAACTCCACAAAACATTTTCATCGATCCAGGTATGCATATCCCTGCAGCAAAATCAACCGAAGTGGCTATAAAAGCAAACTTAAATAGTGGTTTAAATATAGGAACTTCAAGCACAAATTTATATGGACTTGACTCAGTTCATGGCTGGAATACTAAAACTAACAAAGCTGAAGATGAAAATGATACAGGAACTACTCAGTTTTATACTACTTCTAAAAACTCAGTAGAAGTAACTGAAAAAGGTGTGGATGCAGGAGCTTTGTTTAATGCAAAAGGAACAGGGCTAAATTTAAGAGATGGGCAAGGAATTTGGGTTTCATACGCAGATGCAACATATACTATTAATACCACAGGAACTGCCTTTGATGAAAATAATAAACAAACACAAAATAATGTAATTTTCTGGGGTAACAAAGATCATAAAGTAACTCTTGATATCACTATAAATGGGGTTAAAATTCAAAACTCAGACATACAAAGTCTTGATGATGCTATAGCTTATATCAACACTTTCACTGCACCAACTGATACTAGAGATGGAACGGGAGTAAAAGCGGTTAAAAAGTCTGATGGAACAGGTTTTGAACTTGTCAATGATAATGCTGATGGCACCACAGACAATATGAAAAATATTGATTTAACCGTAAATCAAGCCAATACAGCAGGGGAATTGCATAACTTAACTTATACTGCAGGTACAGATACATTTACTGCAAAATCACAAAAAAATAATGGAAATTCTAATTGGATTGCCGGTGATAAAGCAAATGGTACAACAAGTGAAAGAGTTCAAGTTATTACTGCACACAAGTATATTTATAGTTCAAATCCTGTAGATTTAGCTCCTATGTATAATCCTGATGGAGGTCCTGGTTTTGATACTACAGGAGGAGCTACTTTAACCGATCCTGCTTCTAAAAACTATAGAGATGCTCTTAATGGTGGACTTTTAAATACTACTGCAAGACAGTTTAGAACCACAGAAGATTTAAGAGAGCTTTTGCAAAGAGATGCTAGATATGGAGTGGATTATGATGGAAGTGGAGATTTTAGTGTGGCCAATGATGTAAATCAAGCTGTAAAAGTTGTGGTAAATGATACAGGGCATTTTGCTATCTCAAATGCTAAAGAAAATTCAAGTATACCAGCAGGTGGAACAGCTAATAATAGTAATGCTACAGCTGGTACACCAAAAAATATGAGTTTTAATATCACTGCTTATTCTAACAAAGAAGGCACAGTGAGCACAAACGATGCTTTTACAGCTATCTTTAAAGCTTGGGATGGTCCTTTGGTAACAGGTGGATCGATCAAAGAAAGTGAACAACTTAAGATGAGTTCTTTCTCAGCGGGGCTTGAAATTTATGATTCTTTAGGATCAAAACATACTTTAGAAGTGCAATTTGTAAAACAAAGTACCACTCAAGATGGGGGTAATGAATGGCAAATGATCATCCGTGTACCAGAACCTGCAGAGATCAACACTACAGGCGAAGGCCCTACGAATATCATCGTGGGTAGTGCAAGATTTAACAATGATGGATCTTTAGCAAGCTATACGCCAAAAACTATAAGCTTTTCACCAAACAATGGTGCTGCGCCAAATCAACAAATCAAACTTTCCTTTGGAACAAGCGGAAGCAATGACGGCCTTGTAAGCTCAAACTCTGCTTCAACTCTAACAGGACAAGCAACCGATGGTTATACTTCGGGTAACTTAAAACCTGATGCTATCCGCGTTGATGATAAAGGAAATATCTTAGGCGAATTTACCAATGGTAAAACCTTTGCAGTGGCAAAAATCGCTATGGCTTCAGTGGCTAATAACTCAGGTCTTGAGGAAATCGGCGGAAACCTTTTCAAAGTTACTGCAAATAGTGGTAATATCGTAGTAGGTGAAGCAGGAACAGGGGGTCGTGGTGAGATGAAAACCTCAGCTCTTGAAATGTCAAATGTGGATTTGAGCCGTTCTTTAACAGAACTTATCATTATCCAAAGGGGTTATCAAGCAAACTCAAAAACCATTTCAACCAGTGATCAAATGCTTCAAACCTTGATCCAGCTTAAACAATAATTTAAGCTTAGCATTCTATAAAATATTGTTTTTTGCTCCCTTAAAGGGAGCAAGCCTTGCTTTACAAGCCTATCTTGGTAGTCTTGTAATACTAGGCTTAGGCTTGAACTGCCTTCAATTTATTGCTAACTCACTCTTGCTAGGGGTGAGTTGCAATAAAATTGCATTTTCTTATCTGTATCATAATCGTTTTAAAAACTTATTTTGTTATAATTTTTGCTTGAATTTAAATTTAAGGAAAATCTATGCGTTATGGTGAAAAAGAAATCAAAGAATTTGATGTAGAAAATATGGAAATTTGGCCAAATGATGCGAAAAATGACTATATCATTAAAATCACTTTACCTGAATTTATGTGTACTTGTCCGCGTTCGGGCTATCCTGACTTTGCAACGATTTATCTTGAGTATATACCTGATAAATTTGTGGTTGAGCTTAAGGCGATAAAGCTTTATATCAATACTTTTATGCATAGAAATGTTTCACATGAAGCAAGTATCAATGAAATTTACAATACTTTAAAAGATAAACTAAAACCAAAATGGATTAAAGTTGTGGGGGATTTTAACCCGCGTGGAAATGTGCATACGGTAATAGAATGTCGTAGTGATATGGTAGTGCCAAAGTGAAATTTAACGATCTTGATTTGAACAACTGGAAAAGTTGTGATATAAATACAGATTCTTTATGGCTTATTGCTAGTCGTGATAAAAGTGGAAAGCATAGAAATATTTATCATGGTAATTTTATACCACAAATTCCTAATCAGCTCATCCGTCGTTATACAAAAAAAGATGATTTAATTATAGATCCTTTTTTAGGAAGTGGAACAACGCTTTATGAATGTGAAAAATTAAATAGAAAATGCATAGGATTTGATATTAATGAGAGCATTTTGGAATTTGTACTAGACAACTTTGGGATAAATTTTGATAATAAGCGCTATTTTTTAGGAAATTGTGATAATACTGATATAAAAAAAGTTGATGAGTTGTTAGAAAATGCTTTGAATAAACTTGAAAGTAAAAAATCTCAGTTTATTATTTTACATCCACCTTATATGGATATAGTTAAATTTAGTGAGAAAAAAGAGGATTTAAGTCAAATTTCAGATTTGAAAGAATTTAAAGATAAAATTTTACTTACTTGTCAAAATTTGTTAAAATACTTAGAAAAAAATCGTTATTTTGCTTTAGTGATAGCAGATTTATATAGAAATAGTGAAATTGTCCCTTTGGGTTTTGAGCTTATGAATTTAATAAAACAAAATTTTAAAGTTAAACTAAAGGGAATTGTTATTAAAAATATAGAAGGAAATCGTGGAAAACTAGGTATTAATGCTATATGGAGATATAGAGCATTAAGGAGTGATTATTATATTTTTAAGCATGAGTATATTTTTGTATTTAAAAAGGAGTTTTAATGACAGAAGATGAAAAAAATTGTTGAAATTAGCAAATTTAAATGAAAATGGTTGTTCCAAGTGGATAACTAGAGAACAAATTAATAAAGCAGATAAATGGATTTCCATCTACTAGAAAGACCAGTTATTTAAGTAAAACATATATAATAACAAAAGATACGAATATAACAAAAGGAAATTCTGTTGATAGGATAAAATTTGAAGGATTCAAAAATGAAAGTAACTAAAATGGAGTTATTTTTAGAAATTGCTTTGCCGAATGAAAACGGTTTTTCTCGTTGGGTAGATGTAAAAGAATTTGTTAATAAATACAAAAATTTACAACTTGGAAATGGTGGAAGTTGGTGTCGTACTAGTAGTGCTTTAGCAAAAAAATATAAGATAGAATTTGATAAGACCAAGAGTAATGGAAATTCTATTGATAGAATAAGACTCGCAGGTTTTAATACACAAACGCAATTTAATCAAAATATAAGTAAAGATATTAAAGATTTTTATAAAAATAAAAATTGTGTTATGCTTGGAATTAATGGAAAATCTGAAAATACGAAAATAGAAATCGACCATAAAGATGGAAGAAAACAAGATTTAAGAGTATCTAATATTAACTTGCAAAAATTAGAAGATTTTCAACCTTTATGTAAAGCCGCTAATGATATTAAAAGACAAATTTGTAAAAGATGTAAAGAAACAAATATAAGATGGGATGCTAGAAATATTTTAGGAAATCCTTATAATTTTTATAAAGGAGATGAAAATTATACCAAAGAATTAGGCTGTATCGGTTGTTATCAATATGATCCTGTCGCTTATAGAAAAGAAAGTATTAAAAGAATTTCCAAAGAAGTAGAAGAGTTTATATTAAATAAATTTAATATGAAATGAATTTAAGGATAAAATATGAATAATAAAGAAAAAATATTGGATATTGTAAAAGATAAAGAATGGCATTGTTCTATTTGTGATTTTGGAAAATTATCTTCTCAATCTGCTGCTATTATTAGAGATTTAAGAAAAGACGGATATGAGTTTGAAAGTGATCCAAATAATCCTAATAGGTTTTGTCAGATAAAATTTTGCAATAAATGTGATAAAAATACTATTCATAGAAAGTTGAAATAATATGACAACTCATGTTTTTATAGTAGATGTTAATACTTTTAAATATCATTTAGAATATGGGTTTGTTGGCACTGGAAATAAAGACTATTATGTGGACTTTAATAATAACTACAATACATCTTTGCATCCAACAAGTGAAAATTCCATTTTATGTTTAATTGCAGATTTTTCAAGAGTGCAAATTGGTGATTTAGTAATTTTTTATTTACAGCGAAATTGCGAGAATGGTATTTATGAAGGAAAATTTTATGGTTTTTTTAAGATTAGTTCATTGGTGTTTTTAGATAATAATGATGATAAACAATTTTTAAAAGATGAGTTGAAAAAATCTTTAACTTTTCGTTGTTTTATTGAACCTTGTGAAGTTTATGCAGAAGGTGTTACAGAATGGGAAGCTTTAGATGAAATTAAAGATATTATTTCACCAAATCAGATGCTATGGAGTTTAATTTATAGAAAATTAAAAGGTAATCGTGGAAATACTATGATTACTATGTATGAAAGTGATAGATTAATAAATTTAATAAGAAAAAAAAATAATTTTGTTAATTTATCTTATAATAGATATAGTTTTGATGTATATTTACAGAAAATAATAAATACTAATTTTAGTTTGAATTATAGTGGCAGAATGGAAAAAATTAATATATTGCCTAGATTATTTCAAAAATATTATGATGGTAAACAATTTGAAATGCATCTACAGGTTTATATTTTACAAGAATTTTATAAAACACATTTTTTTGGACTTTTATCAAATGAGCATATAGAATGGTTGGGTAATGAAGTAGGTTGTGGAGTTGGTATGCAAAGTATTGATATAATGGCTTCTAGCTCTATAAATACAAATGGACTTATACGCAAAAAAGTTATTCCCGTAGAATTAAAATCTTGTGAAGTTTATCCTGAAATAATACTGCAAATGCAAAGATATATTAATTGGCTAAATCAATATTATGTCCCTAATCATCAATCCTCTATATTACCGGTAATTATATGTAGAAAAACTAATAAAAATTCTACAAATTATAAAATTTTTTATGAAGAAGTGCAGAAATTTAGTATTAATAATACTTTACCTTTGATTTATATAGAGTTTTTTATATCTGAAAATCAAATTCAATTTGAAAGAATATTTTAATGAACTATATTGGCTCTAAAGTAAAACTTTTAGATTTTTTATTTGAGAGTATTAATGATATTTTAGCAAAAAGCGATATTAATTTAGAACAATGTACTTTTATAGATTTATTTGCTGGAACTTCAGCTGTTGGGAAAAAATTTAAAAATAAAGTTGAAAAAGTGATTTCTAATGATAAAGAATTTTATAGTTTTGTTTTAGCTAAGAATTATATAGAAAACACTGTAAAAATAAAGCGTAGCAAAGAATTAATTAAGGAATTAAATAATATTGCAAAAATTAATCCTATAAAAGGAAAAATATATAAACATTATTCTTTAGGTGGTGGCGAAAATAGGCAGTATTTTAGCGATTTTAATGCAATGAAAATTGATAGTATGCGTATTAAAATATCAGAGTGGAAATACGATAATTTTATTAACGAAAAAGAATGTTATTTTTTGTTAGCCTCTTTGTTGGAAAGTGCTGATAAAGTAGCCAATACAGCATCTGTTTATGGGGCTTTTTTAAAACATCTTAAACCATCAGCACAAAAAGAACTTATATTATTGCCTGCAGAATTTGAATGCACCCATACAAAACACTTGGTTTTTAATGAAAATGCAAATGATTTAATCAAAAAAATCAAAGGTGATATTCTTTATCTTGATCCGCCTTACAATTCTAGAGAATATGGAGCAAATTATCATGTGCTTAATTCCATTGCAATGTATGATGATTTTATCCCACAAGGAAAAACGGGCTTAAGAGCCTATGAAAAATCTGCTTGGTGTAAGAAAAATTTGGTTTTTGATGCTTTAGAAGATTTAATTAAAAATGCTGATTTTAAATTCATTTTTTTAAGTTATAACGATGAAGGTTTGCTTTCTTTAGAGCAAATTAGACAAATCTTTGAAAAATATGGAAAATATGATTTTAAAAGCCAAATTTATCAGCGTTTTAAAGCAGATTCTAAGCGTATTTGTCAACAAAATAAAACTATAGAATATTTACATATTTTAGAAAAATTTTAAGGAAATAAATGAGAAGAAATGTCGCTTTTTTAGGTGCAGGAGCCATAGCTTCTAAAGTCGCACCCATGCTAAAACAAGCCGGTTTTACTCCTTATGCGGTAGGATCTTTAAGTAATGCTAAGGAATTTGCTAGTGCTTATGGTTTTTCTAAATTTTATACAAATTATGAAGAGCTTGTAAAAGATGAAAATATCGATCTTGTTTATATCAATACCCCGCATTCTTTACATTACTCTCACATAAAACTTTGCCTTCAAAATGCTAAAAATGTGCTTTGTGAAAAGTCTTTTACACTAAATTCCAAAGAGGCTAAAGAGCTTATAGAATTAGCAAGAGCTAAAAATTTGCTTTTGGCTGAAGGCATTTGGACGCGTTATATGCCTTATATAAGTATGGTTAAAGAACTTATAGAACAAGGTTTTATAGGCGAGTTAGTAAGTATAGAAGCAAATCTAGCTTATAATGTTAAGGATATATACCGCATACAAAGCTTAGAGCTTGGGGTGGGGCTTTACTTGATGTGGGAGTTTATACTTTAAATTTTGCCCTTAGTTTTATACAAGATGAGATTAAAAATATAATGGCAACTTGTAAAAAAATGCCTAGCGGTGTAGATGAGAGTAATGGGGTGATTTTAGAGTTTAGTAAAGGAACTTTTGCTTTTTTAAATTCGAGTGTGGTTATGATAAATGATCGCAAAGGAACTATCAATGGGACAAAAGGTTATATAAGCGTGGGGATAATATCAACAACCCTACTCTTATAGAGCTTTACGATCAAGATAGAAAATGTATCAAAAGCTTAGCTGTGCCAAACAAATCAATGGTTTTGAGTATGAATTTAAAGCTTGTTTTGAGGCCTTAGAACAAGGTAAGATAGAATGCGATGCAATGAAGCATGATGAGATTTTAAAAGTGATGTCTTTGATGGATGAGTTGTGTAAGATTATGGGGGTAAAATTTATCGGTGAGTGATTAACCTCCACCGATAAAGTATTTTTCAACATCATCAAGTAATTTTTCACAAATTTGAGAATCTGTGCTTTTTTCTACTATAAGATTTATATAAGTTTTAGTATCTCTAAAGCTTCCTGCTGATTTTGAATTTTCGCGAGTGAGTTTTTGAGTATCTCTAGTGTATTCTATATTGATGTTAAATTTTAGTGCAGCACTTGCTTCACCTAAATTCGTTTTTACTACTACATTCATTTTAGAAGCTTTAGCGAGTGTAGCTTGGGTTTTATTTATGATTTCTTTAAAGCGTTGGCAAGATCGTATGAGTGTAGCAATAAATTTGTTATCAAGTCCCTCATAAGCTACTTTGAGTTTGTTTTTGATATCTTTTGTACTTTCCTTTTCAGGGGCGACAAAAACCATGTAAAAACCGTTTTTTATAGCTACATTGTCTGTTTTCACATCGCGTCCACTTGACATAACTTTAACATAAATGGCATTATCAAGATAAACACGATCTATCATAGGGCCATAAATTTCGTATTCTTTTTTTCGGACTATGACTTCACGGGCTAGCATATTTAATTTTACATTGGCTTCGTGAATAACAGGTTCCATTTCTTTTTTAATCTCTAAGAGTTCTTTTAACATCAACATCCTTTTTGTTACTTAAAATTACAATTATATCAATAATTTTCTTAATTTAAGAATTTTACAAACACATTTACTAAAAATATGATACATTAAGGATCGATTTTAAACAAAGGAGGAAAAGATGAAACAAATTTTTGAAATTTCAAATTCAATCCAACAAAAAAGTAAAGACAATACTTTTAATCTGCTACTGCAACTCTCGCTCTAAAACTCAATTTTATTTTTAATCATTTTTTACATTTTTAATTTTTTTATCATTGTTGTTAAGTTTTTGAATTTTTTAATTCATTTAGTCTGTTTGGTTTTAAAGGATTAAATCATGAAAGATAATAAAATCATAATCTTTGATACCACTTTGCGTGATGGAGAACAAGCTTTAGGCAGTTCTTTGGGTATCAATCAAAAATTACAAATCGCTTTAGCGCTTGAAAATTTAGGTGTAGATGTTATAGAAGCAGGTTTTCCGGTATCTTCACAAGGGGATTTTAAAGCGGTGCAAAAGATCGCTTCTAAGGTTAAAAACTCAACCGTTTGTGCACTTTCTAGGGCATTGGATAAAGATATAGATATGGCTTATGAAGCTTTAAAAGTGGCAAAGCATTTTAGAATTCATACTTTTATAGCCACTTCGACTTTGCATATACAAGATAAATTAAAAAAAGATTTTGATGAAATTTTGTCTATGGCAAAAAGAGCGATTATAAGAGCAAGATCTTATACTGATGATATAGAATTCTCATGCGAAGATGCAGGAAGAACTCCTATAGATAATCTTTGTTTTATGGTGGAAAATGCGATAAAAGCAGGCGCTAAAACTATAAATATCCCAGATACTGTGGGCTATACCTTGCCAAGTGAATTTGCTAATATCATCAAAATTTTATTTAACAAAGTGCCAAATATAGACAAAGCTATCATTTCTGTGCATTGTCACAATGACTTAGGTATGGCAACGGGCAATAGCTTAAGTGCTATTTTACAAGGTGCAAGACAGATAGAGTGTACTATAAATGGACTTGGCGAAAGGGCGGGTAATTGTGCTTTAGAAGAAGTGGTTATGGCGATAAAAACTAGAAAAGATTATTTAAAAGGTTTTTATACTGATATTAAATGTGAAAATATCTCTAAAACTTCAAAATTAGTTTCAGCTATCACTAATGAAAGCATACCTTCGCATAAAGCTATAGTGGGCAACAATGCGTTTTCTCATAGTTCAGGCATTCATCAAGATGGAGTGCTTAAAAATAGGCAAACTTACGAGATCATAAGCCCTAGTGTCATAGGAATTCATGACAATCGTATGTTAATGACAGCAAGAAGTGGAAGGGCTATGATAAAAACTTGCCTTGAAAATTTAGGCTATGATGAAAATACTTATAATTTAGATGATGTTTATGAGCGTTTTTTACGCCTTGCGGATAAAAAGGGTCAAGTGTATGATTATGATTTGGAAGCGTTGATGTTTTTAAGCTATGAGAATGAAGAAGAAAATGAATTTATACTTGAAAAATTAAGCGTGATTAGTGGCAATATCCCAACCGCTTGTGTTTGTATGCGTATCAAAGAAGAGCTAAAAACTGAAGCTTGCACAGGAAATGGTCCTGTTGAAGCAGTTTTTAACTGCATTGCTAGGATAACGAATTTAAAGCCTGTGTTAAAAGCTTATAGTATCAATGCAAAAAGTTCAGGAGTAGATGCTCAAGGACAAGTGGATGTGGATTTGGAATTTAAAGGGAGAAAATTCCATGGAAAAGGACTTTCAACAGATGTTATAGAAGCTTCAGCACAAGCTTTTGTGAGTGCTTACAATGCGATTTATCGCTCTTTAAAAGTAGAAGAAAGGAAAATGGCATGAAAACTTATAAAGTAGCTGTTTTAGCAGGAGATGGCATAGGGCCTTTGGTGATGAAAGAGGCTTTAAAAATTTTAACTTTTATCGCGCAAAAATACAATTTTAGTTTTGAATTTAATGAAGCTAAAATAGGTGGTGCAAGTATAGATGCTTATGGAGTGGCTTTAAGTGATGAAACTTTAAAGCTTTGTGAGCAAAGTGATGCGATTTTATTTGGTTCTGTGGGTGGGCCTAAGTGGGATAATTTGCCAATAGATCAAAGACCTGAAAGAGCCTCGCTTTTGCCTTTAAGAAAGCATTTTAATTTGTTTGCAAATTTACGTCCTTGTAAAATTTATGAAAGTTTAACTCATGCTTCACCTTTAAAAAATGAGATTATCCAAAAAGGAGTGGATATTTTATGTGTTAGAGAACTTACAGGTGGGATTTATTTTGGTAAGCAAGATTTAGGTAAAGAAAGTGCGTATGATACTGAAATTTACACTAAAAAAGAGATAGAAAGGATAGCTCATATCGCTTTTGAAAGTGCAAGAATAAGAAAGAAAAAAGTCCATTTAATCGACAAGGCGAATGTTTTAGCAAGTTCTATTTTGTGGCGAGAAGTGGTGGCAAATGTTGCAAAAGATTATCAAGATATAAACTTAGAGTACATGTATGTGGATAATGCTGCGATGCAGATTGTAAAAAATCCTAGCATTTTTGATGTTATGCTTTGTTCAAATCTTTTCGGTGATATTTTGAGTGATGAGTTAGCTGCCATTAATGGATCTTTGGGTTTGTTAAGTTCAGCAAGTTTAAATGATAAAGGTTTTGGACTTTATGAGCCAGCAGGTGGAAGTGCGCCTGATATAGCTCATTTAAATATAGCCAATCCCATAGCTCAAATTTTAAGTGCGGCTTTGATGTTAAAGTATAGTTTCAAAGAAGAACAAGCCGCACAGGATATAGAAAATGCTATATCTTTAGCATTAGCACAAGGAAAAATGACTAAGGATTTAAATGCTAAGTCGTATTTAAATACCGATGAAATGGGGGATTGTATTTTAGAAATTTTAAAGGAGAATAACAATGGCTAAAACTTTATATGAGAAAGTCTTTGATGCTCATGTGGTTTATGAAGGCAAAAACGAACTTCCTATACTTTATATCGATAGACATTTAATCCATGAAGTAACAAGCCCTCAAGCATTTTCAGGGCTTAAAATGGCTAAGCGTAGAATGGCAAGAGCGGATTTAACTTTGGCTACTATAGATCATGATGTTTCAACTAAAAGTGTGGATTTAAATGCTTGTTCTGATATGGCAAAAGAGCAAATTACAACTTTGATGCAAAATACTAAGGAATTTGGAGTAAGGCTTTTAGGACTTGCAGATAAAAATCAAGGCATAGTTCATATAGTAGGTCCTGAGCTTGGCTTTACTTTACCTGGGGTTACTTTAGTTTGTGGGGATTCTCATACGGCAACACATGGGGCTTTTGGAGCTTTAGCCTTTGGTATAGGCACGAGTGAAGTAGAGCATGTCATGGCAACGCAAACTTTAAAACAAGCCAAACTTAAAACTATGAAAATCGAATGTAAAGGGCAGTTTCAAAAAGGCGTTTATGCTAAGGATTTGATTTTGTATTTGATCGCACAATACGGCACGGCAAAAGGCACAGGCTATGCTATAGAATTTTGCGGAGAACTTATAAGAAATTTAAGTATGGAAGCTAGAATGACTCTTTGTAATATGGCTATAGAATTTGGAGCTAAAGTAGGTATGATAGCTCCTGATGAGATCACTTTTGAGTATATTAAGGGAAAGGAATTTGCACCTAAAGGAGAAGAATTTCAAAAGTATTGTGAGTATTGGAAGAGTTTAAGAAGTGATGAAGGAGTAAAATATGATGAGAGTATTACTCTAGATGTAAGCAAGATACAACCACAAATTAGCTATGGAACAAATCCTTCGCAAGTGATTGGTATAGATGAAAAAATTCCAAAAATAAGTGATTTTAAAAATCAAAGTGAGCAAAAATCTTTGCTTGATGCTTTATCTTATGTAAATTTAGAGCAAGATCAAGTTATAGAAGGGGTAAAAATCGACATTGTATTTATAGGATCTTGCACAAATGGGCGTTTAGAAGATCTTAAAATAGCCGCTGATATCTTAAAAGGGCGCAAAATTCATAAAAATGTTAAAGCTTTAATCGTGCCTGGTTCAATGCAAGTAAGAAAAGAAGCTGAAAATTTAGGACTTGATAAGATTTTTATCGAGGCAGGGTGTGAGTGGAGATATGCAGGGTGTTCTATGTGTCTTGGTATGAATGATGACAAGGCAAATTCAGGTCAAAGAGTTGCTTCAACTTCAAATCGTAACTTTGTAGGCAGACAAGGTAAAGGTTCTATCACTCATTTGATGAGTCCTGCAAGTGCAGCAGCTTGTGCCATAGAAGGTGTTATTTGTGATAATAGAAAGTATTTAGGAGTTTAATATGCAAAAATTTATTATACATAAAGGTATAGCTTGTCCTTTAGAATATGCCAATATAGACACAGATCAAATTATACCTAAGCAATTTTTACTTGCAGTGTCTAAGCAAGGTTTTGGCAAGCATTTGTTCCATGATTTGCGTTATTTAGATGATAAAGAAAGTGTTTTAAATATGGATTTTAATCTTAACAAAGAAGAATATCAAAATAGCTCTATTTTGGTAAGTTTTGAAAATTTTGGTAGTGGCTCTTCAAGAGAGCATGCGCCTTGGGCTTTGGTTGATTATGGTATTAGAGTTATTATCGCACCTTCTTTTGCGGATATTTTTAAAAACAATGCCTTAGGAAATGGTTTGCTTACCGTAGAACTTGCTAAAGATGAGGTTTTGGAAATAGTTGATGAGTTAAAAAAATCCCAAGATAAAAATATAGAAATTTCTTTGTTGGAAAAAAGAGTATTTTTTAAAGATAGGATTTTTTCTTTTGATTTAGATGATTTTCACAGAATTTGTCTTTTGGAAGGACTTGATAATATAGCTTTGACTTTAAAACATGGAGCACAAATCAAAGCCTATGAAAAAAACTCAAAAAGCTTTTTGGTTTAGAATTTTTTCATAAGCTAAAAAAGGATCTTGGTAATTAGGTATGTCAAAGTTTCCACAAAAATTAAAATCAAGCTTTTTAAAAAGCGAATTCATAGGAAAATTTTTACTATGAGTATCTGCTCTTAAACTTGCCTTGTGATTTTCCAAGGCAAAATTTTCGCAAAAATTTAAAAGTTTTTGTGCTACGCCTTTGCCTTTTGCATTTTGTTTGACGGCTAAACGGTGTAGATAAAAGGCTTTATCATCATAATTTTTGTTAAAAATAACTTGTTTGTAAAATTCAGGTTCAAATTTTTCATTGATACAGATAAAGCCTAAAATTTCATCATTTTCTTTAAACACATAAAGTTCTTGTGCTTGTATATCTTCTTGAAAAACTATTTCATTGGGATAATTCTCATCCCATTGGTGAAAATTCATAGCTTTCATAGCATTTAAAGCATCTTTTGTGATTTCAAGTATAGAATTTAAATCTTTATGGACGGCTTTTTGTATGATAGTGTTTTGCATGATAATCCTTTGTATAAGGAAGGGTGATGGTGGCTCCGATTGGACTTGAACCAACGGCCACTACCATGTCAAGGTAGTGCTCTACCAGCTGAGCTACGGAACCATATGGTGGAGCATAGCGGGTTCGAACCGCTGACCCCAACGCTGCCAGCGTTGTGCTCTCCCAGCTGAGCTAATGCCCCTTTATAAGTCTGAGATTTTATCGCAATATTACTTGTTTTTGGCTGAAAACTAAAATCAAATTTTTAATTTATGATGTAATATATGTATAAAAAGATTTATTTTTTATGAAAAATTAGAGAATTAATGAGAGTAATTTTACTATTTGATTAATTCTAAAATATCTCTTTTTTTGTTAAGTTCAAGTTGTCTAGAATAATAAAAATATTTGGTCAAAACCAAAATTCCTATATGGAATTCTTTTTTCTTATCTAAAAATTTCTTAATATATTGATGAGCATTATTAATAATTTCCAATGCATCTTTTGGGCGACTTTTAAAATATTCAATTACTGCTGACAAATTCTCATTATCAATCAAAGCAAAGTGATAATTTGGTTTTAAAGTTCCTTCCATAAACCAAGTTTCGCAAGTTATTTTTGGAGCTAAAACTAAAGAATTAGAATTCATAGCCCATTTTAAGTTGCTTGCTACATCGTTACCCTCTAAAGAAATTATAAATTTATATTTCATTTGTTCTTTTTTGTTTAAAAAGTTTTTTTTCCATTGGCTAGGTTGTTTTGAAGTATCTCCTATATCGCAAAAAGTTCTACCAAAATAAGAATCAAAAAATTCTTTTCTATGTTTTTGATATACTGCTCCTCTAAATATTGCCATATCCTTTTTATTTTCATAGTTTATGTTATCTTTTAAAAAGCAAAAGTGCCTATTTTTATCAAGTTTTAATAAAATATTATTTATATTATTTTCCAAAGATCTCGATTTGCAAATAGTTGCTTCTTTAAAAGTATGTCTTACATCGCCAAATTCTTTATTCCATAAAAATTCATCTTTAAAGTATTTACTGATTTCATAAGCATCAAAAGCATAAGAGGTGCTCTTAAAAGGAAATTTTCCTATTTTTTCCTTTGCTGTAGGTGTAAAAAATTCATCTATTTGATTATAATATTTAACTCGAGTTTGTATTTCTTCTAAGTCTTTAATATTGTATTTTAAAATATCATTAAAAATTTTATCTAAATTTATTTGAAAAAAATATCTTGGTATAAAAGATATTCCTATTCCTTTTAAATTCATTAAAAGTCTTGATTGTAGCATTATAAAAAACCTAATAAATAAAATTTTTAATATTTTATCAAAAATTTAAGAATTTATAAACAATAAAATAACTTTTGACAAAACAATAATATTTTAAATATTAAAAATAAGAATGGCAGACAGGAAGGGATTCGAACCCTCGAAAGCTTGCACTTTACACGCGTTCCAGGCGTGCTCCTTCAACCGCTCGGACACCTGTCTATGAAATAAAGCGTTCATTATATCTATAAAAGCTTTAAAAATAAAGAAATTTTTTAAATATTGAAAATAAAATTATTTTTTAAAAAAATCAGAAAATTTTTAGTAAAAAGTAGTATAATTATATTTTTATTTTTAGTCAGGGTAGCTCAGCTGGTTAGAGCGCTGGTCTCATAAGCCGGAGGTCGGGAGTTCAAGTCTCCCCCTTGACACCATTAAATGTAATAATTATTTTTTTTCTTTTGTTACTACAAAAACAATTCCACCAAAACCTATAATCACAACAGTTGTTATAAAAATGATTTCGAAAATATCTAACATTGTCATTGTTCTTTTGCCCTTTCTTTAAGCTGTCCACAAGCAGCTGAGATATCAAGCCCTTTACTTTCTCTTATAGTGCAAGTTACACCTTTACTACTGAGTAAATCTTGAAATTTAATCGCATTTTCTAAACTAGGGCGTTTATATAAACTTCCTTCATGTGGATTAAAAAGTATTAAATTCACTTTGGCTTTAATGCCATTTAAAAGCTTGACTAATTCTTTAGCGTGTTCAAGCTTATCATTGATACCATCAATTAAAAGATATTCAAACATTACCCTTTTTCTTTGATCTATAGGAAATTCACGCACCGCATCCATAATCGCAGCGATATTGTAAGCTTTATTGATAGGCATAAGTTCGGTTCGAAGCTCATCATTAACCGCGTGTAATGATATAGCAAGTAAAACACCTAAATTCATTTGACCTAATTCTTTGATTTGTTTTGCCAAACCGCTAGTGCTGATGGTTTGACGGCGAGGACTTATGGCAAGCCCCTCATTTTGCGCTAAAATTTTTACCGCTTTAGAAACATTTTTAAGATTATCCAAAGGCTCTCCCATACCCATATATACTATATTTACACGGCGTTCATAAGGGATATTGTTTTGTTTTTTGATCCATAAAATTTGTCCAACTATCTCCCCTGCACTTAAATTTCTTTTCAAGCCACCCTTGGCAGTAAGACAAAAACTACATCCACTTTTACAACCCACTTGAGAAGAAACACAGATAGTATATCTCGCATGAGAAATTCTTTTGCCTTCCGCGTCTATTTTTTCTTCTTTCATAGGCAAAAGCACACTTTCTACCCTTAAACCATCGATGAGTTCAAAAAGATATTTTATACTTCCATCTTTACTTTGCTCATTTTTAACACATTTTACAGGAGAGAAATGAAAATTTTGCGCAAGTTCTAAACGTAGATCTTTTGGTAAACTTGACATATCGGAAAAATTATTGGCGTATTTTTGATAAATCCATTGATAAATTTGTTTCACACGAAACATCGGTTTGATTTTTTCTCCTAATTCTTCAAGTAAAAAATCTAAAATATTAACAAGCTCTTTCAAAATTATTTTCCTTTTTGAATTTTTAAATATAATGATATTTTTTTAAGTATTCTTCTAATTTTTCTTTTGCTTTTTGATGATTTTTTATAAAATCTTCGTGAGCGTTTTCATTGCAAAAATTTGTTGCACACAAAATACACTCTGCATCAATATTTAAATTTTTAGCTACGCTCAAAACAGAAAAGGCTTCCATATTTTCTGCAAAAAAACCTAATTTCGAAAATTCTTTTGCTGCTTTTGAATTTTTACAAATATAATTTGAAGAATTGATCTTGATTGTTTCACGAGAAACATTTTCTTTTTCTAAACAAATTTCATATTTTACAGGAGTATAAAAAGCATGTGAAATTTTAGAAAATTCTACATTAAAAGCATGTGAACTTTTGTAAATTTCTAAAATTTTACCCTTATCATAAAGCCCACAAGTTCCTATAAATATGAGTTTTGATGGTTTTTCTTTTAAGCAAAGTTGACCCAAATGAAAAGCTGATTCAACCAAACCTATACCTATAGCTTTTGCAAAAGAAAAATTTTCATTTCCACCCGCACAAACAATCATTTTGATCCTTATGAAATTTTACAAAAAATAATTCTACCTAAAAAGACTTAATTAAGAATTTTTAGATAAAATTATTTCTTATGGTTAAAGCAAAAAAACAATACGGACAAAATTTTTTAATCGATAAAAGCGTATTAGCAAAAATCATCCAAGCCATACCCAAAGAGATAAACAATATCATTGAGATTGGGCCTGGCTTAGGTGATTTAACGCAAGAACTTTTAAAAATTTCTCAAGTAAAAGCTTATGAAATCGATAATGATCTCATACCTATTTTAAAAAAGAAATTTCAAAAAGAACTTGAATGTGGAAAATTTAACTTAATCCATCAAGACGCAAGTGAAGCTTTTAATCCTAGTCTTGATGAAAAACCATATTTTTTGGTTGCAAATTTGCCTTATTATGTTGCAAGTCACATTATATTAAAAGCTTTAGAAGATAAAAATTGTCTAGGGCTTATTGTAATGGTACAAAGAGAAATGGCTGAAAAATTCTGTGCTAAAAAAGGAAATAGTGAGTTTTCTTCCTTAGGTGTTTTAAGTGCAATGATTTGCGAAAGAAAAATGCTTTTTGATGTTGATCCACAATGTTTTAATCCGCCGCCAAAAGTTATGTCAGCGGTGATGAGTTTGATTAAAACTAAGGATTTTGATGAACTTTGCGAAATAGAAAATTTCAAAAATTTTCTAAAAGACTGTTTTAAAGCTCCTAGAAAACAACTCTTAGGAAATTTAAAAACATATAAAGCAAAAGTTTTAGAAGTTTTAAGCACTCTTGGCTTAAAAGAAAACATCAGACCACATGAAATTTGCGTTGATTCATACCTTAAAATTTATGACAAATTAAAGGATGAATATGGACGAAAACAAAGAGATAAATAAAAACGAACAAAATCCGAACTCAAATTCAAAAAACAATAAACGCTATAAATATAAAAATCGCAGAAAAAAATTAGCTGATTCTTTGCAAAATGAAAATGATACTCCAAAAATCGATCAAAATTCCAACAAGGAAAATTCTGAAAACTCAGAAAATAAAACTGAGAAAAAAAAGAAGAAAAATCGTAATCTTCCTTCAAAACTCACAGGCAACGAAGATTGGCAAATCGCTCTTGCAGAATGTATAGAAGCCAACCGTGTTTCACATGAAAACCGCTTGCACCCTTTAAAATATAATAATTCTAGCGAACATAAAATCCGCATCACTCCTTTAGGGGGCTTAGGAGAAATTGGTGGAAATATCAGTGTTTTTGAAACCAATAAAGATGCAATTATAGTAGATATAGGTATGAGTTTTCCTGATGGAACTATGCATGGGGTAGATATTATCATCCCTGATTTTGACTATGTAAGAAAAATTAAAGATAAAATTCGTGGTATAGTGATCACTCATGCACACGAAGATCATATCGGTGCGGTGCCTTATTTCTTTAAAGAATTTCAATTTCCTATCTACGCTACACCTTTAGCTTTAGGAATGATTTCAAACAAATTTGAAGAACATGGCTTAAAAGCAGAACGCAAATGGTTTCGTCCTGTAGAAAAACGCAAAGTTTATGAAATAGGCGAATTTGATATAGAGTGGATCCACATCACGCATTCTATCATTGATGCTTCAGCACTTGCGATCAAAACAAAAGCAGGAACGATTATCCATACGGGTGATTTTAAAATCGATCAAACTCCAATTGATGGCTATCCAACAGACTTAGGACGTTTAGCGTATTATGGAGAAGAAGGAGTTTTATGTCTTTTAAGTGATAGTACAAATTCTTATAAAGAAGGTTATACAAAAAGTGAAAGCTCTGTAGGGCCAACTTTTGATCAAATTTTTGCGCGTACTAAGGGTAGGGTGATCATGAGTACTTTTAGCTCTAATATCCACCGTGTTTATCAAGCTATCACTTATGGTTTAAAATACGGCAGAAAAGTTTGTGTTATCGGCCGTTCTATGGAAAGAAATCTTTATACCACTATGGAATTAGGCTATATCAAACTTGATAGAAAAATTTTCATCGATGCTGATGAGGTAAGCAAATACAAAGACAATGAAGTGCTTATCGTAACCACAGGAAGTCAAGGCGAAACCATGAGTGCGCTTTATAGAATGGCAACAGATGAGCATAAATTTATAAAAATCAAACCTACAGATCAAGTGATCATTTCAGCTAAAGCTATACCAGGAAATGAAGCAAGTGTTTCTGCTGTGCTTGATTATCTTTTAAAAGCAGGAGCTAAAGTAGCGTATCAAGAATTTAGCGAAATTCATGTAAGCGGACACGCTAGTATAGAAGAGCAAAAACTTATGCTAACTCTTACTAAACCTAAATTTTTCTTACCGGTTCATGGGGAATACAACCATATCACCAAACACAAAGAAACAGCAATGAAGTGCGGTATCCCTGAAAGAAATATTTATCTTATGAGTGATGGCGATCAAGTAGAACTTTGCCAAAAATATGTCAAACGCATAAAAACCGTAAAAACAGGTAAAGTTTTTGTAGATAATCAAATCAACAAACAAATCGCCGATGATGTAGTTATAGATCGCCAAAAACTTGCAGATAGTGGTATAGTAGTTATTATCGCACAAATTGACAAAGCTACAAAAACACTGATCAACAAGCCAAGAGTATTTAGCTATGGGCTAGTAGCTGACAAACACGATCATGCTTTTAGCAAAGATATGGCTGAAGTTTTAGGACAATTTTTCATCAATGTTAAAGATGAAGTACTCAATGATCCAAGATTTTTAGAAAATCAAATCCGCCAAGTTTTAAGAAAACACATCTTTAGAAAGATTAAAAAATACCCAACCATAGTTCCAACTATTTTTGTAATGTAAAAAAGGGCAAAAACGCCCTTTTTAAGGAAGATCAAATGAGAATTAATAAATTTATATCCCATAACACTCGTTATTCACGCCGTGAAGCTGATGAACTTATCAAACAAGGCTTAGTAAAAATAAACAACAAAATTGCCCTTTTAAGTAATGAGGTTAAATTTGATGATAAAGTTTTTGTTAAAGGTAAAAGAGTGCAAAAAAGAACGCAATTTAGCGTAATAATCTACCATAAACAAAAAGGTGAAATTGTTAGTAAAAAAGATGATCGTGGAAGAAAAACTATATATGATACCTTGCCAAGACAATTTAGTACCTGGCTTAGCGTAGGTAGGCTGGATTATGCAAGCGAGGGCTTACTTTTGCTTACAGATTCTCCTGTGATTGCCGATGCTTTAATGCATAGCGATTTAGAAAGAGAATACTACCTTAAAGTTAAAGGCACGGTGAGCAAACAAGTCATCGAAGCCATGCAAAATGGACTTGAGATTAAAAATGAAAAAAAAGGCGCACATGCAAAAACTAAAATTACCTCTATGAGTTTTGCTCCTTTTATAGACTTTGAAATTTTTGGATCAAGTGGAGGCTATACTAAGCTTAGAGTGGTTATAAATGAAGGTAAAAATAGAGAGCTTAGACGCTTTTTTGGACATTTTGATCTTGAAGTCATGGATCTTAAGCGTGTTGCTTTTGGGGCTTTAGATCTTGGTATGTTGAAGGCGGGAAAACATCGCTATTTGGAAAATGGCGAATATGAAAAATTGAGAGATTTTTTGAAATTTAATGAAATAAGATATTGACCATTATATACAAAAATTTAAAAAATAATGATAATTT
Organism: Campylobacter sp. CFSAN093229; assembly: GCF_011068225.1. Classification (NCBI taxonomy): domain Bacteria; kingdom Pseudomonadati; phylum Campylobacterota; class Epsilonproteobacteria; order Campylobacterales; family Campylobacteraceae; genus Campylobacter; species Campylobacter sp. CFSAN093229. The sequence goes on along the minus strand of NZ_JAAMXB010000008.1, from coordinate 128,535 downwards.
TTAAATTCTAAAAATTATATTTTTATCCTTTTTAAAAGGAAAATAATAGAAAAATTTCATCAAATTCCTTGACTTTGAAAACAAGATTTTATATACTCTAATTTCAATTTTTATAAATTGGTTAGTTTTTAACTAACGAGTTCTTTTTAAAGGAAATATTATGGAAAGAATTAGGCTTAAGCTAAAAGCTTATGACCATCGAGTACTAGACAGAACAGTTGCAGCAATCGTAGAAGCTGTTAAAAGAACAGGTGCGGATATCAGAGGTCCGATACCAATGCCTACTAAAATCAAACGCTATACAGTTTTAAAATCTCCACACATTAACAAAGATTCTCGTGAGCAGTTTGAAATAAGAATTCACGCGCGTATGCTAGATATAGTAGCAGCGACTCCAGATACAGTTGATTCTTTAACTAAGCTTGATTTAGCGCCAGAAGTAAGCGTTGAAGTAAGAGCTATGGGTAAGTAAGGATAAGATATGGAATATATTGTAGAAAAAATTGGAATGAGCAGAACAATTACTAATCCAAGTATCGCTGTAACTTTACTAAGAGTTGTAAATGCAAAAGTATGTGAAGTTGAAGGCGGAAAGGCTTTAGTAGCATATCCAAAAGGTAAAGCAAGTAATAAATGTGTCGCAGGACAACAAAAAAAGTATAATCTTTCTGCAGAATACAATAGATTTGCGACTTTAGAAGTAGCAAATAGTGAAGCAGGAGATTTAGATGAAACTCCATTAAATGAAGCAAAAATTTTAAAAGTAAGCTTTAACACTAAAGGTAGAGGTTATAGCGGTGTTATGAAAAGACATAACTTCGCAGGGGGTCCAGCAAGTCATGGTTCGAGATTTCATAGACGCCACGGATCTATTGGTAATAGAGAATGGCCAGGTCGTGTTCAACCAGGTATGAAAATGGCAGGACATTATGGAAATACTAAAGTAACCGTTAAAAACGAAGTTGTATCTTATGATGCTGAAAACAAAATTTTAGTAGTTAAGGGTGCAGTACCAGGTTATAATGGTGCTATGGGTAAAATAAGGATTGCAAAATGAGTAAAGTAGTTGTTTTAAATGATAAATTAGAAAAAGCAGGTGAACTTGATTTACCTTCAAAATATGCGGAAGTAAATCCACACAATCTTTACTTATATGTAAAATCTTACCTTGCAAGTTTAAGAGCAAATACAGCTCATACTAAAGGTAGAAGTGATGTAAGTGGTGGTGGTAAAAAACCTTGGAGACAAAAAGGTCGTGGCGGTGCTAGAGCGGGTTCAACAAGAACTAACGTTTGGGTAGGCGGTGCGGTTGCTTTTGGTCCAACAAATGAAAGAAACTACTTCCAAAAAGTAAATAAAAAACAAAAAAGATTGGCGCTTGAAAGAGCTTTAGCAGATAAAGCAGCTAAAGGTGCGTTATTTACTGCTGATTCTTTGACTATTGAAAGTGGTAAAACAAAAGATGCAAACGCTGTGATTAAAAAACTTGGCGTCAAAGATGCTTTAATCGTTAAAGATTTACTAGATGAAAAAACACTTTTAGCTTACAGAAATTTAGCAAATTGCTATGTAGTTGATGTAACTGAAGTAAATGCTTATTTAGTATCTGTATTTAATGCTGTTATCATAGAAAAATCAGCGTTAGAATCTATTATAAAAGAGGGATAATTATGGCAGATATTACTGATATAAAGACTATACTTTACACAGAAAAAAGTTTGAATTTGCAAGAGCAAGGTGTCGTAGTTATTCAAACTTCACCAAAGATGACTAAAACAGGCTTAAAAGCGGTTTTAAAAGAGTATTTTGGTGTAACTCCAAAAAGCATCAATTCATTAAGAATGGATGGAAAAGTTAAGCGTTTTAGAGGTCGTTTAGGTCAAAGAAACGATTACAAAAAATTCTATGTTAAGCTGCCTGAAGGTGTTAGCTTAGAAAATACGGAGGCTTAAGATGGCAATTAAAACTTATAAACCATATACTCCAAGTAGAAGATATATCACAGGTTTAAGTTCTGAAGATATTACAGCTAAACCAAGTGTACGCTCACTACTTGTTAAACTTCCAGCACACGCGGGTCGTAACAGCTATGGAAGAATTACAAGTCGTCATAAAGAAGCGGGTGCTAAAAAACTTTACAGAATTATTGATTTTAAACGTCGTAAATTCGGTATAGAAGGCAAAGTAGAAGCGATCGAGTATGATCCATATAGAAATTGTAGAATTGCTTTGATTGCTTATAAAGATGGGGAAAAAAGATATATTCTTCAACCACGTGGATTAAGCGTTGGAGATATCGTTGCAGCTGCTGAAAGCGGACTTGATATTAAACCAGGTAATGCAATGAAACTTAAAAACATTCCTGTGGGTACTATTGTTCATAATGTTGAGTTAAAACCAGGTAAAGGCGGTCAAATGATCCGTTCTGCGGGTGCTTATGCACAACTTATGGGTAAAGAAGAAAAATATGTTATTTTAAGACTTGCAAGTGGCGAAATGAGACAAGTTTTAGCTGAATGTATGGCAAGTATCGGCGAAGTTGGAAATGAAGAATGGGCTAACGTAACTATCGGTAAAGCAGGTAGAAATCGCCATAGAGGTATCCGTCCACAAACTCGTGGTTCTGCTATGAACCCAGTAGATCACCCGCACGGTGGGGGTGAAGGTAAGAAAAATTCAGGCCGTCATCCAGTAACTCCATGGGGTAAACCAACTAAAGGTGCGAAAACTCGTCGTAAAAAAGCTAGCGATAAGCTAATAATTTCAAGAAGAAAAGGAAAGTAAGATGGCTAGATCACTAAAAAAAGGTCCTTTTGTTGATGATCATGTAATGAAAAAAGTCATCGCTGCTAAAAAGGCTAATGATAATAAACCAATTAAAACTTGGTCAAGAAGAAGCACAATTACTCCTGATATGATAGGACTTACATTTAATGTTCATAATGGTAAAAGTTTCATTCCGGTTTATATTACTGAAAATCACATCGGTTATAAACTCGGTGAATTTGCTCCAACACGCACATTTAAAGGGCATAAAGGCTCTGTGCAAAAGAAAATTGGTAAGTAAGGGATAAGATATGAGTAAAGCATTAATTAAATTCATAAGATTATCTCCAACTAAAGCAAGATTGATTGCTAGAGAAGTTCAGGGGATGAATGCAGAATTAGCTATGGCTAGTTTAAAATTTATGCCAAATAAAGGTGCAAAATACATCGCAAATGCAATTTCAAGTGCAGTAGCAAATGGTGGCTTTGAAGCAAACGAAGTGGTTGTAAAAAGTTGTCGTGTTGACGCAGCTGCGGTATTAAAAAGATTTAGACCAAGAGCTAGAGGAAGTGCAAGTCGTATTAGAAAACCAACTTCACATATTTTAGTAGAAGTGGCAAAAGCAGAAGTGAAAGCTGAAGAGAAAAAAACAGTAGCTAAAAAAGCTCCAGCAGCTAAAAAGACTACTACAACAAAAGCTCCAGCTAAAAAAACAACAAGCACTAAAAAAGCAACAGCGAAAAAGGAAAGCTAATGGGACAAAAAGTTAATCCAATTGGTCTAAGACTAGGAATCAATAGAAATTGGGAATCAAGATGGTTTCCGACTAAAGCAAATTTAGTAGAAAATATCGGTGAAGATTACAAAATCAGAGCTTTCTTAAAAAGAAAACTTTATTACGCAGGAATCAGTCAAATTTTAGTAGAAAGAACTGCTAAAAAACTTCGCGTTACTGTAGTTGCTGCAAGACCAGGTATCATCATCGGTAAAAAAGGTAGTGATGTTGATAATTTAAGAAAAGAATTGCAAGATTTGATCGGTAAAGATGTAAATATCAATATCAAAGAAGAAAGAAAAGCAGGAGCTTCAGCTCAACTTGCTGCTGAAAGTGTTGCAACTCAACTTGAAAAAAGAATTGCTTTTAGAAGAGCAATGAAAAAAGTAATTCAAGGTGCACAAAAAGCAGGTGCTAAAGGGATTAAAGTTTCAGTTTCTGGTCGTTTAGGCGGTGCTGAAATGGCAAGAACAGAATGGTATCTTGAAGGACGCGTTCCACTTCATACTTTAAGAGCAAAAATTGATTATGGTTTTGCAGAAGCTAGAACTACTTATGGAAACATAGGGGTTAAAGTATGGATCTTTAAAGGTGAAGTATTACACAAAGGTATGCAACCTGAAAAAACTGAAGAAAGTGCTCCAGCTAAAAAGCCAAGACGCACAAGAAGGGGTAAATAATCATGTTAATGCCAAAAAGAACTAAATATCGCAAAATGATGAAAGGGCGTAACAGAGGTTATGCTAATCGTGGAACAGAATTTACTTTTGGTGAATTTGCATTAAAAGCAACTGAAGCAGGACGCATTAACTCACGCCAAATTGAAGCAGCGCGTATCGCTTTAACTCGTTTTGTTAAAAGACAAGGAAAAACTTGGATTAGAGTTTTCCCAGATAAGCCTTTGACAAAAAAACCTTTAGAAACTCGTATGGGTAAAGGTAAAGGTGCTGTTGAAGAATGGGTAATGAATATCAAGCCAGGTCGTATCATTTATGAAATGGCAGGAGTAAGCGAAGAAATGGCAAGAGAAGCATTGACTTTAGCTATGCATAAACTTCCATTTAAAACTAAGTTTGTTACAAGAGAGAGCCAAAATGAAATATACTGAGATTAAAGATAAAACAGCAGCTGAGCTTGCAACAATGCTAAAAGAAAAAAAGGTGCTTTTATTCACTTTAAAACAAAAGCTAAAAACAATGCAACTTACTAATCCAAAAGAGATTAGCCAAGTAAAAAAAGACATTGCTAGAATAAATACAGCAATTAACGCTTTAAGATAAGGATAGAAAATGGCATTTAAAAGAGAAATTCAAGGCGTTGTTGTTAAAATCGCTGGTGAAAAAACCGCAAGTGTTTTGGTTGAAAGAAAAGTGGTTCATCCAAGATATAGAAAAATTGTTAAACGCTTTAAAAAATATCTAATTCATGATGAGAGAAATGAAGTTAAAGTGGGTGATACTGTTGTTGCAGTAGAATGCAGACCACTTTCAAAAAGAAAATCATTTCGCTTAAAATCTGTATTAGCTACAGGAGTTGAGTAATGATTCAAAGTTTTACAAGACTTGCAGTTGCTGATAATAGCGGTGCAAAAGAATTAATGTGTATCAAGGTTTTAGGGGGTAGCAAAAGAAGATACGCTACCGTAGGTGATGTAATCGTTGCATCTGTTAAAAAAGCTTTACCAAATGGAAAAGTTAAAAAAGGTCAAGTGGTAAAAGCGGTTATCGTTAGAACTAAAAAAGAAATTCATAGAGATAATGGTTCTTTGATTCGTTTTGATGAAAACGCTGCAGTTATTCTTGATAACAAAAGAGAGCCTATCGGAACTCGTATCTTTGGGCCAGTGGGCAGAGAAGTTAGATATGGTGGCTTTATGAAAATCGTTTCACTAGCACCGGAGGTATTATAATGGCGGTTAAATTAAAAATCAAAAAAGGTGATAGCGTTAAGGTTATCACAGGTGATGATAAAGGTAAAACAGGTAAAGTTTTAGCGGTATATCCAAAAACACTTAAAGTGGTAGTTGAAGGATGTAAAATCGCTAAAAAAGCTATTAAGCCGAGTGAGAAAAACCCAAATGGTGGTTTTATCAATAAAGAAATGCCAATGGATATTTCCAATGTGGCAAAAGTTCAGGAGTAAGCGATGATGAGATTAAAAGAAAAATACAATCAAAGCATTAGACCTGCATTGGCTAAAGAATTTGATATTAAAAATCCTATGCTTATCCCTGTGATCGAAAAAGTAGTTATCAGCGTAGGTGCTGGTGAGTTGGCTAAAGATCAAAAAGTATTGCAAAATGTTGCAGATACTATTTCTTTAATTGCAGGACAAAAGGCTGTGATTACTAAAGCTAAAAAATCAGTTGCAGGATTTAAAGTTCGCGAAGGTTTTCCTGTGGGTGTAATGGTAACTTTAAGAAAAGAAAATATGTATGCTTTTCTTGATAAATTAATTTCTATTGCCTTGCCAAGGGTGAAAGACTTTAGAGGTTTAAGTAGAGATGGGTTTGATGGACGCGGAAACTACAACTTCGGTCTTGATGAGCAGTTGATGTTCCCAGAAGTGGAGTATGATAAAATTTTAAGAACTCATGGTATGAACATTTCTATAGTTACAACAGCACAAAATGACAAACAGGCACAAAAGTTATTAGAACTTATCGGTGTGCCATTTACAAAAGGAAAGTAAGATGGCTAAAAAATCAATGATTGCAAAAGCGGCACGCAAGCCTAAATTTAAGGTTAGAGCTTATACAAGATGCCAAATTTGTGGGCGTCCGCATTCGGTTTATAGAGATTTTGGAATTTGCAGAGTTTGCTTAAGAAAAATGGGCAACGAAGGTTTGATTCCAGGTCTTAAGAAAGCAAGTTGGTAAGGATAAAATATGATAAATGATATTATTTCAGATTCACTCACTCGTATCAGAAATGCAGGAATGAGAAAGCTTGAAACAACCAAGCTTTTACATTCTAAAGTTGTAGAAGCTTTAGTTGGAATTTTTCAAGCTAAGGGCTATATTGAGAGTTTTAATGTTATTGAAGAAGATAAAAAGAAATTTATCAATGTAGTTTTAAAATACGATGAAAAAGGTAAGAGTGTTATCAATGAGCTTAAAAGAATTTCTAAGCCTGGTCGTCGTGTTTATAAAGGTAAAGATGAAATCAAGCGTTTTAAAAATGGTTATGGTACTATCGTAGTTAGCACAAGTCATGGTGTTTTAGCTAATGATGAAGCTTATAAAGCAGGTGTTGGCGGCGAAATTTTATGTACCATTTGGTAAAAAATCTGCTTTTTATGGCATTGGGTATCCATTCTTTATAAAAAAGTAGAAATATCCTAGACAAATAAAAAGGAAAAATATGTCTCGTATAGGTAAACAACCGATTGCTATTCCAGCAGGAGTAGAAGTAAAATTAGAAGGAAATTTGCTTAAATTTAAAAAAGGAAATTTGGCAAAAGAACTTGATACTAAAGCAAATGTAAATGTTGAGATTAAAGATAATAATATTCTTTTTTCTCCAAAAGGTGAAGACAGACAAAGTAGAGCTTATTGGGGAACTTACAGAGCTTTAGCTTACAATATCGTTGTAGGTTTAACTCAAGGTTTTTCAAAAACTCTTGAAATCAATGGAGTTGGTTATAAAGCAGCTTTAAAAGGTAAAGTTTTAGAACTAAGCCTTGGTTTTTCTCATCCTATTAATTATGATATTCCAGAAGGAATTGAAATTGTAGTGGATAAAAATACTATTGCAGTTAAAGGAAGCGATAAACAAGTTGTAGGTCAAGTTGCTGCTCAAATTCGTGAATTTAGACCACCAGAACCATATAAAGGAAAAGGCGTTAAGTATTCTGATGAACGCATTATCCGCAAAGCTGGTAAGACATCTAAGAAGTAAGGGTAGAATATGAGAGCAAATGTATTAAAAAGAAAACTAACTTTAAGAATCAAAAGAAAAAAAAGAATTAGAGCGAAAATTTCAGGTTGTGAAAATTTTCCAAGAATTTCTGTATTTAAATCGAACAGAACTCTATATATCCAAGCGATTGATGATGTAAAAGCTGTAACTTTAGCAGCAGTTGATGGACGCAAACTTGGCGTTAAAGCAAATAAAGAAGGTGCTAAAAAAATCGCTGCTGAATTTGCTAAAACTTTAAAAGCTAAAAAGATAGAACAAGCTGTTTTTGATAGAAATGGTTATGTATATCATGGTGTTATTGCAGCATTGGCTGAATCTTTAAGAGAAAATGGCATTAGGCTATAAGGGGTAAATCGATGGAAAAATATAATAGAGAAGAATTTGAAGAAGTAATCGTCGATATCGGCAGAGTTACTAAGGTTGTTAAAGGTGGTAGAAGATTTAGATTTACTGCTTTAGTTATCGTTGGAAACCGCAAAGGTTTAGTAGGTGTTGGTTATGGTAAGGCTAAGGAAGTTCCAGATGCTATCCGTAAAGCTGTTGACGATGCGTTTAAAAATATCGTTGAAGTTAAAACTAAAGGCTCAACTATTGCTCACGATGTAGAGGTAAAATATAACGCAAGTAGAATTTTACTTAAACCAGCTAGTGAAGGTACAGGAGTTATCGCAGGTGGTTCTACACGCCCTATCGTGGAACTTGCAGGTATTAAAGACATCTTAACCAAGTCTTTGGGTTCAAATAATTCAGCTAATGTGGTTCGTGCTACAATCAAAGCTTTAACAATGTTAAAAGGATAAGAAGATGAATTTAACAAAAGCAGCGGGTTCAACGCATAAAACTAAAAGAATTGGCCGTGGTCAAGGTTCTGGCATGGGTAAGACTGCTACTAAAGGGGGTAAAGGTCAAACTGCTAGAAAAGGTTATAATGAAAAAAGAGGTTTTGAAGGGGGTCAACAACCACTTCAAAGAAGACTACCAAAAGTAGGTTTTACTTCTAAAATTCAAAAACCTTATGTGATCAATGTTGAAAAAATCACAGCTGTAAAAGAGCTTAGTGAAATTACATTTGAGAGCATTAAAAGTGTTCACAAAATTTCAAAATCTGTGAATAAAATCAAATTAATTGGTGCAAGTGCAAAAGACTTAGTATCAAAAATCAAAGACGAGAATATTAGCGTCACCGGATCAAAATAATGAATAGAGCATTGACGAATAAGATTTTAATCACCTTAGCATTTTTGTTTGCTTATAGGGTTCTGGCTTATGTGCCAGTTCCTGGCGTCAATGCTGATGTGATTGCGGAATTTTTTAACAACAATCAAAACAATGCTTTGGGTTTATTTAATGTTTTTAGTGGTGGAGCGGCTGAACGCTTTTCTATCATTTCTTTAGGTATTATGCCTTATATTACTGCTTCTATTATTATGGAGCTTCTTGCAGCAACTTTTCCAAATATTGGTAAGATGAAAAAAGAGCGTGATAGTATGCAAAAATATATGCAAATTATCCGTTATGCGACTATTGTGATTACTTTGGTTCAAAGTATAGGCGTTGCTATAGGTTTGCAAAGCTTATATGGTCGTGGTGGTGCAGGGGCTATAATGGTGGAAGATTTAAATATGTTTATCGCACTTTGTGCTATTTCTATGCTTGCAGGAACTATGCTTTTAATGTGGCTTGGCGAACAAATCACACAAAGAGGTATAGGAAATGGTATTTCTTTAATCATTTTTGCAGGTATTGTTTCAGGTATTCCAAGAGCGATTTCAGGAACTGTAGGGCAAATCAATTCAGGCGAGATGAATTTCTTAACCGCTTTTGCAATTTTTGCTTTGATTTTAATCACCATAGGCGTGATTATTTATGTAGAACTTGGAGAAAGAAGAATTCCTATTTCTTATTCTCGTAAAGTTGTAATGCAAAATCAAAACAAACGCATTATGAATTATATTCCTATTAAACTCAATCTTAGTGGGGTTATTCCACCGATTTTTGCTAGTGCGATTTTAATGTTTCCAACAACGATTTTACAAACTAGTGCAAATCCTTATCTACAAGCTATTAATGACTTTTTAAATCCAAATGGTTATTTGTTTCATGTTTTAACTTTCTTGTTTGTAATTTTCTTTGCTTATTTTTATGCTTCTATCGTATTTAATGCTAAAGACATAGCAGAAAATTTGAAAAAACAAGGTGGTTTTATCCCTGGAATTCGTCCAGGTGAAGGAACTTCAAGTTATCTTAATGAAGTAGCTTCTCGTTTAACTTTATCAGGTTCTATTTATTTAGGGCTTGTTGCAACCTTACCTTGGGTTTTGGTGAAATTTATGGGTGTGCCTTTTCATTTTGGCGGTACTTCTGTACTTATTGTAGTTCAAGTAGCACTTGATACGATGAGAAAAATTGAAGCTCAAATTTATATGAGTAAATACCAAACTTTAAGTGCGGTAGGTTTGTAATTTAAAGTTATCCAAACAGGAAAAATTTCCTGTTTGGATAACTTATTTTTCATGAAACATTAAATTTTTATCAAAAGTAAAATCATTGTAATGAATATTAAAACTTCATTATTGAGTAAAACGACAGCATATTCTGGATTTCTAATTTCTAATAATATTTCATTGCTATTTAAATCAAATTTAACCTGATGGTTGATACCTTTAAGAGAAGAAAAGGAAATATCTTTCCATCTTCCACAAAGAGTGCTATGATAATGCCCAAAAAATAAGTGTTTTATATTTTTATATGAGTTAAATAGCTTATAAAGTTCTAAAGAGTGTTTTTCATCAAGTCCTATAAAATCCATAGCTCTAAGGCCAGTTTTAAAAGGAGCATGATGTAAGCAAATAAATATATTTTTGTTTTGGTTTCTCTCTAAGGCATTTTTTAGCCAAATTTGGCGTTTTTGACAATACTCACCTCCGTGACTTTTAAGTTTTATAGTGTCTAGTACTAAAAAAACATTATTGTCATTACATTGTATTTCATATTGTATAAAACCATTTTCATCTTGCTTTAAATTATCAAAAATCTCTAATGCATTAGCTCTGTCATCATGATTGCCTAAGACCAAATAATAAGGCATGTTAAGTTTGGTTAAATCTTGTTTTAAAAGAGTGTAAGATTCTAAACTCCCCTTGTGAGTTAAATCTCCTGTTATAAATACAAAATCAGCATCGCTATGATTTTTATTGATATCTTCTATAGCTAAACGCATCATAGCTGATGGTTCTCTTGAGTAAATGGCTTCTTTTTTATCACCATAGTGTATATCAGTTAAATGGATGAATTTCATAAAAACTCCTTATAGCATTTTTTAATTGAGCATGATTATTGACTAAGATATTAGCTTTTTCGAGCATGATTTTATCTTGCCAACCCCATAGCACTCCTATAGAATAAACATCAGCTTCTAGTGCAGCTTCTATATCGCTAATACAATCACCTATCATGATAGAGTGATTTTGTTTAAATTTTTTGAGCGTCTGTGCTTTTGGTATTGAGCTTGTACAATGAAGATTGGTAAAATATTTCAAAATTTGTTCTTTTTCAAGGAGAATTCGAACTAAATTTTCATTACTAGCGCTTAATATGAAAAGTTTAAAATCTAAACTCAAATCCTTTAATAATTCTTTTGTTTTATCAAAAAAGACTAAAGTATGGATGTGTTCTAAAAAATACTCATCCGCTATTTTTTCAAATTCTAAAGGATTAAAACCTAGAATTCTCCCAATTTCTTTGCACTAAATTGACAAGCTTGCTCCCAAAGTTTTAAACTATCAACCAAAACACCATCAAAATCAAAAAATATCATCTTATACCCTTTTAAGGTAATAAAGCATTGATTTCTTCTTGGGCTTGTTTTGCAATCTCTTCATAATTTGTACTTGTTCCCATAAGAAGTTTTTCAGCATAATTCCATAAAGTATTTGTAGCTTTTAGAGCATTATCTCCTGGAAATGAAGGCCAATTTCCCATGAGTTCTATTTGAGAAGGAGCAATGGTATAATTTGGATTTTTATTATAAAAATCTTTTAATTTTGCATTGGCCAATAAATTGCTAGTCATATAACCTGTATATTGAGGTACATAAGCGTTGGCTTCCCCTGTTACAAAATGAATATATTTTAAAGCTGCCTCTTTATTTTTATCATTAGTTAGCATAACTACGGATCCACCTACGGGTAATTCTCCTCCTGATTGAACACCTGGAAATTTAGAAAGTTTTAGAGGAAAGTTAATGCTTTTTTCTGTTTGAGTTAGAGCTGCTGAGGTTTGTATAAGTATGCCTAAATTTCCCGCATAAAATGAGCTTATAGCTTCAGAGCGTTTTATAGCTGGCATTTTTGCTAAAGTGTGAAAATCACTTAAAAGTTTAAAAGTTTCTTGCCATGCTTTATTGTTAAAATCTACCTTGCCTTTTTCATTAATGAGTTTTCCGCCTCTTTCAAGACTTAAAGCCAATATAAGCCAAGTATCTGTTTCTCCAAAATACACCCCGCTTTTTCCATTTAATGAGTTGATTTTTTGAGATAAATCAAAAAGTTCATCCCATGTTTTAGGAAGTTCTTTATTCCATCCTGCTTGTTTGACTAAATCCATATTATAATATACAACAGGTAAAGAGCTTGCAAAAGGAATAGCATATATTTTGTTTTCTAAAGTGGTTGCTTTAAAAGCATTATCATTAAAGCCTAATTCTTTTTTATTGATAAGATTTTGTGTTAAATCTTTAGGAATATTTTTATTTACCAATGTAGGTAAATAGCTATAGCTGTTAAAGCTTACATCAGGGAGTTTGTTGATCATTTTTTCTCTTAAAAGTCTAGCGCTTTGTTCTTCATAGTTTTGTGCGGGTGCTAAAAATCTTATTTCTATGTCTGGATTTTGTTTTTCAAAATCTTCTTTAAGTTTTTCGTGCAAATCTTTAAACCAAGGATAAGCGTAAGAAACAACAAGTTCTGTTTTTGCTTGGGCTAAATTTAAAGCTCCAAAAAGAGCTAAGGTGAAAAATATTTTTTTCATTTTAAATCCTTAAAATTGTTAAAACTTATTAGAATAATGTAATTCTAATAAGTTTTAACAAGCTATTTTATGCCTGTATTGGCAACACCTTGTATAAATCTTTTTTGTGCAAGTAAAAAACCTATTATAAGAGGGGCTACTACTATTGTTGAGGCGGCCATTAAGGTTCCATAATCCGTACCTGCTTCATTGTTTTTAAAAGAAATTACTCCAAGGGTTGGAGTGAAATATTGTGGGGAACTTACAGCAATTAAAGGCCAAAAATAATCATTCCAATGAGCAACTATGGAAAAAATTCCAAAAGAAATCAAAGCAGGGGTGGTTAGTGGTAATATAATTTTGCAAAGTATGCTAAATTCATTTAAACCATCCATTCTTGCTGCATAAATTATATCATTGGGAATACAATTGATAAATTGCCTAATTAAAAAAATCCCAAAGACTGAAATGCTAAAAGGCAAAATAAGAGCTAGATATGAATCTAAAACTCCAAAATAATACATTAAAATATACCAAGGAACGCAAATAGCTTGAGTTGGAATAAGCAAAGAGCACACTATAATAACAAGCAAAAACTTTTGTCCTTTAAATTTGTATTTGGATAGAGCATAAGCACAAGGATAAGCGATTATAATTTGTATTAATAAAATGGCAAAACATACAAAAAATCCATTAAAAAGGAAGTGCAACAAGTCATTTTCCTTAAAAGCTTTTGTGTAGTTTTCAATTAGGGTAAAATTTTGTGGAAAAAAATGAAAAGCATTGGAAAAAATTTCATTTTCAGGTTTAAAACTAGTTATAACCATCCATACAAAAGGAAAAATAAAAAATAATGACAATATACCCAAAATAAGATGGCGCAAAATTCTAAACATAAATCAATCCTTTTTATCCAAAAATTTAATTTTAAGAAGAGTTAAAATCAAAATAAATAATAAAAATATTACAGAAATAGCTGAGGCATAATTTGTTCTAAAAAACATAAAAGCTTCTTGATAAATAGTAAATAATAAAACCTCGCTAGAATGATTTGGCCCTCCATTTGTTAGAACCTGAACGGTATCAAAAACTTGAAAAGCTTTTATAGAACTTATAATTAAAACAAAAAATAAAATAGGTAAAAGCAAGGGTAGGGTGATTTTAAATAAAATTTGAGTTTTGTTTAATCCATCGAGTTTTGCTGCTTCATATACCGAACTAGGTATGCTCATTAATCCAGCTGTAAATAAGATCATATTATAGCCCAGTTGTTGCCATACTCCAATCCCAGCAAGAGTATATAAAACCGTGTCTTTATTTGAAAGCCAATTGATTGCATTAACCCCAAATAAAGCAAGAATTTTATTAAAAATTCCTATGTCCGGATGTAAAATATATTCCCAAACCATGCTCATGGCTATCAAGGTTGCCATAACAGGTAGAAAAAAGACAGCTCTATAAAATGATTTTGCACTATTTTTAGATTCTATAAGCAAGGCTAAAGCCAAACCTCCCAAAACGCTTAAAGGTAGAACAATAAGGGCGTAAATTAAAGTATTTTTTACTGAAGTGAAAAAAAACAGGATCTTTTAGCAAGGCTTTATAATTAATCAATCCTACAAAATGAAAATCGCCGTTTCCAAGCTGATAGTCACTAAAACTTAAAATAATTACCCATATAATAGGTAAAATCAAAAATAAAAGCATTAATAAAACAGCAGGAGAAACAAAACAAAAAGTCGCAAGTGAATTTTTCATGCTGCAAAACTCAAATTATAAAGTTTAATATCCATTCTTTTACCTTCTTCATCAAAGATAAAGGCTTTTGAATAATCAAAGTTAATTCCTACAACAGAGTCTAGTTGAAGCTTTTTACCTTCTTGTGTATTTAAACTTAAAATAAAATTATTATCATTTTTTAAGAGTTTGGTATAAATTAAATATTCATTTCCCATATTTTCAATATTATAAATTTTGGCCTTAATTTGTGAATGTGGATCTATAAAACAATTTTCTGCTCTTATGGCTAGACTTTTATGTTTAGATAAGTTTTTATTGATTAAAGCAAAACCATAGCTTTTTAATTCAACGCATAAGGTATTGATTGTAGGTGTTCCTATAAATTGAGCAACTTTTAAATGGTTGGGGTTGTTATACATTTCATCAGGGCTTGCAACTTGCAAAAGCTCACCATCAACCAAAAAAGCTATTCTATCGCTCATAGTCATAGCTTCGCTTTGTCGTGCGTGACATATATAAAGGTTTTATTTAATTCTCTATGCATAGCACTTAATTCAGCTCTTGTGTGAATGCGTAATTTAGCATCCAAATTTGATAAAGGTTCATCCATTAAAAATATATTAGGTTCTCTTATAATAGCCCTACCTAGAGCGACTCTTTGACATTGTCCTCCAGAAGTTGTTTGGGTTTTTTATCTAAAAGGTGTGTAATTTTAAGTTTTGTTGCTACTTGTTCAATTTTTTCTTCCAAATGAGTTTTAAACTCTTTATAGGACTTAATATAAAAAGAAGCCAGAGGAAGTTTATGGATAAATTTAGCTCTTGCTTTAATAGGCATAGCAAGATTTTCTCTCACGCTTAAGTGAGGATATAAGGCATAGCTTTGAAAAACCATAGCAAAATTTCTATCTCTTGGATTTTGTTTGCTTATATCTTGATTGTTAAGGTTTAAAATTTCACCTTGACTTGGCTCTTCAAGGCCGGCTA
This sequence comes from Campylobacter sp. CFSAN093229, assembly GCF_011068225.1. NCBI lineage: Bacteria > Pseudomonadati > Campylobacterota > Epsilonproteobacteria > Campylobacterales > Campylobacteraceae > Campylobacter > Campylobacter sp. CFSAN093229. The sequence continues at coordinate 113,340 of NZ_JAAMXB010000008.1, read as the reverse complement.
TAATTCTCAGAAGAGTTGATTTGCCACTTCCGCTTTCTCCAACTAAGGTTAAAAATTCACCCTCTTTAATTTCAAGATTGATGTTTTTTAAAATTTCATTGTTCCCAAATTTCTTATTTAAATTGTTAATTTTTAACATATCCAAGCTCCATATTTTGGAAAATTTTTAAAATTAAATCAAATATTGGAAACTTTTTGGAAACAGATGCAATGCTTGAAGATTAATTTATCCTAGGTTTTTGCTTTAAAAATAAAAACACAATGCACACTATAAAAATTACTATTGACCATATTAAAAAAGCATCTACAAGACCCATTTGTCTAACGATAGGTTGAGAGATAATAGGACTTAAAAATTGTCCTAAAAATATACAACTTGCTAAAATTCCATAAGCCCTAGCGCGAGCATTTTCAGGACAGATTGAAAAAAGATAAGCCGTATTATTTACAAGCATAATACCTCCACCCATTCCAAGCAAAGCTAAGGCGATTAAAACTGTGAAAAAGCTATCTACTAAAAAAAGCAGCGAAAAAGAACAAGATACGATAAAAAGAGTTAAAACATAGATAGTTTTAATACTTAAGAATTTTATAATATATCTATAGCTTAGAGAGAAAAAACCATAACATAGTGCAGATACAGACATCGAAATACCTATATATTTAGGATCCAATCCTAAATGTTCTTCTATATAGTAAGGAAGTTGAGTTGGCGAAATATAATAAACTACCATGATAAAAAAACCTATAAAATAGATAGGGAAAAATTGCCAATAATTTGTTTTTGCTTCTATTTTTGTATGATTATAGAATTTAAATTTTCTAGGTTCAAAAAGATAAATGATAGCCATTAAGGTAATTAAAATTCCAAGTCCATATACTAAAAAAGGATAACGCCAAGAATAACTCGAAACAAATCCTGCAATAGAAATAAAAACAGCACCCCCTACCGCACAAAAAAATCCTTGAAGACTTAAAGCATTTTCTCTGCGATTAAAGCCACCACGACTATAATAATCTCCAAGTAAAGCCGAAGCGCCTGTCATTATAAAAGCAGTTGCCATACCAAAAATAGCTCTTGAAGTCAGTATAGCATAAATATCATTTAAGAAAAAGCCACTTACTCCAGAAATAGTCCAAACCACCATAGCTGGAAGAATGAATTTTAATTTGCCAAATTTATCCATTAAAATACCAGCAAATGGAGATAAAATGACAACAAAAATAGCAGGGATGGTTAAAACTAAGCGAACAAGTATATCAAGATGAGCTAATGTGAAACTTGAAGCAAGAGTAGCGCCACTTTGGGTTAAAAGTTCTTCAAAATGTCTGTTGATAGCAGGCAGAGCAGATGAAATGACCACGCTTCCTAGCATAGTCATAGCGGCCATAGAAAACACAGCCGCTTTAAATCCGGACTTTTCAGTAATTTGAATTATTTTTTTATCCATTTTCGTGTCATTTGGATGAAATTTATAAGTTTTGCCATTCATAATTTTTGCCTTTTTTGTTTTATTATACTCTAAAAATTATGGTTTGTATTTAAAATTACTTAAAATTATATTTTATTTATTTTGTTATGATAGTTTTGTTTTTAAAATATTTTAGCTTGATTAAAATATATTTTATAAGTAGAATTTTAAATATTTTTAGCTAAATTCAGCTTTTTATTTAACAAGGGTGTAAAATGAAGAAAAATTTAATCATAGTAGAATCTCCTGCAAAAGCTAAAACCATAGGAAATTTTTTGGGAAAAGATTATGAAGTTATTGCTTCTAAAGGACATATTAGAGATTTGCCTAAATCAAGCTTTGGGATTAAAATAGAAGATGATGAATTTATCCCTGAGTATAGAATCACAAGTGATCATAGCGCCTTAGTTAAAGAACTTAAAAGCAAAGCCAAAGATGCCAAAGAAGTCTATCTTGCAACGGATGAGGATAGAGAAGGAGAGGCTATAGCCTATCATATTGCAAAAGCTATAGGAAAAGATGAAAACACCTTACCACGTATTGTTTTTCATGAAATCACTAAAAACGCTATAGAAAATGCTTTAAAAAATCCAAGAAAATTAAACATGCACTCTGTAAATGCTCAGCAAACTAGACGCCTTTTAGATCGCATTGTAGGATATAAACTCAGCCCCTTATTAGGACAAAAAATTCAAAGAGGACTTAGTGCTGGACGTGTTCAAAGTGCGGCTTTAAAGATCATAGTCGATCGTGAAAAAGAAATTCGTGCCTTTGTACCACTGGAATATTTTAGCATAGATATGATTTTTCAAAAAGATTTGGATGCAGAACTAGTTGAGTTTGACAAAGCTAAGATAGAAAAACTTACCATTACCAACAAAGATCGTGCCAAACTTGTACTAGAAGCTTGTAAAAATGAAGCTTATACTATAAGCGACATTGAAAGCAAAGAAAGAAAAATCGTTTCACCGCCTCCTTTTATGACTTCAACTTTGCAGCAAAGTGCTAGCAATCGCCTTGGTTTTAACCCTAAAAAAACCATGATGATAGCTCAAAAACTCTATGAAGGAGTAAATACTCACGAGGGCGTGATGGGGGTTATTACCTACATGAGAACTGATAGTTTAAATTTGGCCAAAGAAGCTATAGAAAATGCAAGAAAATTCATACAAGCAAATTTTGGCAAAGACTATCTTCCAAGCAAAGCAAATGTATATACTACAAAGGCTAAAGGTGCTCAAGAAGCTCATGAAGCTATACGCCCTACAAATTTAAGTTTTACTCCAGAAATTGCAGCTAAATTTTTAGACAAAGATGAGTTAAAACTTTACACACTTATTTACAATCGCTTTTTAGCCTGTCAGATGAATCCTGCTATCTCTCAAACTCAAAATGTATTTGTAAAAAATGATAGAGCAGTTTTTAAAATAAGCGGTAGAAAAATCCTTTTTGATGGATATTATAAAGTTTATGGTGATATGGATAAGGATAAAATTTTACCAAATTTTAAAATAGGTGAAAATTTAAAAATACAAAATTTAGAAATGAACTCACATTTTACTGAACCACCTTCAAGGTATTCAGAAGCAGGACTTGTAAAAAAACTTGAAAGTTTAGGCATAGGTCGCCCTTCTACTTATGCACCAACCATTTCTATACTTACAAGCCGTGATTATGTAAAAATAGACAAAAAACAACTTATTCCTAGTGAGGTTGCTTTTAATGTAACCGAAGTGCTTGAAAAAAATTTTAGCGATATAGTGGATAGTAAATTTACTTCAAATCTTGAAAACACTTTAGATGAAATCGCAGAAGATAAGGCAGATTGGCAAGAAACTTTAAAAGAATTTTACTATCCTTTTATGAGAAAAATCGAAGAAGGAAAAACAAAAATCGCCAGTCAAAAAACTGTTACAAAATTAGGTGAAAGTTGTCCTGATTGTGGCGGGGAACTTGCTATTAGAAAAGGGCGTTTTGGAGAATTTGTAGCGTGTTTAAATTTCCCAAAATGCAAGTATTCAAGAAATTTAAAAAACGAAAGCAAAAACGAAAGCGAAAACACAGCCGCAAAAGCCAAAGCCAATGGTACAGGCATTACTTGTCCAAGTTGTCAAAAAGGTGAAATCGTAGAACGCTTTTCAAAACGCGGTAAATTTTATGGTTGTAGTGCTTATCCAAAATGCAATTTTATAAGCAAATACAAACCAAGTGAAGAAAAATGCGAAGAGTGTGGCGAAACTTTAGTGATAAAAGAGCTTAAAAAAGGTACATTCTTAGAATGCTTAAAGTGCAAAATCAAAAAAGAAATGAAGGATTAGAATGCAAATCATGCTTTGTGCTATTTCAAATATAGCGAGTGGAAATTGTTCAGAAGACTGTAAATACTGTACCCAAAGTGCCCATGTAAAAACAGATATTCAAAAATATCGTCGCAAAGAACTTTCACAAATCGTTTTAGAAGCGAAAATGGCAAAGAAAAATGAAGCCTTGGGTTTTTGTTTGGTTACAGCAGGACTTGGGCTTGATGATGAAAAGCTTGAGTATGTTTGTGAGGCTGCTAAGGCTGTGCAAAAAGAAGTGCCTAATTTGCTTTTAATTGCCTGTAATGGTATGGCAAGCGTGGAACAACTCAAAGAACTTAAAAAAGCAGGAATTTTTTCTTATAATCACAATCTTGAAACTTCTAAGGAATTTTTTCCACAAATTTGCACCACTCATACTTGGGAAAGTAGATTTCAAACCAATTTAAACGCTAAAGAAGCAGGACTTATGCTTTGTTGTGGTGGAATTTATGGTATGGGTGAGAGTGAAGAAGATAGGCTAAGTTTTAGAAAATCTTTGCAAGAATTACAGCCTTTTTCAACGCCTATTAATTTTTTTATAGCCAATGAAAATTTAAAACTACAAGTTCCAAGACTTAGTGCTGATGAAGCTTTAAAAATCGTGCGTGACACCAAAGAGGCTTTACCGCAAAGCGTGGTAATGGTAGCAGGTGGGCGTGAAGTGGTATTGCAAGAAAGGCAGTATGAAATTTTTCAAGCAGGTGCTGGGGCTATTGTTATAGGGGATTATTTAACCACTAAAGGTGAAGAACCAAGTCAAGATATAGTAAAATTAAAAGAAATGGGATTTACTTTTGCATCAGAGTGTCATTGATCCGCAAGGTTTAATTGATCTAAAAATTCTTATTGTTATAGCTTTATGCTTACTTTTTTCTCCGCATATTGCAAAAATTTTACGCTTGCCTCTTTCAGCTACTGAAATTATTTTAGGGGCAATAATAGCGTATTTTGGTTTCATAGGAAAAAGTGAAAATTTTGCACTTTTAGCCAATGTAGGTTTTTATTATCTAATGTTTATAGCGGGCATGGAGGTAAATTTAAGAGCCTTTTTTAATATGGATAAAGAAGTCGCCAAAAAAAGTTTTTTTTATATTTTTTTACTTTACGCTTTATCTTCTCTTATAGTATGGATTTTTGGACTTTCTTTAGTATTTGTTATCATTATACCTGTGATGAGTGTAGGGCTTTTATCTTTACTTTTTAAGGATTTTGGAAAAGAGTGTTATTGGCTAAATATTGCTATGATAGTAGCTACTTTAGCTGAGGTGATTTCTATTGTGCTTTTGACTATAGCGGGAGCTTTTTTGCGCGAAGGAACAGGTATTATTGATGTAGCGCAAAGTATTTTATATCTTAATATCTTTTTGGGGCTTTGTTTACTTGGATTTAAAATGCTTGGTGTGCTTTTTTGGTGGTATCCTCAGCTTAAAGTTGTGCTTATGCCATGGGAAGATAAAAATGAAAAAGATATAAGATTTTGTATGGCTATTTTTATACTGATCATTGTTGCTATGGTTATTACAAAACTTGAAATCGTTCTTGGTTCTTTTATAGCAGGTTCATTTATAGCTACTTTTTTTGATCATAAAAAAGATCTTGAGCACAAGCTTTCTACTTTTGGACACGGGTTTTTGATCCCTATTTTTTTTATCCATATAGGTTCAACCTTTGATCTTAAAATGATTTTAGATTATAAAATCGTTTTACAAGCATTTTTACTTATGTTTGTTATGGTGGGTTTAAGAATTTTATGTGCAAGTGTTTTTTTAAAAAGAATTGGTTTTAAAAATATGATTTTATTTGGTCTTAGTCATTCTATGCCTTTAACCTTGCTTATAGCAACAGCTACTCTGGGTTATTCGGGCAAGGTTATTGATGAGAAGCTTTATTCAGCACTTATTTTAACAGCGTTATTTGAGGCTATTATTGTTATGAGTATGATTAAATTTCTTTCTAATTCTAAAAAATGAAAGTTACTTTTTTACTCAAAAAAGCAAACAAAATCTTAAAAATTTAATAATAAAAAAACTCATAATCGCCCTTTTTTGTTAGAATTAATAAAAGTAACAATAAAAGGAGCGAAAATGTCAAATTCCGTTACTATAACCGATAATAGAAATGGAAAAAGCTATGAATTTCCTATATATGATGGTACAACTGGGCCAAGCGTTGTAGATATGTCAAGTTTTTATAAACAAACAGGAATGTTTTCTTATGATGAGGGCTTGACTTCTACAGCTACTTGTAAATCAAAAATCACTTATATTGATGGAGAAAACGGAATTTTAATGCACCGTGGCTATCCTATAGAGTGGCTTGCTGAAAACAAACTTTATTTAGATGTGGTTCATCTTTTACTTTATAAAGAACTACCTGATGCTACGCGTCTTGAAGCGTTTCGTTATGAAATGAAAAAACGTTCTTTTATCCATGAAGGTATGCATCGTCTTTTTGATTCTTTCCCTGATAATGCTCATCCTATGGCAGTTTTACAAGGTGCTGTTTCATCGCTTAGTGCTTTTTATCCTGATCATTTAAACATGAATGTAAAAGAAGAATATATGGAAATGGCAGCTAGAATAGTAGCTAAAATCCCTACTATAGTGGCCACCGCTTATAGATATAAACACGGCTTTCCTATGGCTTATCCAAATTTAGATCGTGGTTTTACAGAAAATTTCTTATATATGTTAAGAACCTATCCTTACGATCATGTAGAGCTTAAACCTATAGAAGTAAAAGCGCTTGATACAGTTTTTATGCTTCATGCAGATCATGAACAAAATGCTTCAACTTCAACAGTTCGTGCTGTGGGTTCAACTCATGCTCATCCTTATGCCTGTATAGCAGCAGGTATTGGTGCACTTTGGGGTCATGCACATGGTGGAGCTAATGAAGGTGTTATTAGAATGCTTGAGCAAATAGGTAGTGTTGATAGGGTAGATGAATTCATCAAAAGGGCTAAGGATAAAAACGATCCTTTCCGCTTGATGGGCTTTGGGCATAGGGTTTATAAAAATTTTGATCCTAGAGCAAAAGTGCTTAAAAAACTTCGTGATCAACTTATTGATGAGTTAGGTATTGATACCAATCTTATTAAAGTAGCAACGCGTATAGAAGAGATTGCTTTAAGTGATGATTATTTTGTTCAAAGAGGGCTATATCCGAATGTTGATTTTCATAGCGGCCTTATTTTAAAAGCCTTAGGTATTCCAAATGAAATGTTTGCTACTTTATTTGTTATAGGGCGCACCCCAGGATGGATAGCTCAGTGGATAGAACAAAAAGAGCAAGAAAGTCTTAAAATAGTCCGTCCAAGACAACTTTATTTGGGTGAAACTAGTAAAATTTAATTAAATTTTTTGTGGAAATTAAAAATTCCACAAAAATCTTCTTGTATAATTTTAAAAAATCTTATAGAAAGTCTATAATCATGCTTAATCTTGATAAATTTTTAGAAATTGCTATAAATGCTAGCAATCAAGCTTCTAAAGCTATTTTAAAAGAGAGAAAAAATTTCAAAACTTGGGAAAAAGAAGATAAAAGCCCACTTACATCAGCAGATCTTGCTTCTAATAAAATTCTAAATGATATTTTAGGTTCTACAGATATCAAAATTTTATCAGAAGAAAAATTACTCAGCAAAGAAGAGTGCGAAGAATTAAAAACTTTTTGGCTTATTGATCCTCTTGATGGAACAAGTGGTTTTTTAAAAGGCAGTGATGAATTTTGCGTTATGATAAGTTTGGTTCATGACAATCGCCCTGTTTTATCGCTTATACAAAATCCATCAAAAGGTGATATATTCTATGCTCATACAAAAACCAAGGTTTATAAAAACGATAAACCTTTGCAAATTGACCAGCAAGAATACGAGAAAAATAAATATAAAGCCTTATTGAGTGTTAATCATCTTAGCAAAGAAGATGAAGACTTTGCAAAAGAGCATCAATTAGAAGCTATTAATATAGGATCTGGATTGAAATTTTGTGCTATTTTAGAGGCTAAGGCAGGAGTTTATAAAAGATTTGAAAAGCTTAATATTTGGGATATTGTAGCGGGAGATTTTTTGATTAATCAAAATGGAGGATTTATGGGGGATTTTTCTAAAAAATACATTTTATATAACCCTTTAAATTATAAATCCAGTCCTTTTATTTGTGTTTCATCTAGGAATTTTTTACAAGATTTTTTATAAAATAAAGAGTATAATTTTATATTTAAATAGTTTATAAGGATGAAGATGAGGTATTGTTTCATTTTGTTTTTAAGTTTAGTTTTAAGTTCTAATCTTTTAGCGAATAATTTTTCTCAGAAAAAGGTTATTAAAATTGAAAAAAGCGCAGATAGTTTTGAAGTAATAGATCTAAACCAAAATGTTGCAAATCCAAATTTAAATCAACAAAAAGCATTATTTGATAGTTCTACTTTAATTGAAAAAAAATCGCAAATCACCAAAGATAAGGATATTGATTTTGCTATTGTATTAACTTCTAGGAAAAATTTTGGTTATTTTTTAGATGGTTTTAGGGTGAGTGATAAGGAATTTTCTACATTATTTGCTAAAAATTTGATTCAAAGTTTAAAGCTTAATTGGGTTAATTCTGCTGCAAATGGTATTTATCAAAGTCCTAAAACTTTATCATATTTTAGCCCTAAAGATGCAAAACTTATAAATGTAAGTCCTTTTTTAACACAAGAAAAAGATAAGGCTAAAATGTATGCCAAATTTACAGATTATGTTGTGGTGGTAAATTTGCAAGATTTTTATGTAAATATTACAAATTATTTTATCACAACTAGTAAAGAGGGTGTGGCTAATGTTAATTTTAAAATTATTTCTACAAGCAATGGAAAAATTCTTGCAGCAAAAAATGCAGAATTAAATTTGACATTAAAAGATCAAGATGCAAAACAAAATTATCAAGATATTGTAAATCAAATGCCAAAAATGTTAGCTAGTGTTATAGATAATGAAATAAAAAAATTAAAATTAACTATCAATTAATTTAAAGATATATTGAAAAATTTTTTAGATAATAATTACTTCATTTTCTAAGTTTATGCCAAATTCTTCAAAGACTTTTTTTCTAGCCAATTCGATAAGAAAAAACGCATCTTCAAAACTTGCATTTTTTTTATTGATTAAAAAATTTGCGTGTTTATCGCTTAACATAGCATCTCCTTTACTAAAGCCTTTAAGTCCTACAGCTTCGATTAAACGTCCTGCAAAGTCGTTTTTTGGATTTTTAAAGATAGAGCCAAAGCTTGCTCCACTAGGTTGATTGCTTCTTGCATTTTTTAAAGCTTCATCTTTAAGGGTATCAAAGTCAAAATTTAGTTTAAATTCAGCCCAAAAAAAAGGCATATTTAAAGGACAAAAACGATAATCAAAATTTATATTTTCTCTTAGAATTTCGCCTTGAGAAGTAGCAATTTTGATTAAATTTTGACTGATACACTCTCCTTTAAGCCCTGCATTCATTTTCAAAAGCCCACCAAGTGTGCCAGGAATTTTGCTTAAATACTCAAAACCCTTAAGATTATTTTCTTTAGCAAAGCGATACATTTTGCTTGATTTTGTTTTGCAGCCTATGCGAAGATGTATAAAATCTTTATTTTGATCTAAAATTTGTATAAAATCAAAACCATCTCCTAAAATTCCTATATTTTTAGGTTTTGGGCTAACTAAAAGGTTGTTTGCACCACCTATTAAAAAACCATCAAAATCACAAATTTGATCCAAAACCAAAACTTCAAATTCATTTCCTATACGCACAGAAGAGTATTTTTTAAAATCAATGATCATTTGATAAAAGTTGGAATTTGATTTAGTATATTCTCAGTAAAATCAATCATAGTTGTAGTCATCCAAGGCATTAAAAAGATTAAAATAACCACAACCAAGATGATTTTAGGAACAAAAGAAAGTGTCATTTCGTTAATCTGTGTAGTTGCTTGAAAAATACTGATTACAAGCCCTGCAATAAGCCCTGCTAAAAGCATAGGCAAGGAAAGTAAAAGTGTGATTTTAAAGGTTTGCACTCCAAGAGCAACTAAGGTACTTTCGTCCATTTTTATCCTTTTTAAGAATTTCTAGCTTCTTCGTATTCGCTAGGGATAAGATAATCATTTACATGTATGATTTTATCATAAAATTTATAATCATATCCTAGTTTAAAAAGCGTATCTACAGCTAAAAGTTGAGTTTGATTCATGCTAATAGAGTTTTTATTGGCATATAAATTAAGATAAGTATCAAGTTTTTCTTCATTAACACGGATAAGTTTTCTTTCCATAAGCATGGGGGCTAAAATTTTACGATTTGCATCGGCAATTTTTACAGCATTGGTTAAATCTCTTTCGATCTTAATCGCATCGCTTAAAGGTAAAGAGCGACGCAAAGCCATTCCACCTAAAGGCAAAGGCAAATTTTCTTTAGCAAATTCAAGCCATATATCCCAAAGTTCTGCTTCCACGCAAAGACTTTGATCAAATTCTAAAATGCTTTCATGGATTAAAACTCCTGCATCTACTTCACCACTTAAAACTGCATTTTCAATGTCTAAAAAATTCTTATAAATGATTCTTGCTTCAGGGTATTTCATACGAAAAATCAAAGCATTGGTGGTATTTGCTCCACTCAAAGCGACTTTAAAATTTCTTTTTAAATGCGTGTCTTTTTTCTTGATGAGTTTTGGCCCATAACCTTCACCAAAACTCACTGCTGTGCGTAAAAGTGCGTATTCAGAAACGATTAAAGGATAAAGCCCAAAAGAAATAGCCGTAGCATCAAATTCATTTTTCAAGGCAAATTCATTTAAAGTTTGTATATCTAAAGCTGTATTTTCATAAGCAAAATCATTCCCTATCCACCCAAATTTAATAGCCATATACATAAAAATATCATCAGCATCAGGAGAATGTGCAATAGTAATTTTTTTCATCTATGCTTCCTTTAAATCTTTGCTTTAATTCTAGCAAAATAAATCATTATTTAATTTTATTTTGTTAGAATTCTAACTAAAAATTTAGAATTTTTAAGGAAAGTTATGGATGATAATAAAAGAAAATCTCTAGACGCTGCCCTAAAAAGTTTAGATAAAACCTTTGGAAAAGGCACTATCTTAAGACTAGGGGATAAAGAAGTCGAGCAAATCGATAGCATAGGCACAGGTTCAGTTGGACTTGATCTTGCTTTAGGTATAGGCGGTGTTCCAAAAGGAAGAATTATAGAAATTTATGGGCCTGAAAGTTCAGGTAAAACCACTCTAACTCTACACATTATCGCAGAATGCCAAAAAGCAGGTGGAGTTTGTGCTTTTATCGATGCAGAACACGCTCTTGATGTAAAATATGCTAAAAATTTGGGTGTAAATACAGATGATTTGTATGTTTCTCAGCCTGATTTTGGAGAACAAGCCTTAGAAATTGTAGAAACTATAGCAAGAAGTGGTGCAGTAGATCTTATCGTAGTAGATAGCGTTGCAGCACTTACCCCAAAAGCAGAAATTGAAGGCGATATGGGCGATCAACATGTAGGACTTCAAGCAAGACTTATGTCTCAAGCTCTAAGAAAACTTACAGGTATAGTTCATAAAATGAATACCACAGTAATTTTCATCAACCAAATTCGTATGAAAATCGGTGCTATGGGTTATGGTACTCCTGAAACCACAACAGGTGGAAATGCATTAAAATTTTATGCTTCTGTGCGTTTAGATGTTAGAAAAGTAGCAACCTTAAAACAAAACGAAGAACCTATAGGAAACCGCGTTAAAGTAAAAGTAGTTAAAAATAAAGTTGCTCCTCCATTCAGACAAGCTGAATTTGATGTGATGTTTGGAGAGGGTTTAAGTCGTGAAGGTGAATTGATCGATTATGGTGTAAAACTTGATATCGTAGATAAAAGTGGTGCGTGGTTTTCTTATAAAGATAAAAAACTTGGACAAGGTAGAGAAAACTCAAAAGCTTTCTTAAAAGAAAACCCTGAAATTGCAGATGAAATCACAAAAGCAATTCAAAATTCTATAGGAATAGAAGGTATGATCAGCGGTAGCGAAGATGACGAAGGAGAAGAATAATGTTAGTAATTGAAGATGTTAGAGCCTATGAAGTTCTTGATAGTAGAGGAAATCCAACCGTAAAAGCCGAAGTTACGCTAAGCGATGGAAGTGTAGGTGCAGCCATAGTTCCAAGTGGTGCAAGTACAGGTTCAAAAGAAGCTTTAGAATTGCGGGATAATGATGAAAGATTTGGCGGAAAAGGCGTTTTAAAAGCTGTTGCAAATGTCAATGAGACCATTGCAGATGAAATTTTAGGACTAGATGCTTTTAATCAAACTCAACTTGATGATACTTTGCGTGAGCTTGATGGAACAAATAATTACTCAAATTTAGGTGCAAATGCGACTTTAGGCGTATCTATGGCAACAGCTCGTGCGGCTGCGGCTGCTTTGGGAATGCCTTTGTATCGCTACTTAGGTGGTGCAAATGCGAGCATTTTACCTGTACCAATGTGTAATATCATAAATGGCGGTGCTCATGCAAACAACAATGTAGATTTTCAAGAATTTATGATCATGCCTTTCGGTTTTACCAGCTTTAAAGAAGCTTTGCGTTCAGTTTGTGAAATTTATGCGATATTAAAAAAAGAACTCGCAAATTCTGGACATTCTACGGCTTTAGGTGATGAAGGCGGTTTTGCTCCAAATTTAGCTAATAACACAGAACCTATCGATCTTTTAATGACTTGTATCAAAAAAGCAGGTTATGAAAATCGTGTAAAAATCGCTCTTGATGTAGCAAGTACAGAATTTTTCAAAGATGGTAAATACCGCATGGAAGGCAAGGCTTTTTCAAGCGAGGATTTGATCGAACGCTATGTAGAACTTTGTGCAAAATATCCAATTTGCAGTATCGAAGATGGCTTAGCTGAAAATGACTTTGAAGGTTGGATTAAGCTTACTGAAAAATTGGGCAATAAAATTCAGCTTGTAGGCGATGATTTGTTTGTAACTAATGAAGATATTTTAAGAGAAGGCATCATCAAAAAAATGGCAAATGCTGTGCTTATTAAACCAAATCAAATCGGAACTATTACCCAAACTATGAGAACTGTGCGTTTAGCGCAAAGAAATAACTATAAATGTGTGATGAGTCATAGAAGCGGCGAAAGTGAAGATGCTTTTATAGCGGATTTTGCTGTAGCTTTAAATACAGGACAAATCAAAACAGGAGCCCTAGCAAGAGGTGAAAGAACCGCAAAATATAATCGCTTGCTTGAAATTGAACTTGAAAGCGATGAATACTTAGGAGAAAAGCTCTGAGCGATTTACTTAAAGAATACGACGAAAGCACAAGAAAAAAAAGTTTTTATACCCATGTTATAAAAATGATTTTTTGGGCTTTTCTTGTTGTAATTGGAGCGATTTATTTTGGCAATATGTTTTTTGGGCAGTATTCTTTAGATACTTTATTAAGCTTAGAAAATACCAAAGAAGAGCTTAATAAAAAGATTATTTTGCTCAAAGAACAAAATGCTAAAGCACAAAAAGATTATTTTGAATTAAAAGGATTATACCCAAATGAAAACTAGAATTTTGGCAATATTTTTTATTTTTACCTCTCTTTTATATGCTGATGAAAATCCTTTCAAGACAGATCAAAATATAACCTTGGTTGCTCCACCTGAATTTCAAAAAGAGGAAGTTAAATTTAATTCTAGTGCAAGAATTTTAAAAAGCATCACTTTTAATTATATCAATTTAGACGGAAGTGAAGATAAGATCGATTTAGATGTTAATAAAAGTATTGATTGGCACGATACTTATACTATATCAAGATTTAAAAGCCCTGATCCTTCAAAAGTACTTGATGTTTCAGTTACTATACCTGAAAAAAATAGCTCTAAACAAGAATCAAACTCAACAGCCAATGTTGAAATACCTTTGCAGGTTGCAAAGATTTATGATTTTATTTCTTACGCGGTTTATAAAAACAAAATAAAACTTAACACTAGTGATGAAATGATCACAGATTTTTCAGTAGGAAATCCAAGCAAAATCGTTATAGATTTTAGATCTAATTTGATTAGCCCTACAAAAAACATACGCCTTAGCAATTCTATTTTTAAACGCATAGACTTTGGATCTCATAAAGGATATTATCGACTTGTAATATATCTTGATGGAACTTATAATTATAATATTCAAAAAGATGCAACTGGATATATGATTAATCTGCTTTGATGAGATTTGTTTTTTTAATATGTTGTGCTTGTTTAGTTTTTGCTAATGAAATTTTACTTCTTAGCAAATTCGATAAGCAAGATTTTAACTCTAAAGATTTTAATGCTTATTTGATGAGTGAAAAACTCGATGGAGTGCGTGGAATTTGGGATGGGAAATATCTAAAAACTCGCCAAAATTACAAAATAAAAACTCCTGACTTTTTTACAAAAAATTTCCCTCCTTTTGCTATTGATGGTGAGCTTTGGATAGCAAGAAATAAATTTGATGAAATTTCAGCTTTAATTCGTAGTGGCGATAGCAATTTGACCTTATGGAAGGAAGTAACTTATAATATTTTTGATGTGCCAAATGCTTGCGAAGAATTTCAAATTTCTACTTACACTCTTAAAAATCGTTTGGCTGTTTTAGAAGAGTATTTGCAAAAATATCCTAGTGCCTATATAAAAATTATTCCTCAAATTCCAGTTGAAAATCAAAATAATTTAAATCAATTTTACGAAAGTATTATAAAAAATCAAGGTGAAGGTATTGTTATACGCAAAAATTTAAGTCCTTATGAAAAAGGCAGAAGTAAAAATGCTATGAAATTAAAACCCTATGATGATGCAGAATGTGAGTTGGTAGGATTTCGCAAGGGTAAGGGTAAATTTGAAAATCAAGTAGGTGCCTTACTTTGTAAAATGCCTAATGGACAAATCATTAAAATAGGCAGTGGTTTAAAAGATGAAGATAGAAAAAATCCTCCAAAAATTGGTAGTATTGTGACTTATAAATTTAATGGATTGACCAAAAATTCCTTACCTCGCTTTCCGGTTTTTTTAAGAATAAGAGATGAAAATCCTTGACTTTAAAATTATTTTGTGATAAAATATTTCCTTTTATTTATTCGGGGTGTAGCGCAGTCTGGTTAGCGCACTTGGTTTGGGACCAAGGGGCCGAAGGTTCGAATCCTTTCACCCCGACCATTTTTTATAAATTTATACAAAATGGTGAGTGTAGCTCAGTCGGTTAGAGCATCAGATTGTGGTCCTGAGGGTCGTGGGTTCAATTCCCATCACTCACCCCACTAAGCGCTCGTAGCTCAACTGGATAGAGCGACAGACTTCGGATCTGTAGGTTATGGGTTCGATTCCTATCGGGCGCACCACCAAGATTTTATATGCGTTCATAGCTCAGCTGGATAGAGCAACGGCCTTCTAAGCCGTAGGTCAGAGGTTCGAATCCTCTTGGGCGTACCACTTTAGCGGATGTGGTGAAATTGGCAGACACGCCAGACTTAGGATCTGGTGCAGCAATGCGTGAAGGTTCAAGTCCTTTCATCCGCACCACTTACTTTTATCATTTTCAAACAAGAGTTGATTTCTCATAAATTTTTATTTCATTTTAAAATTTCTTATGATTGTTAGATAAAATGCAAATTTAATTTAGATAAATTTAAAAATTATCTTGCAAAAGATTTGAAAAATAATTAAAATATACAAAATTCAATTCAAGGAGATTTGTATGAAAAAATTAGGTTTAGCTTTGGCAGCTTTAGTTGCTTTAAATGTGTCAGCATTTGCAGATTTGATAGTTATCAATAAAAAGATTTAGTTCCAGTTTCAGCAAGTGAAATGCAAAACAAATATTTCCAAGAGAGCATAAAATCAACTTTAACTGAGCCACTTTTTAAAAAGGCAACTTTTTATGAAGCAGATATTGTTGCAAAAGTTGATCCAAGAACTTATAAAGTAACTCAAAGTAATATAAAAACTATTATTCAGATAAAAGCAAATCTGTTTATTATAAACAAGTTCTTATATTAACTAGCGATGGTAAAAGAGCTAGATTATCTACTCTTGCTTGCGAAATTGCAAGTTCTGATAAGAAGGGATATTCTTGTGGAAGCACAGCTGATCATAATTATTCTATTAAGTAAATATTGCAAATAAAAATCCGCCTTGAGTTTTCAATCTTGGTGGAAATCCACTATTAGAACATACTATGAAAAAACATAGTAAGTATAAAGTATATCTAAATTTTAAGCTTTTTAAGTTAAAAATTTCTAGTTTTTTTAAATCGTTTTATCTTTTATATCTTTGCTGTAAAGACAAAATCAGCACTCATTAAAAATCTTTTCTTGATTAAATTTTTGTAAATTCATTTTTAGTGTTAAAAATGTGATGATATTAACTTTATAAAAGTATTATTATATATTTTTTACTTAGGATAGCAATTATGAAAAAAACAATTTTAACCATTCTTTTTTTATTCACTCTTACGCAGGCTAAGGAAATACAAGTTTATGAAAGTCCTACTTGTGGCTGTTGTGATTTTTGGGCTGATTATATGAAAGCTAAGGGTTATGAGGTTAGTGTTCATAAAACCAATGATTTTCTTAAAATCAAAGAAAAAATGGGTATAAAAGATGAGTATCAAAGTTGCCATACGGGTGTGATCGAAGGCTATGCTATTGAAGGGCATGTTCCTGAAAGTGCTATAGCATGGTTGCTTGAAAACAAACCTAAAGATGTTATAGGAATTTCAGCTCCTGGCATGCCGCAAGGAAGCCCAGGAATGGAACAAGGTTATAGTGAAAAATATCCTGTAATTTTAATGAAAAAAGATGGAAGCTATGAGCTTTATGGATATTTTATAGGAGATAAAAAGCTTTAAAGTAAATTTTTAGCTTTTTACTTTTTTGATTTCTTTTTCAAGTATGCTATAAGGAGTTAAGCCTATGAATTTTTCATCCATTTTTCCTTCTTTGAAAAAACTAAGCACAGGTACTCCATATATTTCCCCAATGGCACTTGAAAGGTATTTAGCTGCTCTTTTTTCATAAAACATTGCTAAATTAGATAAACCTTTTTCATCAGCCCAAGCTTTTGCATCATTTGCATCATTTGCATCACCTAAAACCACAAAAATACTAAAATCATAATTTTTAGCCAAATTCTGCAAAATAGGAATTTGTTCTTTGCAAACTCCGCAATCTTTTGTGAAAAATACTAAGGCAAAATTTTGTGCTTTATCATTTAGTTTTAGGCTTTTTTCAAAACCATTGTAGGCAAAATTATAAGTTTTATCACTATTTAAAGCTTTAAAATTTTCTCCACTATCACAAGCTACAAAAAATAAAGCTATGATTAAAGCAAAGAAATAAGCTTGGATTCGAAAAATTCCCATGGTTTTTCTCCTAAAATTCTATCTTTTATCATTCCATCTTTAATGATGATGGTAGTAGGGGTTGCAAACACAGCGTAACGATCATTGGTGATTTTAAGATCGTCTTTTAAAACTTTTACATTTTTAAAGTCAAATTGTTCGGCTAAAACTTTAACCACATTGGCATTATCGATGGAATTTATAGCATAAACACTGATTTTATTGGGGTGATTTTGTATGAATTCATCTAAAGAAGGGAGCTCTTTTAAGCAAGAAGGGCAGCCATTTTGAAAAAAGACTAAGACTTTTAAACTTGTATTATCATCAGCAAGTTTTACAGCTTTTCCTAAAGTATCTTTAGCTGAAATTTCAGCGCTTTTTTCTCCAACTTTTCCAGTATCTTTTGAATTTTCAAAAGAACAAGCATTGAGCAAAAACAAAATGCTTAAGATTAAAAGGCTTTTTTTCATTTTAACACCCCATGTTGTAAGATAAGGGTTCGATCTGCGAATTTGGCTAAATCAGGATTGTGTGTGATTAAAACTATGGTTTTGCCTTCATTTTTTAATTTTTGCAAGGTTTGAAGAACGATTTGTTCATTGGCTTCATCTAAATTTCCTGTGGGTTCATCTGCGAGCAAAAGCTCTGGGTTGTTGATCAAAGCTCTTGCTATACAAACTCTTTGTTGTTCCCCGCCACTTAATTGGCTAGGTAAATGAGTGAGTCTATGTGAAAGTCCTACTTTTTCAAGAACCATTTTAGCATCTTCTTCATCTACGCTTGAGTGATAATACTGAGAGAGCATAACATTTTCTAAGGCGTTAAGATAGGGGATAAGATGAAATTGTTGAAAGACAAGTCCTATTTTTTCACGACGCAAGGTGATTTTTTGCTCCTCATCCATTTGCTCTAGGTTTTCATTGTCTAAGATATACTCTCCAGAGCTTGGAGTATCCATGAGTGATAGTATGTTTAAAAGCGTTGATTTTCCACTTCCTGATGGACCCATGATGGCAAGCCATTCTCCTTCATAGACGCTTAAGTTGATATTGTTTAAGGCTTTAACTTTGCCAAATTCTTTATTTAAGTTGTTTATTTTAATAAGTTCTTTTTTCATCATTCACCTTTCAAATTTTCACACACATTGATTTTTAATGCTCTTTTTATAGGAAAAAATGCAGCCAAAAAGGCAAAAATCAAAGAAATGATTAAGGCTATAAAAACAGCTATAAATCTAAAATCAATACTAGAATTAAAAATCAAATAACCAAAGACATTAGCTAAAAATATCCCACAAAAAGCTCCGATTAAACTAGCAAAAAAACTTACTATAAAGCATTCACTAGCAAAAAGTTTAAAAATTTCACTTTTTTTCGCACCCAAGGCTAAACGCAGTGCGATTTCTTTTTTGCGAGAAAATATAATAGAGCTTAAGGTCGTATTAACGCTAGTAGTGACTATGATCAATACTACAAGTATGATTAAAAACATTAAAGCTTTGATTTTTCCAAGCACTAAACCTTCACTTAAGGATACTGAAGATATAGGTTTTGCATCGATGAATTCATTGCTGATTGCTTGTGTTTTGGCTTTAACTTCATCAAAATTTCCATAAACTACAGCATTAGCATAGTTAATACCGGCTCTATCGCTTAAATTTTGCACCACGCTTAAAGGGGCTAAAACAATGCTATCAAATTCATCATTGCTTGAAAGTATGCCTTTTATGGTAAGTTTTATGCTTTTTCCATTGTTTGGATTGTAAATTTGAAGTTCATTGCCTGTTTTTAGGCCTAGTTGCTTGGCTAAATTAACCCCCAAAAAGGCTGAATTTTCATCAAAATCATTTAGAGAAAAGCTTCCTTCTTTAACTTCTAAAAAAGGTTTAGTGATTTTTAAAGCCCTAAAATCAGTGCCTAAAACCACTCCGCTTGTACTGCCTAAATTTAAAAAATCATACAAAAAAGGAGTTAAAGCTCTAGCCTTTAAATTTTCTTTTATTTTTTCATACTCAGCATTGGAGATAAAATTTTCATCCTGCTTAGGACTTATCATTACATTTGCTCCATAAGCTTTTAATTCTTTAGAAAGTTTGGTGTCAATATCAAAATAAATATTTAAAAAAGCTGAGCAAGTAAGTGCTCCTATAAAAACACTTAAAACTATTATAAAAAGTCTTTGATAAGAAAAGCTAATGCTTTTAAAAAGCTCATTAAGGAAAAACTTATCTACCATAAAGCACTCCTGCAGCTGAAAGTTGTGTGATATTTTTGATAGGAAGCAAGCAACCTAGTAAGGCAATAAGTCCTGCAAAAATAAAGCTTAAAGGTAAAGCTACAAAGGCTATATCAATAAAATATCCAAAAATGCTAAGGCTGATGATTTGAGAAAGTGCTGTGCCAAAAATAAAGCCAAAGAAAGCGGCAAATAAAGCTACGATTAAATTTTCACTAGCAAAGATGAGATAAATTTGAAAAGTATTAGCACCAAGTACTTTTAAAAGTCCTATTTCTTTTTTTCTACGATGAATTTCAGAACTCATCAGGCTTGAAATCGCAATACTTGCAACAATAAGACAAATAATACAAGTAATGCCCATTAAGGATTGGATCTTTTTAACCACCAAGCTTTGAGCATCGCTTATAGCATTTAGAGCTTTTGCATCAGCACCTGGTAAGCCATCGCTAATTTGACTAGCGATTGAGCCTACATAAGCTGAGCAATACCATTTGTCATATTCTAACTGATCTAATTTTTCTTCGCCCATGCGACGCACTTTTTCAGAAAGGGCTGATTCAGGTATGGTAAAAGCTCTTACTTCTGCACTTGAGTAAAGCCCTTGTTTGTTGAGTAAATCTTGAGCTAAATTTAAAGGAGCGATGATTTTATTTGACATTTTAGGATTGGCATGAAGTAAAATGCCTACGATTTTTGCTTCTTTGCTTTGATTGTTTTCTCCTATGAGTTTGATAGTATCTCCTAATTTTAGTTTATTGTTTTTAGCAAAGTCTTCGCCTAGCATGATTTCATTGCTATCATCTTTTGCCCATTCTCCTTGCACTGCTAAATAAGGATAAAGACTTTTTATACCTGTGATAAAATCATCATCATCTTTAATTTTTATGGCTTTTTGAAAATAAGTGCCATAAATAAGTGCTTTTTGCTGGGAGTTTTCAATTGTGATTTTACCTTCTAAAAAAGGAGCAAGTGCGGTGATGTTGTTACGCCAATAAATGTCTTTAATCATATATAAATTTTTTTCTTCTAGGTAGTTTTTGTTTTTTAAGGGTTCATAAAGTTCATTACCTATTTCTATACTAAGGCTTGAGCCTTTGGGTAAAATAAGGATATTAGAGCCATAGCTTTTGAGTTGTTTAGTTACTTCATCGCCTATACTTAGGGTAATATTTAGCATAGTAGAGAGCAAAAGCGTGGCTAAAAAACAAGTAAGAAAGGCTAAAAATTTTTGAATTTTGTTTTTAAATATAGAGTTAAAAATCATTTTAGCCAACATCGTTTCTCCTTTGGATTAAAAATTGGGCTTCGTTTTCTTCTACATATTTTGTAGGATCTTTTTTAAATTCTTCATAGTTGTTTTGATTTGAAAAATAATAAGTAATTCCTTTATAGCTATAAGAAAAAGGAGCTTGGGTGTTTATAACCTTTGTTTTTGATACAGGATCTTGCACTTCAATTTCCTTGATTTGACTAAAATAATTAGATCCTGCTATTACATCTTTAACATCTATGGTGATTTTTTTACCATCGTATTCGTATTTGAGTGGGATAGGATTGCAACCCCCGCTTTTGCCTACACTAGGTAAGAAAATACGCACATTGCAAGAAATGCAAATGAGTTGTCCATCTTTTTTGATATAACCCATATCTCCACAAATCATACAAGCATCAAAAACAGCTACAGGAGAATCCCTATCTTCTCTTTTGTTGATAAGAAAAAACCTTATCACTTTACCTTCAGCGCTGATATAAGCAAAGCGGTGGAGTTTGTTATCCCTTAAAAGAGCTATATCAAAGATAAATTTGCCATTCTTATCGGGTAAAATTTCTTTAGGCTCATCTATGGTTAAAGGCTTAGAACTTACCATAAAAAAGTATAAAATAATGCAAAAGCTTATAACACAGGAGATAAAAACACTGGAAAAATAGCGATTAATAAGACTTGTTTTAGCTTCGTTTTTGCGATAATTTATATCTAAAATTTGTTTTTTGCTTATATTTTTTTTGCGAATTTTTAAGCTTAAGAATGCTAAAAAAGCGATGAAAATTAAATAAACATAAATTCCAAAAACACCAAAATAATTACTTTTTCCTATAAAACTCACCAAAAAAGTATGAGTTTCTATGATGGAATTTCGCATTAAAGTAAGCAAGATATTGGCTAGAGCTTTATCGCTTTCTATAAGGATAAGCAGTAAAAACAGCATAAAGCTTGTTTTTTGATTAAAATTTTTTTGCCATTTTAAAAAGAAGAAAATCAAAATACAAACAAGCAAGGCTAAAGCAATAAAACCTAAAGAACTTATACCTTCGCTATCGATTAAAGAGCTAGTAAAAATAGGGAAATCTTGACTTAAAAAATAATAATGCAAAGCGGTGCAAAAACTTAAAATTCCCAATAAAATAAAATTTAAAATTTCAATTTTTTTCCAAAAATAAAATATAAAGCTTACTAGCAATAAACCTATAAAAACAAAATCAAAATTAAAGATTAAATTTTCGGTTTTTAAAAATTGTGTTGCGATAAAAAAAGCAAAATATCCAAATAAAAAGCCCAAAAAAACTACTAAAAAACTTTTAAAAATATATTTTTTATCAGGAGTGATAAAGGCCATTAAAATACTTAGTGGTAAAACACTGATAAGAAAATGCACAAAATATATACTCATAATTTACTCTTTAAACATTGTTATTTTAATTTTCAAATAAAAATAAAAATATTTAAACACTCGGAAAATCCGAGTGTAAAATCATTTTGGCGTGCCTGTGTATTTGAATTTATAATCTACTTTAAAAGGTTCAAACCACTTACCCACGCCTGTTTCTTCATCAACGTGGCGTCCAAAACCTTGTTTTTCTGGATTTGAGATATAAAAAGTAAGTTCATAATTTCCTACGCCAAAGCCACCTTTTTTATCTTTTTCCATAGCGATATTTGCACCATAGTGAGGACCATCATCAGCCACCATAGGCATCAAAGTTCCGCGTTTAATTGCACCTGTATCGGTATTTTTAAGTTCATAAGCTATGGTTAAATAAGGCATCCAAAAACCTTCTGGAAAACCATTTGGATTGTTTTTAAGTGCGTGAATGTCAGCTTCTAGGTGAATATCTGCTAAAGACGCAGCTAGATCAATACCTCTTGGTTCCATTTCAATAGGTTGTAAATAAACAGCGGCTATTTCCATACCATTAAGTTCTTTTGGATCACCGATTGGCACTTCGCCTGCAAATAAATTTGTACTAATAACCGCAGCTGCAGCAACTACTGATAAAACTTTTTTTATCATGATTTTACTCCTTTTTTTGAAATTTGTTTTGTTATTAAAATGCCAATAATTAGCATGATCAAAACTATAAATTGAGGGATTAAGGTTTCATAGTAAGGATAAATTCCAAGCCATAAAATCGGTTCAAAATTCATAGGTATAAGACTAGGAATAATGACTTTTCCTTCTATGAGTTCAGCTATGCCTTTGCCTGTAAAAACAAAAACCATGTAAAAAATAATGTAAGAAGTGATATAGAAAAATTGTTTTACAGGTATGCGAATGGCTCCTGCTTTTAAAAGAAAATATAAAACAATAAGTATTAAAATTCCAAGTCCAAGCCCGCCAAAAACAGCACCAAAATCAGTGCTTGTTTTAGCATCAAAAAGCAAGGCTTGATAAAAAAGCACAGTTTCTGCACCTTCTCTATAAACAGCTAAAAATACGGTGATCCAAAGGGTTTTTGCACTATTGTTTGATATGGCATCTATAGCACCTTGTTTGATAAAGCTTGTCCATTTTTTATTTTGTGCGTTTGAAAGTAGCCAAAAGCCCACATAAAAGAGTAGCAATACGGCTATAAGCATGGTAATACCCTCTATAAGCTCTCTACTTTGTCCTGCATTTTCTTTAAATAGCCAAGAAACTCCAAAAGCGGTAACAAAACTTAAAATCACTCCTGTAAAAAGAGCACTATAGGCGATATTTAAACGATTTTTATTACCACTTTGCACAAGATAAGAAACAATGGCTACAACGATAATCAAAGCTTCCAAGCCTTCACGCAAAATAATACCTAAAGCCCATATAAACAGCGAATAAGGAGTAGAATCTTGAATTTTATCCACGCTGCTTGCTATGAGTTGTTCTAAGTCATTAAAAGTGGCTTCAAGCTCTTTTTTATCTGCACTTGCTTTAATCAGTGCCACACCTTTGGAAAATAAACTTTCTATTTTAAGTTTTAAGCCGCTATCTACAGCACCGATTTTATTTTCCATACCGCTTGCTTCAAAAATATCTAGATAAATTCCTTGTAAATCATCTACTATAGAGGCACTAAAGCCATCATAATTTTTTAAAATTCCATCTAAAGCAAGTTTGATATCATTAGAAACTTTGGCATAATCTTTGCCTTTTGTTTCATCATTAAAGCCTGAAATTTGCAAACTTGAAAGTTCTGAATTTGGAATTTGTAAGAAAACATCAAAAATTTGTTCTTCTATGTTATCTAAGCCATCTCTTAAGCCTTTTTCATCTATTTTTTCATCGTTGATTTGGCGTATAAGGGTGCGTATGGCTTGTTGAATTTTTTGATCGTTTCCTGCTTTGGTAAATTTATTTACTAAAATTTCTACTTTAGTATTGCGATAATCACTAAATAAGGCATCATTTAAAAAATCTTTACTAGCTTGGTAGTTTTTTTCTTTAAAAGCATTAGCAGCCTGTGAAAATTTGGTAGAGATATTATCTAGTATAAATTGCAATCTTGCGTCCATTGCAGCAGCAGCTTGCAAATCAGCACTTGCATTATCATCTGTAAGTTTGCTTGCATCGTTGTTTGTAGGTGTAGGATCTTGGGTGGTTAAAGAGCTTTGTGCTAAATCTTTTTTATCCACGCCCATCATTTGTGCGATTAAAGCTTCTGCATCAGCTTCGCGTTTGGCATTGGCTTCTAGGCTTGATTTTTCAGCTTTAGCCTTATCATAGTTTGTATCACTTGCTTCTGCTTTTAAACGATATCCATTTTGTAAAATAGGGGCTACTTCATCAAGATCATAATAAAGACTATCCACTAAAGCATTAATTTGTGTCAAAGGAGCTTCATCTTTATACATGCGACGCAAATTTACAAATTTACGCTCCATAGTGATGGCTTTTCTTCCTATGTTTCTTCCTATAGGGCCTTCCATATTTTCAAAATGTTGAAAATATGCATCTTCGCTAAGCTTTTTGGCGCCTAGATTATCGCCCTTTTTGTAAGTTTCTATGCTTTGCTTTAGCATATCTTTGATAAGATTTGCTTCATTAATATAATCATCTACTCTAGCAAAAGCTGAGCTTGATAAAAAAATACTTGTAATTAAAAATATAATTTTAAAAATTTTCATTATCATTATCCTTGGTTTTTGATAAAAATAATATTTATTATCAAAATAAATAATAGCTAGTATAATATTAAAAATCTTAAATAGAACTAAAAAATAAGCTTTTGTATTGATAATATTTTTTATTAATTATATTTAAGATATATTTTAATAAATTTTTAAATATATCTTATTTTGTGATTTAATATGAGTTGTTTTTAAGTATCGCAAGGTTTTCTTCTAAGTTATGCACTTTGGGATATTGTTTTTGTATTTTTAATTTTTCCTTTTTTGGTATTTTAAAAGCTTAATCAAAATCAAAAAATCATTTATTGTATTCTTCAAGGAGATGGTTATAGCATATTTTAGATTAAGTAGATATATCCAAAAGTTTATCTTTTTTGTTGGTATCTGTGTTTGTAGAATCGCTATTGTCTTTATTTACTTCTTCTTTCTCAGCTTTAGCTTCTACTTTTTCTTTTTTTTCTTGAAATTTTAAAGTTGAAGTTATATCAATTCTTTTACTTTCAAAATTTGTATCTACTATTCCCCTACAAGGTGTATTAAGTAACATTAGCAAACTCCTATATAATTGCAATAGCTTTTTAAGTTGTAATTTTTGATTATATTATAAATCGTATAAATAAGATAAAACTTAAATTTATTGAAGTAAAATTTTATCTATTTCATTTGCTTCTAAAAGTATCAACCATTTATATTTTGCTTATTGTTTCATAGTGTAAAAATTTTTAAAATAGGATTTTATCTTAAAAAATTTATGATTTTTAATTTCAGATATTGGTTTCCTTGAAAAATTTTAATAAAGTTTTAGTAAAAAATATTAAGTTTTAAAAATATCATCCGATTTAAATAAAGTCTTAAGACTCAATCTAAAAGGAGGACGATATGGTTTCAGATGTTTCTATGGGTAATGCTAATTTAATGACTGCTGTTAATACTTCAGTTTTGAAAAAATCTATGGACACAAACGAGGCATTGATGAATGAACTCATCGAAGGTATGGAAGGTGTCTCTCAAGCCTCCGCTCCACAAGTTTCTAGCTCTAGTGGTTTGGATATTTACGCTTAAATATCTTAAGAACAAGCTTAAGAACTTGTTGGTATCTTGAGCTTGTTTTTTTAAATAATTATTTCTTTAGTATTTTTTCGTTATAATTTTGCCATTTTATTTATCGTATTAAATTTTTATAAATTTTACTTAGGAGCAAGCATGCAAATGATAAAGAAGATGGTTTTAAGTGAAACTTTCCCTGGTATTTTGCTTATATTTTTTACATTTTTAGCCTTATTATGTAAAAATTCTTCTTTAAGTGTTATTTATACAGATTTTTTTCATGCTAATTTTACAGTAGGATTTGATCATTTTCAAATTTCAAAATCGTTGGATTTATGGATAAATGATGGTTTGATAGCTATATTTTTTCTATGTATAGGGCTTGAGTTAAAATATGAAATTTTACGCGGACAGCTTAAAAATATAAGAGCTGTATCTTTACCTATATTTGGAGCTTTGGGGGGTATGATTACTCCTGCTTTAATTTTTGCTGCTATTAATTATTCCCATGATTTTGCTATGAAAGGTTGGGCAATACCTACAGCAACTGATATAGCTTTTGCAGTGGGTATTTTGATGCTTTTAGGAAATAAAATTCCTACAAGTTTAAAGCTTTTTTTACTTTCTTTGGCTATTTTTGATGATTTGGGCGCTATTGTTATTATTGCTTTATTTTATACAGATCAGCTTTCAGCTTTGGCAATTATTATTTGTTTGTTTTGTATATTTGCTCTGCTTTTGTTAAACTATTATCACATCACCCATCTTTCTTTATATGTGTTAGTAGGTGTTGTATTGTGGATAGCTATGCTTAAAAGTGGAGTACATGCGACTTTGGCTGGCGTGATCATTTCTTTATTTATACCTCTTGATACAAAAAATAAAAAACCTTATTTGCATGAAGTTCTTAAGGATTTAAATCCTTGGGTGGTTTATTTTATCTTGCCTTTATTTGCTTTTGCTAATGCTGGAATTGATATCAGAGATATGCATCTTGGTTCGGTATTTTCGCCTGTAAGCCTTGGAATTATTCTAGGATTATTTTTAGGAAAGCAAATAGGTGTTTTTACTTTTTGTTTTATTGCTATCAAACTTAAGCTTGCAAAACTACCTGAAAATATTAAATATAGAAAATTTTATGGTATATGTATTTTAACAGGCATTGGTTTTACGATGAGTTTGTTTATTGATGGTTTGGCTTATAAAAATAGTGATATTTTTGAACATGCGGATAAACTTGCTATTTTAATAGCTAGTTTTTTAAGTGCCATTGTTGGTTTTATTTATCTTAAGATTGTTAAATGAATAATATAGTACATAAATTAAAAACTTTGGTTTTAAACGAGGCTTTTGGTGGTGTTTTACTTATAGTTTGTACTTTACTTGCTTTACTTGTGCAAAATGGATCTTTTAGCGAACATTATCGAGAATTTCTAAATTTAAAAGTCGGATTTAGTGTAGGCAAATTTGAGCTTAATAAACCTTTTTTGCTTTGGATAAATGATGGGCTTATATCTATATTTTTCTTTGCTATAGGGCTTGAGCTTAAGAAGGAGTTTTTGCATGGGGATTTTAAAAATCCTAAAAATATTGTTTTACCTTTTATGGCTGCTTTAGGGGGTATACTTATACCTGCAATGTTGTTTGCTTTGGTAAATATAGGAGATGCTTATACTTTAAAAGGTTGGGCTATACCTACAGCCACAGATACAGCGTTTGCCTTAGCGATTTTAATGATGTGTGGTAAGCATATTCCATCAAGTTTAAAGATTTTCTTACTTTCTTTGGCTATTTTTGATGATGTGGGTGCTATTTTAATTATAGCTATTTTTTATACGACAAAATTATCAATAGCTGCTTTTGTGATTGCAGGACTTGCTATTTTGGTAATGCTTATTTTAAATCTTTTAGGAATAACAAGAAAGTCTTTTTATTTTATTTGCTCAGTTATTCTTTGGATTAGTGTTTTAAAAAGTGGCGTGCATGCAACCTTGGCTGGAATCATAACAGCATTTTTTATACCGATGCAAACTAAAAATGGAGAAGCATTTTTAGAAGAAATCTATGAAAGTCTAAAATTTTGGCTCGCTTTCGTTATATTGCCTTTATTTGCTTTTGCTAACGCTGGAGTAAATTTATCCAATATCGATATAGGAGCAATTTTTTCAGGTGTAAGTATAGGTATTTTCTTGGGGCTTTTTGTGGGTAAACAAGTGGGTGTATTTTTATTTTCTTATTTGGCAATCCGCTTTAAATTTGCAGCCTTGCCTCAAGGTTCAAATTTGAAACAACTTTATGGGGTTTGCATACTTACAGGAATTGGTTTTACAATGAGTTTGTTTATCGATGGCTTGGCGTATGAAGTCAGTGATATTTTTAATTATGCAGATAATTTAGCTATTCTTATAGCTTCATTTTGTTCTGGGATTTGGGGTTTTATTTATCTTAAATTCTTTGCTACTCGATCTTAAGGGGATTGATGAGGCATATTTTTTTTATTATTACGATTATATTTTTTATAAGCGGATGTAGTTTTTATCAGAATCTAAACTATCGTCCTAGTTATAACACAAATAAAGAAGCAAGGCTCAAGGTTATTGCAAATGAATGGAAAAAAACCCCTTATGTTTTAGGTGGAACTAGTAAAAAAGGTGCTGATTGTTCAGGATTTACGCAGAATGCATTAGCTCAGCTTAATATACGCATACCTCGCACTACAAAAACTCAATTAGGCTCTGGAAGAAAAGTTTCTAAATCAAAATTGCAAACAGGAGATTTGGTGTTTTTTAAGACAGGTAGAGGGCCAAATGGTATGCATGTTGGTATTTATATGAGTAAGGGAAAATTTATACATTTGTCTACTAAAGGTGGAGTAAAAGAAGTCGAGCTAAATAACTCTTATTGGAAGGCTCGCTATATGGGAGCAAGAAGGTATTAAAGTGAAAATAGGTGTATTTGACAGCGGAGTAGGGGGACTTAGTGTTTTAAAATCTCTTTATAAAGCTAGACTTTTTGATGAAATTATCTATTATGGAGATACCGCAAGAGTTCCTTATGGAGTAAAAGATAAAGATACTATTATAAAGTTCTGTCTTGAAGCATTGGAATTTTTTGAACAATTTCAAATTGATATGCTTATCATCGCATGCAATACTGCTAGTGCTTATGCTTTAGATGCTTTAAGAGTAAAGGCACATTTTCCAGTATATGGTGTAATTGATGCAGGGGTTGAAGCAACGATAAAAGCTTTGCATGATAAAAATAAAGAAATTTTAGTCATTGCGACAAAAGCAACCATTAAATCAGAAGAATATCAAAAGCGTTTATTATCTCAAGGATATACAAATATAAATGCTTTAGCTACAGGGCTTTTTGTGCCTATGGTTGAAGAAGGTATTTTTGAAGGAGATTTTTTGCAAAGTGCTATGGAGTATTATTTTAAAAATATCACAACTCCAGATGCTTTGATACTCGCTTGCACTCATTTCCCTTTACTAGGTCGTTCTTTAAGTAAGTATTTTGGCGATAAAACAAAATTAATTCATTCAGGAGATGCTATAGTTGAATTTCTTAAAGAAAGAGAAAATATAGATTTGAAAAATCATAAAGCAAAATTACATTTTTATGCTTCAAGCGATGTTGAATCTTTAAAAAATACTGCTAAAATTTGGCTAAATTTATAAGGAAATAAAATGATAGAATTGAAAAAACCAGATGAAATAGAAAAATTAAGAATATCAAATCAAATTGTAGCAAAAACTTTAAATTTTTTAGAGAATGAAATTAAAATAGGAATGAGCTTAAAACAAATTGATAAAATGGCAGAAGATTATATTTTAAGCCTTGGCGCCAAGCCATCATTTAAGGGACTTTATGGTTTTCCAGGTGCCATTTGCACATCTTTAAATCAAGTTTGTATCCATGGAATTCCAGATGATAAAATTATCAAAGAGGGTGATATTTTAGGTCTTGATGTGGGAAGTTTGATTGATGGGTATTATGGGGATGCAGCAAGAACTATTGCTATAGGAGAAGTTTCACCCACTGATAAAGCTTTAATCTCTTGTGCTAAAGACGCGTTATATCATGCTATAGATATTATTCGTGATGGAATGCGTTTTAAGGAACTTTCAGCTGCTTTAGGCGAATTTATCCATGCAAGAGGTTTTGTCCCGCTTCGTGGATATTGCGGGCATGGTATAGGACGAAAGCCCCATGGAGAGCCCGAAATTTTAAACTATTTAGAAAAAGGTGCGAGTGCAAAAAGTGGCCCTAAAATTAAAAATGGAATGGTGTTTTGCATAGAGCCTATGATATGCCAAAAAGATGGAACACCAAAGCATTATAATGGAAAATGGGATGCTGGAAGTATTGATGGGCTGAATGCGGCTCATTATGAACATTGTGTTGCTGTGATTAATGGGCGTGCTGAAATTCTTTCTATGATATGATATTAAATTATAAAAATAATATTTTTTTCTTAAAATTCTAAAAATTTAAAATTTTTTAAATAATATTGTAGTAATATTCTTTAATAATTTAAGTTACTAAATGATATTTTTATAGCAGATTAAGTGTTTTTAGAATAAAATGTCACATCGTATTAAACTAAAACATAAATATGGTTTAGATAATTTAATAAAAATTGTTAAATTATCTAAATATTTATTTTAGTTTAAAGAGATCTTTTAAGATCTCGTTTGGGTTAGGCTATTTCCCTCCCCCTTTTTATTCGTAGCCTAACTCTCTTTTAGAGTTTGGAAAATCTCTTTAAGCTAAAATATATTATATTTGCTTAAAGAGAACAAACGATTACTATTCTTACTTAAATAAATTTTTAAAATCCATTGTAGAGTTATAAATTCCAGCATTATCCATAGTTTCGCCCATGGTGATTGCGGTTGCTAACTCTGATAGAATGATTTTTATTTCATCTCTTTTATCTTGTATATAGGCCAATACACCTTCGTAATTACTTGTTTGAAGAATTAAAAGTGGATTAGCAATTTCAAATTCAAAAAGTTTTTTACCAACATAAACATTGAAAATATTTCCAAAAAGGGCTGTTCCCATGAAAGAGCAGTTTTGTATAAGTTGTGATGCTGTGGCATCAAGAGTTCTTTTTTGCATATCATCTGAATTTTCATCTATTCTTTCTAGAATGCTTTTTTCTATTTTTTTTAAAGACATATCAAGCACTTGAAGCGCTCCTATAAAATCATTTGCATCATTAATTTGAGAGCAAATTTGATTTGCTTTAAATTCATTCACGCCCTGAATTTCACCTAAGTGTTTTTTAAATATATCTAAATCACTTTTCATTGTTTACCTTTCAAAAATATTGCTAAATATTTAAAAAGCAAAAAGTGTTCCTAAATTAGGATAAGTTAGAATTTACCCAAAAAACAATCTCATTGCCAATTTTATTCAAGGCTTTTTGAAAAGCATTATAAGTAGAGCGGATATCTTTTTTTTCTATTTTTTCTTTAGTATTGAAAATTTTATGAGCTATTATTTGATTGTTTTCAAGATTTATGAAATTTACGCTTATAGAAATTTGAGCGTAGTTTTCATTGTTGTTAAGAATTTGCTCAAAAGAGTTAATCCTGCTTTCAAGAGCATAATCCGCACTTAAAGAGCTTGTTGAAGAAAGTAAGGTTGTAAAAATATTGCTTTGTTCAAATTTTGACAAAATTAAAAAAGAGTAAAGATTGCTTGGTAAATCTCCCCAGAAATAATGTGCGTATTTGTTGCTAAAACCATTATCTATATAAACAATAGCTCGCGAGTTTAAATACAAAGGTGTATTTGCATTACGAATTTTAAGAATTTTACCGGTTTTTTTAAAAAAAATATTTGAGTCTATTCCTTCGTCTTTTAATATGATATTTTCATTTTTATTGATGGTTTCGTGTCTTAAAGAGCATCCGCATAACATAAAAATAAAAGTCAAAATATAGAATAATTGCTTTAGCATTATTTTTCTCCTGGTCCTAGTTTAGGTTTGGTTTCTTTAAAAATCAAATCAGCAGGGCTGTTTTGTAAATTTTCTATTAGAATATTGCTTTCAATTAAAACTCGTTTAAAAAGCTCTAAATTTTGCATCAAAGATGCTTTAATATCATCATAAGTGTTTAATTTTTCATCAGCTTTTTTTATGAAATTTTTTAAAATCATCGTACTTTCTTTTACGTCTTTAAGGCTGGAGTTGAAATTTTGCGCACTAAGGCTTATATTATCAGCCATTTTTCCTATTTTTAAACTTGCGTTTGAAAGATTAAGGCTTAAATTTTTAGAATTAGCGTTTAAATTTGCACTTAATTCTGCTAGATTTTGCAAAAGGATTTCTAGATTTTTAAGATTTTTTTCGCTTAAAAGTTCTTTTGATTTATCATCTGCCGTTTTAACTAAAGAAAAAATATGTTCACTTTGTCTATCTATGGTTGCTAAAAAACTTTCTTTAAAAGGAATGACCGGAAGTTTTCCCTGTATAGATACTAAATCTTTGCTATTTTTACTTCCGCCTTGAAGTTGGACAAATTTAAGTCCTGTGATACCTTGAAGTTGCAAAGTAGCAAAAGTATCTTCTTTTATAGGGGTGTTATTTTTGACCTTGATGCGTATGTTAACGCCGAGTTCATCTTGATTGTAAATGCTGATTTCTTCTACGCTACCTACTTCCACGCCCAAAAGCCTTACGGGTGCTTTTATGCCAAGTCCTGCAACGGATTCTTGTGTGTGAATTTCATAATACTTAAAACTTTCTTCTTTAGAGTATCCACCAAGCCAAAGTATGAAACCAAGGCTTGCAAAAAATACTCCAAAAACAAAAAGTCCTACAAAAAAATAATTTGCTCTATTTTCCACTTTTACTCCATAAATCTTTTAAAAAGTCGTTCATTTTGCAGGCGTAATTCTTCATAAGTACCGCAAAATCCAACTTTTTTATTTTCTAAAATGATAAAGCGATCGAGTAAATTTTTCATACTTTCTTTATCATGTGTAACCAAAATGATATTTAAATCAAAACTTTTTTTTAACTCTAAAACCAAATCGTCAAATTCACGACTACTATGAGGGTCAAGTCCTGAAGTAGGTTCATCTAAAAAAAGCAATTTACTATCAAGTGCTAAAGCTCTAGCAATTGCTACTCTTTTTTGCATACCGCCACTAAGTTCGCTTGGAAATTGTTTTAAAACACTTTCGTTTAAGCCTACCATTTTTAACTTCATTAAAACCAGTTCTTGTATGCTATTTTCATCTAAATGAGTGTATTCTTTTAAAGGAATGGCGATATTTTCATAAACATTAAAAAAGCTAAAAAGTGCAGCAAACTGAAAAACCACACCCCATTTTTTACGCAAAGTAAGTGCATCTTCTTCGTTGATATTTTTAAGTTTATAGCCTAAAATTTCATATTCTCCACCATCAAAATGTTCAAGCATAAGCATTTGTTTTAAAAGGACGGATTTTCCACTTCCGCTACCTCCTAAAATACCAAAAATTTCGTTTTTTTTGATTTCAAAACTTACGCCATCATGGACAATTTTTTCTCCAAATTTTGTAATGATATTTTGTGCTTTAATAACCATTTAAATTCCTGCAGAAGTTAAAATAACGGAGAATAAAGCATCAAAAGCTATCACCCAAAAAATAGCATTTACAACGCTTTTTGTTGTATAAATTCCTATACTTTGTGTAGTGTTTTTGACCTCAGAACCACGAAAACAAGCAATAAGTCCTATTAAAAATCCAAAAATAGGTGCTTTTGCAAGTCCTATAAAGATATGTTTTATATCGACAGCTTCTCTAAAGCGTCTTAAAAATTCGGCAAAAGAAATATCAATATTTAATTTTGCAACCATCATTCCACCTATAATACTGATCGCATCGCTAATGGCAACGATTAAAGGCATGGCCACTACCAAAGCCATGACACGTGGAATAATAATAAATTCAAAAGAACGAAAACCCATAGTATTCATAGCTGCAATTTCATCAGTAATTTTCATCACTCCAATTTGTGCGGTATAAGAACTTGCACTTCTTCCTGCGATCACTATGGCAGCGATTAAAGGTGCAAGTTCTCTAGTAGCTGAAATTCCCATCAAATCCACTATGAAAATATTGGCTCCAAATTGTGCGAGTTGATAAGCAGCCTGATAGGCTAAAACCACTCCTACTAAAAGAGCGGTTAAAATAACTATAGGCAGGGCTTTAAAAGCAGAATTTTCTATATGATATAAAAAAGCAATAAAGCGAAAATTTTTAGGATTTTTAAGGCATAAAAAAAGACTTGTGAAAAAAGCTCCTGTGAAATTGATGAATTTTCTTAAAATTTTTAAAAGTTCTAAACTTAATTTTCCAAGATCGATAAAATATTCACTGAAATTTTTATGTGATTTTTTTGTTTTGCTTAGTCTTTGGTAGTTTTTTTCACAAAGTTCAAAAAGGGTTTGAAAGCTTGAATTTAAGCCTTCTTTGGTGATTTTAATATTTTTATCTTTAAGATCATTTTCCAAAGCAAGGAAAAATCTCACTCCAGCGGTATCGATTGCTTTTAGATCTTTAAAATCAAAAATCACTTCCTTGCTTTGAATCAAAGCTAAAAAATCTTTTATTTTTAACTTATAAATACTTGTTTTATCCCAAATTCCAAAGATAAAAAGAGTGTTATTTTGAAATTTGAAATTTGCATTCATTTTATTTGCTAAGGATAAAATTTATAAGCTTTGAAACACTAAATCCAAAGTGTTCAAACACATCTTTGTCTTTACCACTTTCTCCAAAACTTTCGATGCCATACACTTTGTGGCAAAATTTATAAAGTTCATTAGAATACGCTGCTTCAACGCCTATAACTTCACCTTTTAACAATCTTTCTTGATAAGTTTTATCTTGTTTTTCAAAAAGTTCAAAACAAGGCATAGAAACAACATTACAAGCAAAACCTTGTTTTTCAAGTTCGTTTGCACTTTCTAGACAAAGCCAAACTTCACTTCCACTTGCTAGAAGTGTAAATTTAGCGTCTTTGCTTTCTTTGAGTAAATACGCTCCGTTTTTTACATCTCCAAAAATAGGTTCATTTAGAGCTTTGAGTTTTTGGCGTGAAAGCACAAAAGCACTTGGAATATCAGCATTTAGGGCTATTTGCCAAGCTTTGACATTTTCTACCCCATCAGCAGGCCTAAAGGTTAAAAAATTTGGCATAGCTCTAAAAGTGCTAAGTTGTTCTATAGGCTGGTGTGTTGGGCCATCTTCGCCCACGCCTATGCTGTCGTGCGTGAAAATAAAAAAATGTTTGATTTTCATTAGGGCTGCTATTCTTGCGGCAGGTTTTAAGTACTCACTAAAGATGAAAAAAGTTGCCGAAAATGGTAAGAAAATTCCATATCTTGCAAAAGCATTGTTAATCGCTGCCATAGCGTGTTCTCTGATACCAAAATGGATATTTTTACCTTCTACAAAGTCTCCCATGCCGTGAAGTTCTGTTTTGTTTGAAGGGCCTAAATCCGCACTTCCACCTAAAAATCCTTCTAAATTTTTAGCTAAAACATTTAAAATTTCACCATTACTATCTCTTGTAGCAAGATCTTTTCCTTTAAAATCAGGATAAGCTATCTTGCTAAAATCAGGGTTTAATAGCCTTTCTAAAAGTTCTTTTTTACCACTTTTTTCAAGTTTATCTTTCCATTTTGCTTCTTCTAAATCCCCAAGTTCTACAGCGCTTTCAAAGCGGATTTTGCTTGCTTGTGGGATATGAAAACTGATATTTGGATCAAAACCTGCTTGTTCTTTGGCTTTTTTAATCACTTCTTCGCCCAAAGGTGCGCCATGGCTTTTATGACTGCCTTCAAGCTCTCCTGCACCCTTTGCTATAGTTGTTTTTGCGATGATAAGACAAGGTTTTGTGGATTTTTTAGCTTGTTCTAAGGCTTTATTAATTTCTTCATAATCGTGTCCATTTATACTTAAAACTTCAAATCCTTGTGCTTCAAAACGCATTTTTACATTTTCATTAAAGGCTAAACCTACATCGCCTTCTATGGAGATATTGTTGCTATCGTAAATAAGTATGAAATTATCAAGTTTGTGAAGTCCTGCTAAAGAACAAGCTTCATAAGAAATGCCTTCTTGTAAATCCCCATCTCCGCAAAGACAATAAATTTTATGATCGATTAAATCACTACTTAGCAAATTTTGCGCTTTTTTTGCTGCCATAGCAAAGCCTACAGCGTTTGCAACGCCTTGTCCTAAAGGGCCTGTAGCGATTTCTACTCCAAGAGTTGAAATTTCAGGGTGTCCAGGGGTTTTAGAATGAAGTTGGCGGAAATTTTTAAGATCTTCCAAGCTTAAATCATAGCCACTTAAATGTAAAAAACTATAAAGCAAAGCACTTGCATGTCCGCCTGAAAATACAAGTCTATCACGGTTTAGCCAAGTGGGATTTTTAGGATTGTGTTTTAAATGATAACTTAAAACACTTAAAATATCTGCTAAACCCAAAGGTGCACCTGGGTGTCCTGAGTTTGCTTTTTGCACCATATCGGCACTTAAAAATCTTAGAGTATTTGCCTGTTCTTGTAAAATTTGAATGTCCATTTTTTACCTTTATAAGTATTGAATTATTAAATTTTGTATCATTTGTGCGAGTTTTTCATTAAGTTTTTCTAAGTCTTGTTCGCATTCACTAAGAAGATTTTCTTTTGTTTTTATGGCTTGTTCAAGTCCAAGCAAATTGACAAAAGAATTTTTATGAATATCGTTGTTAGTAGGCTTTCCGCTTTGTTCTTGACTTGTGGTTACATCGATAATATCATCATTGATTTGAAAAATCAGTCCTAGTTTTAAACCAAGTTTGTAAATTTGATTGCTTTCTTCGTTGTTAAGTTCGCAAATTTCACAACCCATTTTTAAAGCTGCAGCAATTAATCTTGCGGTTTTATGTGTGTGTAAAAACTCAAGTTCATTTAAACTCAGTCTTTTGTCTTCAAAAAAACAATCAATAGCTTGTCCTATGACCATTCCATTAAGTCCTGCATTAAAGGCAAGGGTTTTGATGAGTTTGATTTTGATTTCATCTTTTAAATGAGCATGACTTAGAACTAAAAAAGCTTCAGTATTTAAAGCATCGCCCACTAAGATGGCTGTAGTTTCATCGTAGCTTTTGTGTAAGGTTGGAATTCCTCGTCTAAAATCCGCATTATCCATAGTGGGCAAATCATCGTGTATGAGTGAATAAGTATGGATAAATTCCAAAGCTAAAGCCACATCTAAAGCTTGATTTAAAAGTTCAGGTTTATTGCTTTGTACTACGCTTAAAAGCAATTGTGCACGAAAATGCTTTCCTCCTGCTTTTAGCATAAGAGCTAAAGCTTCATTAAAAAAAGGATGAAAGCTTTCAACCTTAGGTAGATTTTTTTCTAAGTGATGGATGAAAAGTTCTTTTAAATTCACTTAGTAAGCCTTATGAAAAATTGAAATTTACCGTCGCCACCTGAGTTGGCATTTCCGCCTAGTTCATTGTTGAAATTTGATAAAGGTAATTTAGTACTTTTGCGCTCAATTAAGATGCTAAAGTCATTACCAGCGCTTAAAATATTTTGTAATTCTTTAAAATTATTTAAAATAATATTATTAACGCGTAAAATTTTATCTCCTACCATAAATCCTGCATTTGATGCTTTTGATTTTGGATCTATTTTGGTTACAACAAGACTAGTATTAACCGTTAAACCAAGATTGCTTGTGAAATTTGTAATTTTTGGTTTTGGTTTAGAATCAGGAAGATTAAATTTGCTCAAATCTTTTGCAAAAACTTCAGTAGAAATATTTAAATCCATATTATCACGCAACACTTGAAAATAAAGAGTGCTTCCGCGATCTGCAAAAAGAATTTTTTCATTGAGTTTTCTTAAATCATTGGCGGGCAAGCCATCAACACTTATAACTTGATCGTTGATTAAAAATTGTGGATTTTTTCTTACATTGTTAACATAAATTTTATTTTCTCGAACAACAAAATCAACGCCAATATCCCCCCAATAAACATCGTTATATTTCATAAAATGTTTTAAATAGCGATTGCCTATAAAAGAGCTATTATTTAAAGCAATCCCCATCATTTCACAGCATGGAGTCCCTAAAAGTCCTATTTTAGAATTAAAATCAAGTTGATCTTTTTCATCAATATTTTGAGCTAAATACTTAATATGCCCTATATAAGGTTTATTAGGATCCCAAATTCCAACCCAATCATTACGAGTAAGTTTTTCTTCATCACCCATAGGAGTAGGGATTAGGCTAAAGTCAGTTCTTACAAGATATAAATTTAAAAATGGATCGTATTTTACATATTTGTTAAGCTTAGTATTAGGCTGTTTTAACACAGCAAGTAAATTTTCACTGAGTGCAAAAGCTGGCATTCCTTCATAGTTGAGCATGCTTGCCTTATTTCTTTCATAACCTGCTAAAAAATCTTCAAATTTAGGTCTTTCTATACCAAAAGACAAAGTAAAAAGCATGCAAATAATTAAAATTTTTTTCATAATTTCATACCTCCAAAACCGCCTAAAACATCATTTGCCATACTTGAGCGATTTTGCGCAACCATGGCTAAAACATCATTAATTGCAGAAATAAGTAAAATTTGCAAGGACTCTTTATCTTCAAGTAAAGAATCATCAATGCTAACATCGATAATCTCGCCTTTTCCATTAGCACTTACTTTAACAAGTCCTGCTCCACTTTTGGCACTAAATTCACGATTTGCGAGTTCTAGTTCTATATTTTTTGCTTTTTCTTGAACTTGATTTAAAAGTTCTCCCATTTTAGAAAAATCCATATTTTCAAACATTGATTATCCTTGATTTTTTAAAATTTCATTAACAACTACTTTATCACTAAAAGGATATTTTATCCCTTTAATTTCTTGAGTAGTTTCATCACCTTTGCCTAAAATAACGACTAAATCGTCATTTTCTTTTAGTTCTAAAGCTTTTTTTATAGCTTCTTTTCTATCTTCTATCATTAAAACTTTTTCTTTTTTAGTAAAGCCTGATAAAATTTCTTCCATGATGGTTTTTGGTTCTTCGCTGCGTGGATTATCACTTGTAATGATAGCAATTTTTGCAAAATGTTCGACGATTTTTCCCATTAAAGGGCGTTTGGTTTTATCTCTATCTCCACCTGCTCCAAAAACAACGATGAGTTTTTTATTTTTAAGAGTGTCAAGCACTTTTTCAATGCCATCAGGCGTATGAGCAAAATCCACAATTACACCTTTTGCTACTTGTTCTACCCTGCCACAAACTCCGCCAAATCCACTGATAGCTTTTTCCAAATCTTTTAAATCAGGCTTTACAAGTTCATTCACACAAGCATTAGCAACTAGAAGATTGTAAAGATTAAAAAGTCCTAGTAAGGGCGAGTCTATGTGAAAAGTTTGATTTTTATTTGTTACAATAGCACTAATGCCTTCTTCTAAAGAATAAGCTTTGATTTGATATAAAGCAGGATTTTCTATGCCATAGGTAAAAGCGTTACGCACATTAAATTTAATAGCCAAAGCATCTTTGTTGATAAATTTTAAACTCTCATCGGTAAAAAAAAGTTCTTTTGCTTCTTTGTAATTTTCAAAAGTACCGTGAAAATCTAAATGATCTTGAGTGATATTGGTAAAAATTTTAGCAGCAAAATTTAAGCCTTCAATACGGTTTTGAACGAGTGCGTGTGAGCTTACTTCCATGATGAAAAAATCACATTTTTTTTGAGTGGCTATTTGTAGGTACTCTAAGGTTTTAAGAATAGGGGAGGTGGTTAAGGATTTTTCATCAATTTGTTCATCGTTGATAAAAGCTCCTCTTGTCCCGCAAAGTCCGCATTTATAACCTAAATCCAATAAGATAGAATAAATCGCTGCTGCGGTTGTGGTTTTGCCATTGGTTCCTGTGATTCCTATGATTTGAATCTTTTCATCGATTTTTAAAAGTTTTTTACACTCATTTACATCAATGATTTTTGCACCTTTTTCTAAGGCTTGAGCGTGAAATTTAGCATTTTGTGTGGTTTGTAAAAAAAAGCATTCTTTTTCACACTCTAAGGTATTATCTGTAATGAATGAATTTTCAAGTTTTAATTTCACTTTTAAATCCTATGAGTTTTTCTTGGAGTTTGATAAATCTATCATTTGCCCAAAAATGAGGCATAACATTTTCTATATAATTTAAAGTCATATCTTTATAGCCATTATCAAGTAATTTTTCCAAAAAATCTAAAAAATCATCACGATTATCAATAACTAATTTAGTGCTATTAATAATATTTTCAAAACTTTTTTGAAAGCCAAGTTCTTCTTCGCTTTTTAAAAAATCTTGATAATTTAGTGCATGCCCATCTTCAAATTCGTTTTCCTGTTTGTTTTCTTGTTTTTTAAATTCAATTGTACTTAAAATTTCTTCTAAGTCTTTATCAATGCTAGAGATTTTGTAATGTTCTATATAAAAATCAAAAAGTAAAGAAGCTTCTTTAGGAGATTTTAAAGCAAGATCACAAAGGCAGATAAAATTTAGCAAGCGTTTATTTTTGCGTTTTTCATAAGCCATAGAAAAATACATTTTTGCAGTTTTAAAATCTTTCTTGTAAAAATGTTCAATTCCAAGTTTTTTATAATTTTGCAAATTCGTCTGCTCCGCCGTTTAAATTGATTATAGTGATTTCTGGATGAATATCAATCTTAAGTTGCCTTTCAAGGCCGTATTTTAGCGTTGTTCCACTCGATGCACAGCCTTTACAAGCTCCTATTAAATGGACATAAACAATCCCATTTTTAATTCCTAAAAATTCAAGCCCTCCGCCATCACGTTCAAGCATAGGCAAGCTCTTTTCTAAACTTGCTTTAACAGGATTTATAAGCTCTTCATCACTAAAAGGCATCATAATTTATCCTTAAAAATTTTTATATACTTTAGCGTGATTGTGTTTAAAAAAAGGTAAATTAAGGCTTGAAATTTAAATAAATTAAAAAGGTTCATCATTATCTTGTGTGCTAAATCCTAAATCATAAGCTGTAAAGTTTTTGTTACCAAAAATTCCATTTAAGTTTCTAAATGATTGTTGCAGAATTTCTTCGTTTTTTTCATATTTTAAGAAGTTTAAATATTCTTTTAAAAAATTATTTAATTCTTCGGTATTTAAATTTTTAATTAGAAGATTTAAATTTTTATCAATAAGCGTAAAAAGTTGTTTTTTTAATGCGAGTGTAGAATTTTTAATTTTTACATTGTTTAAAAAAGCTAAATTAACCTTGCAAACACCTAACAAGAATTCGCTATAGTTTAAATTTTTTCGAATATTTTTACTTTCAAATTCTCTAATATCACTATCTTCATAACCTTTTTTTTCTAAAATTTTATCCAATAAAATCTTATGCTTAAAACAAACACTATCACTAATTTGCTTAAAATCGTTACATATATCTGGATGTTGTTTTAAAAAAGCTATAAGTTCTAATTCTGCAATGTGAATTTTTTCTTTAGGAAAATTGTATTTATTTTGAGAAATTAAAGGGGTTTGTATGGTTTTTTTTGAATTTTGTGATAAGACAATAAATTTTTCATCCACTTTTAATAAATTTGAAACTAGACCAGTGTAAGAATTTGCCACTAAAGGTTCAAGATTAAAGGTGAATTTTTGTATAGTTTCTAAAGCTTTTTGTTTATCAAGAGCAGAAATTATGGAATGAGTGGATATTAAGCGTCTGATATAAAATTCACCAAGCTCTATTCCTTCATCGAGTATATCATGAAGTTTTGTGCTTTCATTTTTTGCTACGAGCTCAGCAGGATCTTTTCCACCTTGCAAAATTGCCACTTTACCGTCTATTTTGTTTGTGCTTAATAAAAATGCAGATCGTGTCGCAGCTTTTAATCCTGCTTCATCATTGTCAAAACATAAAATCACTTTTGCATCATAACGGCGGATTAAGGGTAGATGATGTTCGGTTAATGCTGTTCCAAGAACTGCTACAGCATTATTAAACCCTGCTTTGTGAAAAGCTATTGCATCCATGTAGCCTTCACATACTATTATTTCTTTTTTTTTGGCTATATTTTCTTTAGCGATGTTAAAAGCATAAAAAATTCTACTTTTATCAAAAAGTATATTTTGGGGTGAATTTACATACTTTGCCGGTACATTGGGATTTAAAGTACGCCCTCCAAACCCTACTAATAAGTCTTTATGATCGTAGATTGGAAAGGTGATACGCCATATAAAACTTGCGTAAAATTCATTATTTTCATCTTTTTTTAAAGCTCCAACACTCATAGCATCTTCTAAAGGAATTTTTTGATTTTGCAATAATCTTATACTATCTTCACTTGCTCCTGCAAAACCTAATTCGAATTTGGCTATATCTTTGTCATTTAAAGCTCTTTGGTAAAGATAGGTTAAAACTTCTTTGTGGTGTTTGAGATTATCTTTAAAATACGCATTTAAGCTTGGTAGTATAGACTTTAGCTCTTTTTTATTTTCTTGTTTTTCTTTTGTATAACTTAAAGTAAAATTACTAAGGCTTGCAACTTTTTCAACTGCATCGGTAAAACTTAATTTTTCATAATCCATTACAAATTTAAAAGCATCTCCACCAGCCTTGCAGGCAAAACAATGATAAAAACCTTTGGTAGGATTGATATGCATAGACGGGTTTTTATCTGCATGAAAAGGACAGATACATACAAAACTAGAGCCTTGTTTTTTTACTTCAATATAATTTTCTATAATATCAACAATATTAAGTCTTTGGGATAAATTTTCTATACTTTCTTTAGTTATCATTTTACAAACCTTGTTAAAATTATACAAAGATTTGGCTATAATTTGGCATAAAATTTTTAGAGCGAGACTATGGATTTTTTCTTTGTAGAATACAGAGACCCTTTAGTAGGGCTTATAATTTTAACCATTTTAGTATTTGTTGTAGCTGTTGTAAATTATATTTGGAAAATATTTGCTAACAAAGATGAAGAACAAAAGCTTGAAAAATTTATAAAAAAATTTGAAATGGATAACGCTCATAAAGAGTTGTTAAGAAATAGTAGCTTGAGTTTTGGAAATTTAAGTTTTTTGGCCGAAATTTTTACTAAAAGCGGGGAATTTGAAAAAGCAACTCAAATTTATTTGATTGCTCTTGAAAAATGTAAAGATAAACAAGAAAGAGAATTTATTTTCCTTTCTTTGGCAAAAGTTTATTTTAAAGCAGGATTTTTAGAGCGTGCAAAAGAAGTTTTATTACAAGCTTTAAAACTGCGTCCAAGAAATATACAAGCCTTAAAACTTTTAAAAATTGTTTATTTAAAACTTCGTTCTTATAAAGAAAATTTAGAACTTTTAGAATGTCTTTTTGAGCTTAATGAAGATGTACAAAAAGAACATGATTTTATCAAAGCTTTAGAACTTTGTACTTTTAATATCACTGATGAAGAAAAAAAGAAAAAACTTTTAGAATTTAAAATAGAAGATAATCCTATGTTGGGGCGTTTAGTTTTTGAAAAATATCATATGTTTTTAGGGCAAAATTTTTTTGATATTTGTGATTTGCTTTATAGGGAAAATGAAGCGTTTAATTTAGAAAATCAAGATTTTTTAGAATTCTTTTATGCTTTGGGTAAAATTTCAAAGCATGATGATACGCATCAGTTTGTTTTTAAAAATTCTAATTTTAAAATGTTAAAAATTTTAAAAGATAATTCTTTTAATGCGAGGTTAGAATTTTCATACCGTTGTTCTGAGTGTAAAAATGTTATGCCTTTGTTTTTTTATCACTGTCCTGTTTGTTATGAGTTTAATACTTGTAAAATTATTTATGAAGTGAAAAATAATGAAACACATTGAAATTTATACAGATGGCTCATGTCTTAATAATCCAGGTTTTGGCGGATGGGCTTATATTTTGCGTTATAAGGAGTATCAAAAGGAAGGTTTTGGAGCTGAGGCTAATACCACTAACAATAGAATGGAGCTAATGGCAATTATTGAATCTTTGAAGGCTTTAAAAGAGCCTTGTGAAATTTCGCTTTTTACAGATTCTAACCTAATGGTTCAAAGTATTAATGAATGGCTAGAAGGATGGATAAAAAAGGATTTTAAAGGTAAAAAAAATATAGATTTATGGAAGGAATATATTAAAGTGGCAAAATCTCATAAGATTAAGGCTTTTTGGGTAAAAGCACATAATGGACATTTGGAAAATGAAAGGTGTGATACATTGGCGCGTGAAGCTGCTTTGAAAATTGCAAGGGAAAATGATGAAAAAC
This sequence comes from Campylobacter sp. CFSAN093229, assembly GCF_011068225.1. NCBI lineage: Bacteria > Pseudomonadati > Campylobacterota > Epsilonproteobacteria > Campylobacterales > Campylobacteraceae > Campylobacter > Campylobacter sp. CFSAN093229. The sequence goes on along the minus strand of NZ_JAAMXB010000008.1, from coordinate 69,148 downwards.
ATTGAAAAACTAGAGCAGAGTTTAACTTATGAATTTAAAGATAAAAATCTTCTTATACATGCTTTAACCCATAAAAGTTTTAAAAAATCTTACAACAACGAACGCTTGGAATTTTTAGGTGATGCTGTGCTTGATTTAGTTGTGGGTGAATACCTTTTTCATAAATTCGCTAAAGATGCCGAAGGAGATTTATCTAAGCTTAGAGCGGCTTTAGTGAATGAAAAGTCTTTTGCAAAAATTGCAAATAGTTTAAATTTGGGCAATTTTATTTTTATGAGTGTTGCTGAGGAAAACAATGGAGGAAAAGAAAAGCCTTCTATACTTTCAGATGCGTTAGAAGCCATTATAGGTGCTATACATTTAGAAGCTGGGTTTGAGTTTGCAAAAACTATTGCTTTAAGGCTTATAGAAAAAAATTTCCCTCAAATTGATGCAAAAATTCTTATAAAAGATTATAAAACAAAATTACAAGAAATTACACAGGGAAAAATCGGACAAACTCCGCAGTATGAAACAGTGCGTGCTTTTGGTCCTGATCATTTAAAGCAATTTGAAATCGCTTTAATGCTTGATGGTAAAGAACTTGCAAGAGCTATTGCGGGAAGCAAAAAAGAAGCACAGCAAATGGCAGCAAAAATTGCACTTGAGAAATTAGGAGCTTTATAGTGAATACCTTTGGTACGAGATTGAAATTTACAAGTTTTGGTGAGTCTCATGGTGTGGCTGTTGGATGTATTATTGATGGAATGCCTGCTGGAGTTAAATTTGATGAAGAATTTTTGCAAAATGAGCTTGATAAACGCAAAGGCGGAAGTAAATTTGCAACACCAAGAAAAGAAAGCGATAAAGCTCAGGTTTTAAGTGGGGTTTTTGAAGGATATACAACGGGTCATCCCATAGCTATAGTAGTTTTTAATGAAAATGCTCATTCTAAAGATTATGATAATTTAAAAGATCTATTTCGTCCTGCTCATGCGGATTTTACTTATTTTTATAAATATGGCATAAGAGATCATAGGGGTGGGGGTAGATCAAGTGCTAGGGAAAGTGTTGCTAGAGTGGCTGGTGGTGCAGTTGCAGCGATGCTTTTGCGTGAATTTGGCATTTGTGTTCAAAGTGGTGTTTTTGGAGTAGGAACTTTTGTATCAAATTTGAAAGAAGAAGAATTTGATTTTGAATTTGCTAAGAAAAGTGAAATTTTTTGCCTTGATCCAAAACTAGAAAGTGACTTTAAAAATGAAATTTTAAATGCTAGAAATTCAAAAGATAGTGTAGGTGCTGCTGTTTTTACAAAAGTTAGTGGTATGCTTGTGGGACTTGGAGAAGTTCTTTATGATAAGTTAGACTCTAAATTAGCTCATGCTTTAATGGGAGTTAATGCCGTTAAAGCAGTTGAAATAGGCGAAGGTATTAATGCAAGCAAAATGCGCGGATCGTGTAATAATGATGCTTTAAAAGATGGCAAGTTTTTAAGCAATCATAGCGGAGGAATTTTAGGAGGAATTTCAAATGGAGAAAATCTTATTTTAAAAACTTATTTTAAACCTACTCCTTCTATTTTTGGCAAGCAAGAAAGTATAGATAAATTTGGCAATAATTTGGAATTTGAACTCAAAGGTAGGCATGATCCTTGTGTAGGTGTTAGAGGAAGTGTTGTAGCTAGTGCTATGGTACGTTTAGTTTTGGCTGATTGTTTGCTTTTGAATGCGAGCGCGAATTTAAACAATTTAAAAAATGCTTATGGATTAAAATAAAAAAAGCCCATTTTCGTGGGCTTGATTGCAATATTTTGAAAAGATTCAAATACTATATCGCTTGTTTTGCTAAATACTTTATACTTTAACTAATAAAAAATTGATTAATATCAGCCTTATTTTCAAAAGCTATACTTGTATAAGCTTGATTTTTAAATTTAAGTTCATAGCTTTTTCCTACTTCGTGTTTAGTATAGGTAAGGGCTATTTTTAAAGCAAGTTCTAAGTCTTTTTCTGAAATTTTTTCATCTACCAAAGAGTAAGCTCCGATTAAATCCCCAAGTTCTATGACTTCATATTTAGGAGTTTTTAAACCTTTTAAAAGGGTATTTTCAAGTTCATTTCTACCTATGATCATTTTAGCCCCATCAGGCAATCTTAAATGACGACCATATTTTAAAAGTTGTGCGTCATTAACCTGCATATCTTTGTCAAATTCTATGAAATCTCGAATTTTTTTAGCAAAACTATCAAGAGTTAGCAAACAACCACCACCTGGGCTTTCAAAGTCTTCTAAGCCAAATTTAGCTGCAAGTTCAAGTTGTCTTTTGCGACTTCTTCCACTAATACCTTCGAGTTTTTCTCTATCTACCCAACCTTCTCTTTCAGGTTTGGTTAGAGGTAGGTTTTTTGCACACATAGGACGCAAGATTAAATCTTCTTCATCAAGAGCAAGTTTTTTAACCTTTGCCATAGCATCACTTCTTTGACTCATAGGGCGTTGTCCTAAAACTTCTCCTGTGATGATAAAACTTGCATTTTCTTCTTTTAACATAGCCAAAGCAGTTTTAAACATAAAAGCATGACAATCTATACAAGGATTAAAATGTTTGCCATAGCCATATTGTGGATTAAAAAGCACTTCCTGAAGATAGGAATTTCTTACATCTATCATTTTAAAATCTGCACCTACCATTGCCGCACGCTTTTTCATGATTTCGCTTTTATCACTTGTGCTTCCAAAACCTATGTTGATATTTAGAGCTTTAACTTCTATGCCTTGTGCAGTGATGAGTTTCATTGCAAGCATACTATCAAGCCCACCGCTAAAAAGAGCTAATGCTTTCATTGATTCCTTTCTGAGATTATAAAGTTTTTTAAGATTTTGTCGATTATAAAAGGTATAATTTTAACTAAAAAATCTTTAAAATAAGGATTGGAAAGTGTTAAAAATAATTTTGGTTTTAAGCATTTTGAGTTCTTTTGCTTTTGCAAATTCTTGTGCTAACTACGAGCAAGAACTTAAAAAGTGTAATTCTTTAAAAAATTCACATGAGAGAAAAATGTGTCGTTTAGGTTTATTTGCAAAATGTAAAAAAGGATGAATAATGAAAATCGATACTTCTACTAGTTTAACTCATTCTTTAACTAATAATGTTGATAAAAAAGAGCTTAGCGTATTAAAAAAAGAAGATCAAGATAAAATTCCCGTGCAAGATCTTTCGAGTTTAAATAGCGATGGTGTTAAGGTTGTTTTTGAAAATAAGCAAGGTGAACTTATAGCTTTAAATTTAAGCAATGAGAATTATAGTAGTTTACAAAAAAATTTCAGTTCTTATACGAATTATGTTGCTAGAAATGATGGTAGTATAAGGCTTAATGGCGAAGCAAACCAATTTGTTTCAAATTGGTTTGAAAGTGAAAAAGATAATTTTGGTTCTTTAAATTCAAATTTAAATAATAAACAACAAAGTGTAAAATTAAATTTTAATACAAGTACTCTTCAGCAAAGTATGCAAAATTTAGGCTTTAAAACAAGCGATGAAAAAATATCTGATGATGCAAATATAGAAAAAAAATTAAATTTTTTTATTGATAAAGATGTAAATAAAGATGGTAAAGTTGATGATAGTGATGTTAAAGAACCTAGCATGAGAGAAATTTTAAGCGACATTAAAGAAGCATCAGGTGGTGGAGCTAATGCTATGAAAACTATAGATCCGCAAAAAATCAATAAAAAAGATGATAAGGAAAATAATATCAAAGAAAAAGAAGACGAAGATTTGCTTCAAAAAGCTCAAGAAAAAGGTTTAAGTGCTTTAAGTGCTGATGAGCAGGCAAAGCTTGAGGCTAGCAATCCTGAAGAATTTGAAAAACTGAAGCAAAAATCTTTGCAAGAATTAAGTCAGAATTTAAGTAAAGATTTTCAAAATAAAATTGAAAATCAAGAAGCACAAATTGTAGATAAGAGAGTGTAGTTTTTATAAAATTATAATTTCATCCTCTTAAGATTTTAAAATCATATATAATAGGTAGTGTAATTCTTAAATCTCCGTTATACTGTGGAAAATTTAAAGAAGCTTTTCTTATGCTTTCTAAAGCACTTTTATCTAACAAATCATATCCTGAGCTTTCGATGATTTTTAAATCTGCTAAAGTTTTGTTTTCTTTCCATAAAAATTCTACTTTTACAGTTCCTTGCATACGCATTTTTTTTGCTTGTCTTGGATAAAATTGTGCTTGTTGTATAGCTTTTTGGATTTCTTTTAATACAGGGTGATTATCTTTTCCTTGTGTTAATTGGGTGATTTTAGGTTTGACATTTGTATCAGTTGTTTTTGTAAAAGTTTTAACTTCTTGAGTTGGTGCTATTGGGGTTTTATTTGGTATTGGGTGTGGAGGTATTTTTTTTGCCTTTTTTTGAATTTTTTCAGGAGTTTTTTTAATAACTTTTGGCTGAGGTTTTGGTTTGATAGGTTCTATAATGGATTCTGTTGGTTTAGTCTCATTTGTTGGATTGGTTTGGGTAAATTGTTTTATTGCTAAAGAAAAAGAATCTTCATTTTTAATTTCCATTTTAAAAAAGTCATTTGAGTGAAAAATGACAAAAAGTAAAGGTATAAAGACTATAAAAGTTATATAAGAAGCTTGGTATTTATGATTTAAAAATAAAGTTTTCATTTGTTTTTCTCAGTAAGAATCTGAAAATTTTCATGTTCTTTGGCTTTTAAAAAATCTATAATTTTTACAAAGCTTTCAAATTTAGCATTTTTATCGCTTTTTAGTTCTACTATGGTTTTTTTATCAAGTGAAAAAATAGCATTTTGAACTTCATTTAAATTAGCTAATTTATCATTTAAATAAAAAGTATTTTTTTCGTCTATGGTTATAAGAAGTTTTTTTTCATTATTGTTTATATTGGTAGCATTTTCACTTGAAGGAAGTGAGATTTGAATTTTTCCATGCGCAATAAAGGTTGAAATACTAAGCACTATAGCAAGCAAAACAAGCATAATGTCTATAAATGGAACTATATTTAAACCTTCATTTTTTGGTAGTTTAAGCATTTTTATTTGCCTTATAAGCATTGCTTAAGAGGGAAACTTTTCTAAGTAAGGCATTATAAGCCATTAAAGCAGGAATAGCAACCAAAAGTCCTAAGGCTGTGGCTTTAAGAGCTAAAGAAAGTCCCACGACTATAGATTTGACATCTATATTACCCGCCAAGCCCATTTCGTAAAATGTAACCATGATGCCTATTACAGTGCCTAAAAGTCCTATATAAGGGGCATTGGAATAGATGATATATATAGTGGTTAAATTTTCACTAATCGCATCATCAAATTGCTCTTGATTCTCATAATTTTTAAAGTTAATTTTTCTAAAAAATAGCATTCTTTCTACGACACACCAAAAAGCTATAAATGCCATAATTCCTAGAATTAAAAAGATAATTAAATCGATGTAATCTTTTAGAAATTCCACATTTTTCTCCAAAAATATACTTATAAATTTTAAAAGATTATACTATATAAAAAATAAATTTATAATTAATATCAATTATCATAATTTTAAGAAATTCTTGTTTATAGTTTTTATTTTTATTAGGTTATAATTTATAAAAATTTAATAGGGTTTAACATGACTATAGATTTAAATCACAATTTTACCTCTTTTGTTCTTCTTGATGAAGTTGATTTTAATTTTTCGGAGTTAAAAAGTATTTTAGAAGATAAATTTAATATAAAAACAGCTGATGAAAATTTTACCAAAGAGGGCGTGATTTTTTCATATGAAAATATGTTGGTTACTCTAAATTTGATTAAAAATCCTATACCTAATCACGAAGCAGAATACTATGCAAATTTTAATTTTATGTGGAAAGATGCCTTAGAGCAAACTAAAAAACATAAAGCTCATCTTCTTATAGCGGTGCTAAGTCAAGATCAAAGCAAATTAGAACAAGCTAAAATGTTTACGAAAATTGCAGCTTTATGTTTGGATAATAAACATGCTTTAGGTTTTTATACAGGTGCAGTTGTTTTAGAGCCCAGTTTTTATATAGAAAATGCAAAAATGTTAGATGATAATCGCTTGCCGGTATATAATTGGATATATGTTAGTGTTTATCCTAGTGAAAATGGAGTTAATGCTTATACTTATGGGCTTAGAAATTTTGATAAATTAGAACTTGAAGTTTGTGATTTAAACATAGAAGAAAAAGAACTTTTCTTTTGTATTTATGATATTGTTTTGCATATTTTAACTTATGATATTAATCTAAAAGATAAAGATATTTTAAAATTTGAAGATGGAAAAGAAATAAAATTTATAAAAAGTCAAGGTATAAGTGTTGAGAATGAAAGCTTGAAAATTATTTTTTAAGTTTCACATTCACTTCACAGTTTTGAGTTAAACTTTCGCCAACCAAGACAAAAAAGGAGAAACTATGAAAGCAAAATTAACTTTACTTGCTTTGTTGGGTGCTACGGTGCTTTTAGCTAAAGATATGGTTGTTCCTGCTAGCGAACTTCCAAATAATGCCAAAGAATTTATTTCTAAAAATTTTAAAACCGCTCAAATTGGTTTGGTGAAAAAAGATATAGATTCTTATGATGTAATTTTAAATGATGGAACTGAAATTGATTTTATGATCAATGGAGATTGGAAAGAAGTTGATGGAAAATACAAGGCTTTACCACATACTATTTTACCTAGTGTTATGAAAAAAGTAAGTGCAACTCAACCAAATGCTCAAATTCTTGAAATAGATAAAGAAATTAATGGTTATAAATTTAAGTTTAATAATAACATGAAAGTTTATACGGATATGCAAGGAAATGTTCTAGGTCAAAAATTAGATTAATTTTTGAAAATTTAACTCCCTTAGAAAATTTGATGCAAAAATTTGGAAGCATAGTCTTCCAAATTTTTTCTTTTTTGATTGCAAAACCCAAAATATATTTAGTTTTAAAATAATACTTTATTGATACAAGTGATTGTTTTTTTATAAAATTAAATTTACAAAATGTTACATAAGATTTAAAATATTTTTTTTAAAAAATAATTATTTATAAATATTTTGCTAAAATAAAAAAGATGTAATCTTAAATTTAAGGAAGAATAATGAATACTCCTAAATGGACTAGTCACGATACAAGGTGGGTTTTATCTCTTTTTGGAACAGCTATTGGAGCCGGCGTACTTTTGTTACCTATTAGTGCTGGGCTTGGTGGATTGATACCTTTGTTAGTTATACTTGTTTTAGCTTTTCCTATGACTTACTTAGCTCATAGAAATTTATGTCGCTTTGTGCTTTCAAGTTCTAATCCAAAAGATGATATTACTTTTGTTGCAGAAAGTTATTTTGGCAAAGGTGGTGGATTTTTAATTACACTTTTGTATTTTTTTGCTATTTTGCCTATTTTATTGGTTTATAGTGCTAATCTTACAACAACTTTACTTGAGTTCTTAATCAATCAGTTTAATTTCAATGCAGATCTTACTCATGCTGCTCGTTGGTGGGTGAGTTTTTTGATTGTTGGAGTTTTGGTTTTGATTTCTATTCTTGGTGAAAATGTTGTAACAAAAGCAATGAGTTTTCTTGTTTTTCCTTTTATTATATTTTTATTTATTTTTTCATTGCTTTTAATTCCACAATGGAATTCATCATTATTTACAAATGTTGATTTTTCCGTAATTTCAACAAGTAATTTTTGGGTTACTTTATGGCTTGTTATTCCTGTGATGGTATTTAGTTTTAATCACTCTCCTATTATTTCTTCACTTGCTTGTTATTGTAAAAAAGAATATGGTGATTATGCTGAACCTCGCGCTAGAAAAATTATTTCTTTGGCGATTATTCTTATGGTTTTTGTTGTAATGTTTTTTGTTTTTTCTTGTGCTTTAACCTTTACACCAGAAGATTTTGCATCAGCAAAAGATCAAAATATCAATATTCTTACTTTTATAGCAAATAAATTTCCTGAAGTTTCTTTACTAGCTTATGTTGGACCTATTGTTGCACTTGTGGCTATTAGCAAAAGTTTCTTAGGGCATTATCTTGGTTCTCAAGAAGGCTTAAATGGCATTTTATATAAAGCAAGTAATGGTAAAATTCAAGGTAAATTCGCTCAAACTTTAACAGCGATCATTACCTTTGCTATTGCTTGGCTTGTTGCGTATAAAAATCCAAGTGTTATAGGAATTATCGAGGCTATTGGTGGTCCTGTTTTGGCTATTCTGCTTTTCTTAATGCCACTTTATTGTATTTATCGTTTTGATATTTTGGCAAGATTTCGTAATAAATTTTTAGATCTTTTTATTTTGGTAATGGGGATAGTTGCAATTTCTGCTGCAATTCATGATCTTTTATAAATTAAGGATAAAAAATGAGTAATTTAAGCATTTTTAAAATAGGTGTTGGTCCTTCTTCTTCTCATACTTTAGGGCCTATGCTTGCTGGAAATTTATTTTGTAAAAAAGTCGCTAAAAAGCTTGATGAAATTGATAGAGTTGAGGTTACTCTTTATGGTTCTTTGTCATTAACAGGTAAAGGACACTTGAGTGATAAGGCTGTAATTTGGGGGTTAAATGGCCTAGAAGCTAAAAATTTAAGCGCAGCAATACAAGATGAAGTAAATAAAAATGCTATTGAAAATGCTCAAATTGATTTTTGTGGTGAGAAAAAACTTTGTTTTAATTATGAAAAAGATTTGATATTTTCCAAAGATTTTTTACCTTTACATGAGAATGGTATGAAGATTAAAGCTTATGATTGTAAAGGCGGGTTAGTTGATGAAGAAACTTATTATTCTGTAGGTGGAGGCTTTGTTTTAACAGCTGCACAATTAGAAAAAAAAGGTAAAAATTCCAACCAAAATAAAAAGAAAAAACTAGATATAGAGCTTAACAATGCAAAAGAAGCTTTAGAGCTTTGCGATAAAAGAGATTGGGATTTAGCAGAGCTTTCTTATCGTTATGAATTGCAATTTCACACTAAAGAGGAAATTCGTGCTTATTGTCTTGAAATTTGGGAAGTAATGCAAGAAGTGTATTATAATGGTACGCATCCAAATGAAGATTATTTGCCTGGAAAACTTCATTTAAAGCGTAGAGCCAAAGGACTTAAAGAAAGAGTGGCGATGACAGCTGATCCTATGGGCATTATAGATTTTATTTCTTTATATGCTATTGCGATTGCTGAAGAAAATGCTAGCGGAGCAAAAGTTGTAACCGCGCCAACAAATGGAGCATGTGCTGTTATCCCTGCTGTTATGCTTTATCTTAAAAATCATACTATAGGTTTTAGCGATGAAAAGGCTATAGAGTTTTTATTAACAGCAATGCTTATAGGTTCTTTTTATAAGAAAAATGCAAGTATTAGCGGAGCAGAAGCAGGTTGTCAAGCAGAAATTGGTAGTGCTAGTTCGATGGCAGCTGCGGCTATGGCAACAGTTTTAGGGGCTAATGCTTTTAAAGCATGCAACGCTGCTGAAATGGCAATGGAACATCATCTAGGTTTAACTTGCGATCCAGTTGCAGGACTTGTGCAAATTCCTTGCATAGAAAGAAATGCCTTTGGAGCTATTAAGGCTATAAGTGCTGCTAGAATGGCAATGACACGTAAATCTACTCCTATGGTAAGCCTTGATGAGGTTATAGAAACCATGTATGAAACAGGAAAAGATATGAATTATAAATACAAAGAAACTTCTTTAGGTGGTCTTGCTACAAATTTAAAAACAGTATGCTAAAGTGTTTTTACACTTTAGTGTATTTTTTCATTCTTTGACTTAAAAATTCTTTCATTTCTTCTTTGGAAAAACTTTTAAGAATACGAATTTGCTTAAAAAGCAAGCCAAGATTGATTGCTCCCATCACTAAAAGCAATAAGCAAATCATTAAAAAAACAAGATCTATGGCTCCAAATTCATTAATCATAGCCAAACTTGCAAAAAATACGCTCGCTAATAATAAAAAAAATAAAAGCAATATTTGTTTTAATTTTGCTTCATTAAAATTATCGCAATTTTGAGTGAAATTTCTAAAAAGTATGATCTTTTTACCCAAATTTGAAACTAAAATTTCATCATTTTCTTTAAATAAGCCTTCTTTTAAACTTTGATAAAAAAAGATTTCATTGTTTAAATTTAAAGCATCTTTGTAGCTTGATAAGGTGTAGTCTTTGTAAAAAAAGGATTTTAATTCATTTTTCTTTTCTATTTTAAATAATCTTAAATCATTTCTCGCATAAAAAAATCCACTAAAGTTCATAAATGCCATAAGTATCACTCCCTAAAAAATTCCTATAAAGTGGCTTGAAATTTAAAGGTATTGTAACATTTTTTTCATCATTTAAACTTGAACTTTGGAAAATCAAAAACATATCTATTTCATCTTTAAAGGTTTTGAGAAAATTTTCTCCACCCTCATACATTAAAAATTTAGCCTCACTTGGAATTTGGGTATAAATTTGGCGGTTTGGAACTTTAAATAAAGGGATATTTTTATCAAAATTATCTATATTTTGACGGCTTAAGATACAAAGATTAGGCGCTTTTGCTTTGCAAAGCCTAGCATCTAGTATAGGGTGATCTTTTCTTATGGTTTCTCCACCGACTACAAGCAAATCAATCACCGCTCTAATTTTATGTGCATAAGTGCGACTTAGCTCATTGCTTACGATTTTGCCAAAAGGTGAGCCATTCATAGAAAGGGCTAATTTAAAAAGTTTAAATTGCCCTTTTTGCCATTTTAAAAAAGGTTTTAAAAGTTTTTTTCCTTCTTCTTTAAGTATGTCAAATTCAACCTCTATGCCTTGTTTTTTTAAAAATTCAGCTCCACCACTTGCGATTTTATTTTCATCTTTAACGCTGATGAAAATTTTTTTAAAACCTAGCTCGCTAAAGAGTTTTGCGCAAGGAGGCGTTTTTCCTTGATGAGAGCAAGGCTCAAGTGTGACAAAAGCTATGCTATCTTTAAATACACCTTGATGGTTTTTGCAAATAAACTCATGTAAGGCGTTTGCTTCTTTAGGCAATGAAATTTCAGGTCTTAAGCTTTTAAAAGCATGAGTTATGGCATTAAGTTCTGCATGAGCTAATCCAGCTTTTTCATGAGCTTTTATGGCTAAAATTTTTCCATTTTTATCTAAGATTACACAGCCTACAGCCGGATTTGGATAGGTTAAAAACTGATATTTCCAAGCCTCATTTAAAGCTAAATTCATATAAAATTCTTTCATTTGCCTACCTTGTATTTTAAAATTTGACATATTTTTAAAATTTTATATTTTTGTTTTAAGATAATAAATTCTAAATTTTCCATTTTATTTCTTATTTTTAGTTATATTAGTCATAGTTTTTCTAAGTTTTTTAGGATATAACAAAAATAGTAAGACCGAAGTATTATTTTTCATTTGTAGCATCCTTTATAATTTCAGGAATGATATAAGCTTGATAAACTAGAAAGTCTTGGTGGCCGGGAGAAAGGGATTCGAACCCCTGGAGGTGTGACCCTCAACGGTTTTCAAGACCGCCGCTTTCGACCACTCAGCCATCTCCCGATAAAGTAAAGTTTTGCCTTTTGGAGGCGACATCCGGATTCGAACCGGAGATCAAGGCTTTGCAGGCCCATGCCTTACCGCTTGGCTATGTCGCCCTGATAATGTTGAAAAAGTGGTGCCCGAGGCCGGACTTGAACCGGCACGGAAGAAAAATTCCGAGGGATTTTAAGTCCCTTGTGTCTACCAATTCCACCACCCGGGCGGGTGATTATGGAGCGGGAAACGAGATTCGAACTCGCGACCCCAACCTTGGCAAGGTTGTGCTCTACCCCTGAGCTATTCCCGCATAAATTTCTGAAAGAATTGAAGATAAAAGTATAGCAAAATAAACTTAAAAGGAGTTTATTTTGCCTTAAGTTATTTGCAAATAAATAAAGCTTTCGCGCTTAAAATTTGTTCTTTTTCGCTGATAATTGGAGATGAAAGTTCTATATTGTCAGATTTTGCATTTAACATTCTAGGTGCGATATTGGCATTTGTATTTACTTGTAAATTTTTCAATACACAAGTTTTATTAAGATCTAAAGAGTAAGTTTTTTCATATTCGTATGATGTTTTTAAAAGCTCTTTGTAGAGATTTTCTTTGTTGTTGTTTAGTGTATCTTTTGAAAATTTTGTTTGTATGGCTGGTGTTGAAACGCTGATGAAATTATTTTTAGCTATGATAGAATTGATGTCATTTAAAAGCTTGTTAAAATCTGCAAGTTGATTTTCTTTAAATTCACATTCTAAATTTGCATCAAATCTTTGACCTTTTGGAGTTTGTATACCATCTTTATAGGAAAAATTAGGCTCTAAAGAAAAACTTCCTCCGCTACAAAAATTTTCTTTTTTTGAGCGTTCTAAAATTTGATTGAAAGTATTTGCGATTTCAGCTTTTTCGCTATTGTCTAATGTGATTTTTGAGCTTAAATTTTCATTTGCCCAAAAATTAATATTTGCATATAAAATATCGGGTTTTAGCGTATTGCTTACTTCTATATTTCTTGAAAAATATAAATCATGATTAGAGTCTTTTTTGCCTAAAAATTCTACATTAAAAACTACTCCTGCAACAAAAAGCAATAAACATAAAAAACCTACGCCTAAACCTTTAAAAAAAGCTAACATGGATATCCTTAATAATTTAATTTGAGCTAATTTTAGCAAAAAATTTTAAAATTTTTTGTTATACTCTCATTTATGCAAAAAAAAGAGCTTGAAAAACTACAAGAAAATTTACTTCTTTGGTATGAAAAAAATGGACGCAAAACTTTACCTTGGCGTAATTTACAAAGTCAAAATTGTGATGAAAGTTTAAAGCATATTGATAGAGCTTATGGGGTTTATATCAGCGAAATTATGCTTCAGCAAACTCAAGTTAAATCAGTTTTAGAAAGGTTTTATTTCCCCTTTTTGCAAAAATTTCCTACTTTAGAAAGTTTGGCTAATGCTAATGAAGATGAGCTTTTAAAGGCTTGGCAAGGACTTGGTTACTACACTCGTGCTAGAAATTTAAAAAATGCAGCCTTAGAATGTGTGGATAAGTTTGAAGCTAAATTACCCAAAGAAGTTGAGGATCTAAAAAAATTAAGCGGCATAGGAGTTTATACAGCAGGAGCTATAGCTTGTTTTGGCTATGATCAAAAGGTTTCTTTTGTTGATGGCAATATACGCCGTGTGCTTTCTCGTCTTTTTGCTTTAGAAAATCCTAGCATGAAAGAACTTGAAAAAAGAGCTAAAGAGCTTTTAAATTTAAATCATGCTTTTGATCATAACCAAGCCTTGCTTGATATAGGGGCTTTGGTTTGTGTGAGTAAAAATGCAAAGTGTGGAATTTGTCCTTTGTATGATTTTTGTCAAGGCAAATTTCATACAGAGCTTTATCCAAGAGCTAAAAAAATACTTTATAAGAGTGTAAATTTAAATCTTTTTTTGTTTGAATTTAATAAAAAATTTGCCATAGGGCAAAGTCAAGATAAGCTTTATAAGGGTATGTATAATTTTCCTTTTTTTAAAGAAGGAGAGTATAAACTTTCTAAAGATATGAGTTTTGTAGGGGGGTTTAAGCACAGCTATACTAAGTATAAACTTAATATCAAGGTTTATCATCAAATTTTAAACAATGAAAATAAAAATTATGAATTTAAAACCTTAAAAGAGTTAGAAAGTACCGCACTTTCGGCACTTTCTTTAAAAGCGTTAAAATTAATTAAGCTCTGATTTTTTAGGCAAACATAAAGTAGCTATAAGCATGATGATTGTAAAAATAGCTATATATATAAAAAAGCCATTTTCTATACCTGCATTTTTAAATTGTAAAGCAACCCAAGGAGCAGATCCTCCAAAAACAGCATTTGAAATAGCATAACCCAAACCTGTCCCTAAAGCTCTTACATGTTCAGGAAAAAGTTTTGCTTTAAAAATCCCAGCAACTGAAGTATAAAAACTTAAAATAACAAACAATAATACCACCAACATAAATGTCAAAGAAGGATTATTTTGTGCGTTATTGGCTATAAGTGAAAAAATAGGATAAATTCCTACCAATGCCAAAATACAAAATACAATTAAAGATCGTTTGTGACCTATTTTATCTCCTATATATCCAAAAAGAGGTTGAATGATCATTAGTATAAATAAAGCACCTAAGAAAAGATTATTAACAAGCATTTTATCCATACCCGTATTTTCCATAAAAGTTTTAGTATAAGTTGTAATAGTATAAAAAGCTAAAGAACCTCCAGAAGTAACCCCAAGTACCATTAAAAAAGGTTTCCAAGATTTGCATAATGCTTTTAAAGTACCACGATCTTCATGCTGGTGAAGTTTTGTAGCACTTTCATTCATCATTTTTCTTGCAAAAAGCGAGCCTAGTGCTAAAATTCCGCCTATTACAAAAAGTATTCTCCAAGCATAATCTTTCATATCATCAATGCTAAAAAATAAAAACATTATACTAATGCTTGCAACGGCCAAAAGTTGACCACCTATTAGGGTTACATACTGAAAAGATGAGTAAAAACCGCGTTTTTCTTCCGTAGCAAGTTCTGAAAGATAAGTAGCTGCTATGCCATACTCCCCGCCTACACTAAGACCTTGAATGAGTCTTGCTATTAAAAGTAAGATAATAGCAAGATCTCCCACTGTATCTTTGCTTGGCAAGGCTGCTATCATAAAAGAGCCCAAAGCCATTAAAACCACTGATATAACCATAGATTTTTTACGACCTACTTTATCAGCTAAAGAACCAAAAAGCCAAGAGCCTATAGGACGCATAAAAAACCCTGCTGCAAAAACCCCAAAGGCATTGATTTGCTGGATAACAGGATTATCTGAAGTTGAAAAAGTATGAGCAAAATAAGTTGCTGTAAAAGCATAGATATAAAAATCAAACCACTCTACTAAATTTCCGCTACTTGCAGCAATAATAGAGCGAATTTTTTTCGTGCGAGTAAGCTCTTGCATAAACCCTTCCTTAATTTTAGATTTTTATTTAAGTATAGTGTGATTTTTGTTTAATATATTTAAAAATAAAAAAGAGAAATAAAAAAGATAAAAATATTGATAAAAATGTTACATATTTTAATAAATTTCATAAATTTTGGTAAAATGTTTACTCTAGGAAATATAATGAAATTTAAAAAAATATATATAGAATTAAGTGATATTTGTGGTTTAAAATGCGATTTTTGTCCTTCTCGAAAAGGAATTCGCGGGGTAATGAGTGAAGAAAAATTTCAAAACTTAGCTCATGAAATTTCTAATAAGGCTGAGCTTTTTACCTTTCATCTTTTGGGCGATCCTTTGCTTTTACCTAATTTGGAAAATTATCTAAAAATCTCAAAAAGTGAAGCTATGAAGCTTGAAATCACTACAAGTGGCTTTTATTTAAATTCTAAAAATCAAGCTTTATTGTTAGGGTATGAGAATATCCATCAAATCAATATTTCTTTAATGTCTTTTTTAAGTCAAAGCAAAATTTCTTTAGAACAGTATTTTAAGCCTATTTTAGAACTTTGCAAAAAGCATTTAGAGCAAAAAAGCCTTTCTTTTATCAATCTAAGACTTTGGAATTTAGATGCTAATTTTAAAGCACCTAAGTCAAATTTAAAAATTTATGAGTTTTTAGCCAAAGAATTTGAAGTTAAGATTGATACAAACTTAAGTAAAAATCGCTTGCAAAGACATATTTTGCTTCATCAAAATAAACTTTTTAAATGGCCAAATTTAAAAGATGAACCCCTTTATAAAAAAGGAAAATGTCATGCTTTAAAAGAGCAAATTGGGATTTTAAGTGATGGAAGTTTAGTGCCTTGCTGTTTGGATACTAAAGCAGATATTAACTTGGGAAATGTTTTTGAAAATAACTTTGATAAGCTTTTTAAATCACCGCGTATAAAGATGATGAAAAAAGCTTTTGAAGAAGATGAACGCATAGAAAAGCTTTGTCAAACTTGCGAATTTTTTAAAGCAAGATTGGGTGATTAAAAATTGTTATTTTCTAGCTTTGTTTTAAATTCTTGAATTCTATCTATTATCTTAGGACTAAGACGTAATAATATATGTGTATCTTTGTTAAAATAAATACTTCCTGTTTTAACTGCTTTGGTATTTTTCAATAAAGCATTTGTATCCAAAAGATTATTTTTGGCATTCATTCCAAGAATGAGTATATCCGGATTTTGTTTCAGTATGTATTCTGCTGATATAACAGGTCTTGAAATTTGACTTTGCGGACTTAAATTTTTAATCCCTATGAGTCTTAAAATATCAGCTATTAAAGAATTATCATTAAAGGCCATTAAAGGGTTGCTAGAATAAAGATAAATTGCACTTTTATTTAAAGGTTTATCACTTAATTTTTTTAAATTTTGAGCAAATTCTTGTTTTAAAAGCTCCGCTTCTTTTTCTTTTTTGGTGATTTGGCCTAAGGTTGTGATATTTTTTGTTATATCTTCTAAACGCTCGGCTTTTAAATTGATACTTTTGATACCAAAATTTTTAAGTCCTTCTTCTAAATTTAAAGAATAAGAGCTTAAAATCACCAAACTTGGTTTTAATGCTACTATTTTTTCAAGTGAAGGATTTGAAAAAGTGCCTACGCTTGTAAGTTTTGAGGTTTGATCTTTAGGATAGATATTTGAGTGTTGTAAAGTGGCAATGCCTACGATTTGATCTTCAGCCTTAAGCATAAAAAGGGTTTCTATGCTTGCAGGATCAAGCACTACAAGGCGTTCTTTTGCATTTAGTGTGATTAAAAACAAACTCATAATAATTAAAATTTTTTTCATTTTTTCTCCTTTAAAGCTAAAATATAAGGTTTAGAATTTTTATAAATAATCTCGCAGTTTAAATCATAAATTTCTTTTAAAATTTCTTGAGTAAAAAGCTCTTTGCTCGTTCCAAAATACTTTATTTCCCCTTCTTTTAGAAAAAGGATTTTATCGCAGAACATAGAAGCTAAATTTAAATCATGCAAGATAGCAACAACGGCTATATTTTTTTCTTTAACTAGTTTTTCGCAAAGACTTAAAAGCTCTATAGCATAGTTTAAATCAAGGGCTGAAGTGGGTTCATCTAAAAAAAGAATTTTTGGCTTTTTAAGCAAAGCTCTTGCCAAAAGCATTCTTTGAAATTCACCCCCACTTAAAGAAAGTATGCTTCTTTCTAGAAAATTTTCAAGTCTTAAATCCTTAGCAAATTCTTTAATTTCTAAAATATCTTCTTTAGAATAAGAACTAAAAGCGTGTTTTAAATTCGCATATTTGCTCATTAAAAGCACATCGATGACTTTTAAAGGGGTGTTTAATTCTGATTTTTGAGGCACAAAGCCGCAAATTTTGGCAAATTCTTTAAGAGAAAAATCTTTGATATTTGTATTAAAAAGACTTATCTCTCCTTTATTTGGACTTAAATTTTTAAGTATAAGTTTTAAAAGAGTGCTTTTACCTGAGCCATTTGGCCCTAAAATTCCTATAAAAGCCTGATTTTTAAGTTCTAAATGAATGTTTTTTAGTAAATCTTTTTGGTGATAAGCAAAGCTTAAATCATGTATTTTTAGCATTATAAAAATCTCCTAGCACTTAAAGCCAAGTATAAAAAAATAGGAGCTCCAAAAAATGCAGTTAAAATTCCAATCGGAATTTGCACAGGGGCTAAAAGAGTTCTTGCTAAAGTATCACAAATAAGTAAAAATAATCCTCCAAATGCTGTACATAAAGGGATAACTAAGGCATTATCATAATTTTTAAGCAAAAGTCTTATAGTATGAGGAATGATTAGTCCAACAAAGCCTATAAGTCCGCTAAAAGCAACCGCAAAAGATACAGCTAAGGATGAGACAATGAGTAAATTTATCTTTAATTTTTGAGCATTTACCCCTAGATTTCTAGCTTCATCATCTCCGCTTAAAAGTATGTTTAATTCGTTTTTATGAGCGTAAAAATAAAACAAACAAAAAATTAAAGGCAAGATTAAAATTCCCACACGAAACCAAGAAGCATTGCCTATATTTCCCATAAGCCAAGCGACTATTTTAAAAGAATCTTCGCCTATAAGATAAGTGAAAAAAGAAGTAAAAGCTCCTAAAAAAGATGAAGCTGCTATGCCGATAATGAGTAAAGTTGCTATAGAAGCTTTAGAAGAAATTTTAAAAACTCCTAGGGCAAAAAAGGCAGAGCAAACAAAACCTAAAATTCCATAATAATAATCATTCAATTTTAACAAATACGCCAAAACCGCTCCAAAGGTTGCCGCAGAAGCTATACCTATGATATAAGGATCGGCTATAGGATTTGAAAATACATTTTGAGTGATAGCCCCACTGCTAGCTAGAAGCATACCGATTAAAATCGCCATTATAATGCGTGGCAAGCGTCCATCTATGATGATTTGTCTTAAAATTTCATCTTGGCTAAAGATATATGAAAAAAGTTCTTTTGGGTTTAAATTCTCATCTCCTAAGCAAAGTGCTGTAAAAGAAGCGATTATATAAGCTATCAAAAGCCCTATAATCACTAAAATTTTAGAATGCGTATTTAATTTCAACATAGTAGTTTCTGCCATTCCCAACTAGGTATTGATCATTTATACTGTCTTGATAGGTGTAGTATCTTTTATCGAAAAGATTGCGAATTCCTGCTAAAATTTGTAATTTTTTATAATTATATTTCATACCAATATCTGTTAAAAAATAATCCCTTATCCAAGAATTTTTAGACATTTTTCCTGTATTTCCATCTATAGTTCCACCATCTTTTGCTCTAGAAAAATAGGTTAGATCAATAAAATTTGAGAAATTTTTATTCCAAGCGTATTCGAGCCCAGCTGTGGCTTTGATTTTTGAAACATAAGGAATTCTTATGCCGTCATTAACACCTTTAGAAATTTTAGCATCAAGATAAGTTAGACTTTCTCTAAAGATTAAATCATCATCTAAGAAATTTTGACTCAGACTTAATTCTACTCCTAAACGGCGAGTTTGATCTATATTATAATATTGCCAAAATCCTCCACCTGTGGCATGAGGGTTTCCAAGATAAGAAATTTCATCTTTGCTTAGGGTGTAAAATAAAGTTAGATTAAAGCCGTAAAAATCCCACCAAAAATCATCAATTCCTAGTTCAAAGGTATCAAAGATCTCAGGATTTAAATTTGCAGAATAATACTTTTGTAAATTTTTATCCTTATTGACAAATTGTGCTGGACTTGGAGAGACAAAACCTCTTTCGTATTTGATATAAAGCTTTCCTGTGTCTGAGTATTTAAAATTTGGAGTGATTTCAAAGGCGAAGTTATGACTTGTATCATCGGTCGAAAAAAGTTCAGTTTTAATATTAGGTCTTCCAAGTATTATCATATTGCTAGTGTAATTTCTATTTGTGTCATAAAGATTATATTCATATCTTGCTCCACCTAAAATACTAAAAATATCATTAAATTCATGAGAATCAAGAGCGAAAATAGAATGGCTTTGCTTATCCATATCCATAAGCGTTGTCATAGTATGACTCATGTTAGTGCTTACATCATAGTGAATAATGCTTGTTCTTTTTGCATCATGGTTTGTAAATTCATAACCAAAAATAAAATAAGAATTATTTGCATAATTTAGTTTGTTTTTTAAACTTATCCCTGTAAGCGTGTCTTCAAAACCACTTCCATTTTGATATACAGGAAGACTCATACCTCTATAACTCATTGTAGAAACATCTTTTAGATAATTGATCTTTTGATTTTGCCAAAAAGCTTCTAGGTTAAATTCCCATATATCATCAAAATAGTAATGATAATCCAAAGAAATTTCAGGGCGATTGATTTGTGTGATATTATCACTATTACCTTTTTGAGTTGGATTGCTTTGAGCTTGTGCTTTTGTTAGATAGCCACTGCTGGTATTTTTGCTTTTAAAATAATTATAACCCAAAGTTAAATCGCTATTATCATTGATATCAATATAGGTTTTTGTGTTGATAAAATAACCTTTTTCATTATAACCTTCTTGATATCCATCAAGGTTAAAACTTTGTATATCAAAGCTAAAAGCTAAATTTTCATTTATTTGTTTGGCGCCATTGATACCTAAATTTCCACCTAGTCCACCATGATCATAGGCACTGCTTTTTAAATTTATAGCAAAAGCATCTGATTTTTGTTTTTTTGTAATGATATTAATCACACCCCCTCTAGTACCACTTCCATAAAGCACAGATCCACCCCCAGGTATGATTTCTATGCGTTCTACATTATCTAAATTGATACTATCTAGAGGGGTTACACCATGGGAATTATCAAGAACATTAATAGCACGCCCATCGATCATAACTTTTACAGCTATATTGGATTTATCTCCTTGTCCACGCATATCTATATTGCGTCCAAGTCCAAAATTTACAAAGCTAATACCCGAAATTCTTTCTAAGGCTTGTTCTAAGGAAACATAACCTTTATTTTGCAGATCTTTGCCTTCTATGCTGATTACATTGCGTAAATTTGAGTCTGCATCTTGCTCAAAACCTGTTGTACTAACAACAACTTTTTGTAGATTGATAGCTTCATTTGATTCTTGTGCATTTAAATTAGTTATTAGCAATAATGCAAATAAAGATAATTTAAAAGCTTTTTTATTTGGGTGCAAATTTTACTCCTTAAATAAAATAAATAATGATAATTTATATCATAATAATTTAGAACTAAATTTATCCTTTATTAACTTAATTTAGTATAAATTTTTGTTAAAATAGATAATTTATATATTTTAAGTTATTTTTAATTTGATAATTGATACCATTTTTTTTAATATTTTATTTTAAAATCAAGAAAGGATAAAAATGAATTTTGAAAGCATTATTTCTCATATGAATGATCATCATAAATCAAATTTAGTTGATCTTTGTAAAAAATTTGGTGGTATTGAGCAAGTGCAAGATGTTTTTCTAAAAAGTGTTGATTTTAATGGCTTAGATCTTGTTTACAATGATAAAGAAAATTTACGAGTGGAATTTCCTAAAAAAGCCGATGAAAACACGATTAAAGATACTATAATATCCCTTTGCATGAGTGCAAAGAGCGAGCAAAATTTTAGTGGCGTAGAAAAAGAATTAAATGAATTTATGCTAAGTTTTAATTCTGTAGCTTTGGCAACTTTAAATACAAATGGAGAAGTTGTTTGCTCGTATGCACCTTTTGTAAGCACACAATGGGGAAATTATATTTATATAAGTGAAGTAAGTGAACATTTTAACAACATCAAAGTAAATCCAAACAATATAGAAATAATGTTTTTAGAGGATGAGAGTAAAGCTGCTTCTGTTATACTTCGCAAAAGATTGCGCTATAGAGTAAATGCAAGCTTTTTAGAGAGAGGTGAAAGATTTGATCAAATTTATGATGAGTTTGAAAAACAAACCGGAGGAGAAGGAGGCATTAAAACTATACGCAAGATGCTTGATTTTCATCTAATAAAGCTTGAATTTAAAAAAGGACGCTTTGTAAAAGGTTTTGGTCAAGCTTATGATATAGAAAATGGAAATGTTGCACATGTAGGTGCTAGTGGAAATCCACATAAATTCCCACATAAGCATTAATTTGTATAAAATCTTATAAATTTTGTTCTTGTAAAGCTTGGGCTTGATGATGAGTGATTAAAGGTTCTATGATTTCATCAAAAAGCCCATCTTGCATAATGGCATCTAAGCGATATAAAGTAAGATTTATTCTATGATCGCTGATACGATTTTGTGGAAAATTGTAAGTGCGAATGCGTTCGCTTCTATCTCCACTTCCTACTTGTGATTTTCTTGCTTCACTTTCTTTTGCTAGTCTTTCACTCTCTTGCATTTCATAAAGCCTTGCTTTTAGGACTTTCATCGCACTTTCTTTATTTTTGTGTTGGCTTTTTCCATCTTGATTGACTACAACTATACCTGTAGGGATATGAGTGATACGAACAGCTGAATCAGTAGTATTTACACTTTGTCCACCATGTCCTGAAGATCGCATAACATCAACTTTAAGATCGTTTGGATTGATTTCGATTTCTATATCATCAACTTCTGGCATTACTGCCACGGTGATAGCAGAAGTATGCACGCGTCCTTGGGATTCTGTTTGAGGAACTCTTTGAACACGGTGCGTTCCACCTTCATATTTAAGTCTTGAATAAGCCCCTGTTCCTTTAACAAGCATGATGATTTCTTTAAATCCACCTACACTTCCTTCACTAGAGCTTACAATCTCAAGTTTATAGCCGCGATTTTCAGCATATCTTGCATAAGCTTTTACAAGATCTCCTACAAATAAAGATGCCTCATCGCCACCTGTGCCTGCACGAATTTCAAGAAAAATATTTCTTTCATCATTGGGATCCTTAGGAAGAAGTAAAATTTTAATCTCTTCTTCAAGTTTTGGTTTTAATTCTTCTAAAGTTTTTAGTTCTTCTTTTGCAAGTTCCCCAAGTTCTGGATCGTTTAGCAAAGCTTTATTTTCTTCTATATTGTCTAAAGTTTTTAAATACTCTTTAGCTTTTAAAACGATAGGTTCTAAATTTTTTTGTTCTTTAGAGAGTGTAGTCATTTTACTGATATCGTTGAGTATATCAGAACTGCTAAGAAGAGAATTTAACTCTTCAAAGCGTTTTAAAAAAGGATCTAGTTTGCTAGCTAACATTAAAAACTATATAGAAAATTATGCGATTTTATTTACTAAAAGGGCTAAGCGGCTTACACGGCGAGAAGCAGTTTGTTTTTTAATGAAACCGCGACTTACCATAGCATGAATGCTTTTATTAGCTACTTTTAAAGCTTCATTAGCAGCATTTTTATCTCCATTTGCTGCAGCTTCTCTTACGGCTTTAGTTATATTTTTAAGTCTTGTTCTATAGAATCTATTTCTTTCTGTTTTTTTAATAGTTTGTCTTGCTCTTTTTTCAGCAGATTTATGGTTTGCCATTTATATTTTCCTTTTTTGAAATTAAAGACTAAATTATATAAGAATAAAATTTAAAATTTAATTAATTTAAGCAAAATTTCAAAATAAATCTTTTAAATTTATATCCCAAAAAACTAAATTAAATTTAAGTAAAAATCCGTAAATTACCGCACTTAAAAGTCCAGCAAACAATCCTGCTAGCATATCATCAAGCATTACACCTAGTCCGCCTTTGACTTTTTTATCTATCTTGCCAATAATAGAAGGTTTTGTAATGTCAAAGAGTCTAAATAAAACAAAAGCCAAAACAAAATTGACTATCGAGTTTTCAACACTTGCTGCAATAGCACAAGCAAGAAAAACCCCAGCAACTTCATCGATAACTATGTGTTTGTCATCGTGAATTCCTGTTTTTTTTTCATAATCATCTATAACACGAATACTTGCAACAAAAATTAAAATGCTTAGTAAAAACAAAGTATTAATCCCAAGATATTTAAGTATAAAAAAAGCAGGTATTAAAGCAGCGATAGTACCAAAAGTCCCACTTGCCTTTTTTATAGAACCTGAATAAAAAAAAGTTAAAAATAATTTTTGCATTTTGTTACACCATATAAGACATTTGATGAATTTCTAAAAGTTTTTGATAAAATTCTTCATCATTTTTGTATTCTAAAATTCCATCAGTTGGAAAAAGCTCATTATAAATTTTTTGCATATTTTTTAATCTATTTGGAAAAAGAGAAGTTAAGATAACACTAGATACTTCCTTGCGCATGAAAATTGCTGGAGGAATGATACCCGCTCTTAGTAAATCTTTTAAAGACTGAGAATTATAGTGCAAATGGTGATGACAACCATGAGGGCAAGATCTTGTGCTAACAATCATGCGACATTGATCGCAAAATACAAATTCAGGCAAAACAATCACTTCTATGCCATAATCCTTGGAAAAATCATCAAGTATGGTTTTTGGTTGATTATCATCATAAAACATTCCAAGTCCTGTATGATTTTGTCCTACTACTAGTTTGGTACAACCTAAACTTTTTGCGATAATGCTTTCTAAGCCAGGATTTAAATGAGCGTGAAAAATATTAATATTTTTTAATGGAAAAATGAAAATTCTATCCGGTGGAAGATAGTTTTGAATAAATTTTTTCAAATACGCTTCTTTAAGTTCGAATTCAAACCCATTTGCATCAAAAGATTCTACAAGAAAAATTACAACTAAATCTGCTTTATCAATAGTCCAACGAAACATTCTTTCATGAGCACGATGCAAAGGATCAAAACTTGAAACTATAGCGGTAATTTTTTGTGCATTAAGATTGTTTTTGATTTGTTGAAAATTTTCTTTTATTTTTTTAATTTGAGAATTGTAAATTTCTATTTTTCCACTTATACAAGTTGTTCCCATATCTTCCAAAGAGCAAGTGTTAGGACTGAAAATATCAGAAAAATTTTTATTATTTTTAAATTGGCTTTTAAAGTCTATATGTCCTACTACTTTTTCGTCTAGTATGAGATCGATTCTATCGCCAGATTTTATATCATTTAGTGCTTCTTCAGCATTTTTTGGTGCAAAGCTTAAGGGATAGGGAAAACTTTCTCCTTTAAATTTTCCTGATTTAATGATTTCATTGACTTCTTTTTCATTCATTAAATGAGTGCAAGTGCCTAGCAAACTTTCTTTAATAAGTGATAAGATGCCAAATTCATTTTGATCTATGGTAATGTTTTTATTTTTTCTTGCTGATTTCATATTTCTTCCTTTTTTCCCATAAAGATTTACGTGAAATGCCTAATTTTTTTGAAAGATCAGTATCAGGAAATATATTTTGGTAATTTATAATAACATATTTTACATACTCATCTATGGTTAAAATTTCATTGCTATCGATATTTTTTTCATTATCATTTAAATTAATGCAGTTTATTTTTAAATCATCTGTATTTGAATTGGTATGCAAAATAACATTTTTGTTTTGTATAAAATCTAGGAGTTTTTCCTTTTCTGCTGCTTTTAATGCTTGAAAATTACTCAAAAATAAGAGATTGTTTTCTGTGGGAAGTTTCATAACTTTTTCAACTGAATTTGTAGATGTTAAATCAATAAAAGAAAGAGTAATGTCACATTCATTTACATAATTAAAAACAAAAGCATCAGCACTGCTTTGCTTGTTGGATTTTAATATCAATGGAAGTTTTAATTTTTTATAATTATACTCTGGAATTTTGATTGTTTCTAATCTTGATTTGATGTAGCTTTGATAAGCTTTATTAAGGATTGAAAGTTTTCTAAAATCTTGATAATGCTTTATTTTTCTAATCAGCTCTTCTATCATAAAGGGTTTTTGAATATAATCACTAGCACCTAATTTCAAAGGATTTGAAACTGTATCTGTACTTATATAAGAAATAAGCAAAATAATAATACTATGTTTAAACTGACCTACGGCTTTTAGAAAATTATTAGTATTTGTAGAAAGCAGTACAATATCATAGTATTTTTCACCATTGTATTCATCAAACGAGTTGATAATTTCACAGCTATATCCAGCATCACTTAGTTTAATGCTAATGCTTTGTGCTAGATAAATTTCATTTTCAATAATTAAAACTTTCATAATCTTGTCCAATCAAAATATTTTAAATTTACACTACTAAGCACTGCCATACCTTCTTTTCTTCCAATAAAACCCAATTTTTCCGTTGTTGTGGCTTTAACATTGATTCTAAATTCATCTAAATCTAAAGTATGAGCTATATTGCTTTGCATAGCTTGTTTAAAGTCTTTAAGTTTAGGGCTTTGTGCCATGACGCAAATGTCTATATTAATGAGTTCAAAACCTATTTCTCTGACTTTATCATAAGCCTGTTTTAAAAGCTCCATGGAGTTGGCATTTTTAAATTTCATATCAGTATCAGGATAAAGCTCTCCTATATCTCCAAGTCCTGCAGCACCTAAAATCGCATCAGTTAAAGAGTGAGCTAAAACATCTCCATCGCTGTGTGCTTTAAGCCCCATAGTAGGATGAATTTGCACTCCTGCTAAAAGCAAAGGGCGATTCTCTCCAAATTCATGCACATCAAAACCATTGCCAGTAAAAATTTCAAAGCTAGGTGTAGGCAAATCAAGCTTTTTAAGATCTTCTTTAAAGGTTAGTTTTCTTGCATTTTCTTCACCTTCAACAAACCAAATTTTTCCACCCATTGCAGCTATAGCTGTACTATCATCTGTAAATTCTAGGTTTTGATCCAAAGCTTTTTTAAGCAATTTGGTTTTAGAAATTTGCGGGGTTTGAATGAGTTTGATTTTTTCTCTTTGTAAGGCTTCATTGTTAAAAAGTGTTGTATCTGCAACTTTTAAAGCAGGAGTGATGCAATCTGCTTTATCTAAATTTTCAATCAAGCGATCAAATAAATTTTTACTTACTAATACTCTTGCCACATCGCTTACCATAACAAATTCACTATCTATGAGCTCTAAGGCTTTTTTTAAGGATTCTGCTCTGGTATCACCACCTTCTATAAATTCATAGTTTTTAGTGAATTTTTTCATATAAGCGATATTACTAGAGGTAACAACTATTTTTTTAAAAGGATAAAAAGAGCTTAAATTTTTTGTTGCATAAAGCCAAAGAGGGTCATTTCCAAGTCGTAAAAATTGTTTTTTTACCTTTGTGTTAAAACGAGTAGAATTTCCAGCTGCTAACATAATGAGGCTAATTTCACTCATTTTTTCATTCCTCTTTTTAATATTGTTGGTTTTTATAATGTTACCATATTATACACTTATAAAAAGCTAAATTTTATCATTTTATTAGTAAAATTGATTTTTTTAAAAGACAAGGAAAAAACATGAAAGAACAAATTTTAGAGAAATTAAAAACTGTAAAATATCCTGGTTTTGAAAAGGATATAGTGAGTTTTAACTTTGTAAAAGATATTAAAATTCAAGATGATGGTGTATTTATTGATATAGAAATCGTTTCAGCAAATCCTGAAGTAGCTAATGAAATTCGTAAAAATGTTACTGAAGTTTTATCGAGTTTGGCTTTAAAAAATATCGAACTTAATATCATCACTCCAAAAATTCCTGAAGAAAAAAGTAATTCAAGAAGTGGAAAAAATATCGCTCCACAAGTAAAAAATTTCATCATGGTTTCAAGTGGAAAAGGTGGTGTGGGCAAATCTACAACTACAGTGAATTTAGCAATTTCTATGGCTAAAATGGGAAAAAGAGTAGGTATTTTAGACGCGGATATTTATGGGCCAAATATTCCAAGAATGCTAGGCGAAACCAAAACTCAGCCTGAAGTAGTAGGACAGAGATTAAAGCCTATTTTAACTCATGGTGTTTATATGATGAGTATGGGGGTTTTGATCGAAGAGGGTCAAGGCCTTATGTGGCGTGGAGCTATGATTATGAAAGCAATCGAGCAACTTTTAGCTGATGTGATTTGGCCTGAACTTGATGTATTGTTTTTAGATATGCCTCCAGGAACAGGCGATGCACAAATTACTTCCGCGCAAAGTATTCCTATTACTGCAGGAGTTTGTGTAAGCACACCTCAAACCGTATCTTTAGACGATAGTAAAAGAGCTTTAGATATGTTTAATAAACTTCATATTCCTATAGCGGGTGTGATTGAAAATATGAGTGGATTTTTATGTCCTGATAATGGTAAAGAGTATGATATTTTTGGTAAAGGAACAGCTGAAGATATGGCAAAAGCCTATAAAAGTGAAGTTTTAGCACAAATTCCTATAGAAATGATAGTAAGAGAAGGTGGAGATGAAGGCAAGCCTGTGAGCTTTTATCATCCTGAAAGTGTGAGTTCAAAGCGTTATTTAATAGCAGCTGAAAAAATTTGGAGCTTTATAGAAAAGATTAACGATGAAGGTGGTGCGGATAATTCTGCTATACAACCTGTGATGAATGGAAAAAGTGCGTGTTCGCATTAAAAATTAAGTGGATAAGGAAAAGAAAATGATTAATACTAAAGAAGATTTTTTACTTTTAATCAAACAAATCGAGCAAAAAAGTGGCTATAAAAAACCTAAAGCTTTTGGTATAGCAAGGCTTGATAGAGGACAGCTAAATAAAAATAAAATCTTGCAAGCAAGTTTTGCTTTGATTAATTACGAGCAAAATTTTGGCTCAGCAGCAATCATGCTTGAAGCTTTTATGCAAAGGGGTGTGGAGATTGATTTTAATGCGAGTGAGTTTGTACAAACTTTGAAATTAGAAGATATTGATTTTGCACTTTCTTGTTTTAAACCTTTTTTAGAAGAAGAGGGACATCAAAATATTGATTTATTAAAGCTTATCAAAGATAAATTTAAAGACGATGAATTTGCTTTTGTTTGTCTTTTTGAGGATAAAGAACCTTTAAGTGTAGAAAGTGTTTATCTAAAACTTTATTTGCTTTCTACTAAAAAAGTACCTTTAAGAAGTATCAATCTAAATGGAGCTTTTGGACTTTTAAGCAATGTAGCTTGGAGTGATGATAAACCTATTGAGCTTGAGTATTTAAGAGCAAATGAAATGCGTTTAAAAATGAGCAATCAATATCCAAAAATCGATTTTGTTGATAAATTTCCAAGATTTTTAGCACATATTATCCCTGAGAATAATACAAGAATTTTAGAAAGTTCTAAAGTAAGAATGGGTGCGTCTTTAGCAGCAGGAACAACCATCATGCCAGGGGCAAGTTATGTGAATTTTAATGCAGGTACAACAGGAGCTTGTATGGTTGAAGGGCGTATTAGCTCGAGTGCTATAGTAGGAGAAGGTTCTGATGTGGGTGGCGGAGCTTCGATTTTAGGTGTTTTAAGTGGAACAAGTGGCAATGCTATAAGCGTAGGTAAGGCTTGTCTTTTGGGAGCTAATTCAGTGACAGGAATTCCTTTAGGGGATAATTGTATAGTTGATGCAGGTATTGCGGTGCTAGAAGGAACGAAATTTTTACTCAAAGATGCCGAAGAACTTGCTAAACTTAATCCTTATTTTAATTTTGATAAAGAAATTTACAAAGGCTTAGAGCTTAAAGGTTTAAATGGGCTACATTTCCGTCAAGATTCTATAAGTGGTGCTATGATAGTAGCTTTAAATAAAAAAGCAGTCAAACTTAACGAAGCCTTGCATTGATACAAATTTATTTACATAAAGCTTTAAGCTTTATGTCTTTCTTTTAACTTTGAAATCACATCTGAGAAACTAAGATTTGCATCTACAAGTAAAACACTTAAATGATACATTAAATCCGCTGCTTCACAAATAAGTTCTTCTTTATCTTTTACTGTCGCTGCTAAAGCTGTTTCTACACCTTCTTCGCCAACTTTTTGTGCGATGCGTTTTGTACCACTTTTGAAAAGTTTTGCCGTATAAGAAGTATTTTCATCGGCATTTTTGCGTGCATTAATAAGTTTTTCAAGTCTGGCTAGAAAAACAAAATCCGCATTTTTAGAAATTTTTTCAAAACAAGAAATATCGCCCGTATGACAAGTAGGCCCTACAGGATTTGCTAAAATTAAAAGCGTGTCATTATCACAATCTAAGCTTAAATCTACGATATTTAAGAAATTTCCACTTTCTTCACCCTTCATCCAAAGACGCTGTTTTGTGCGTGAAAAAAAGACTACTTTGCCACTTTCTAAGCTTTTTTCTAAGGCTTCATTATTCATAAAGCCCAGCATTAAAACTTCGCAAGTTTTTGCATCTTGGATGATGACAGGTAAAAGATGATCCACTTTTTGCCAAGCAATTTTTTCATTAAGTTCTTTGAAATTTTGCATATTATATCCTTATACTTAAGCCTTGATTTTTAAGATAAATTTTTAATTCTTTAATGTCTATAAGTTTTTGATGAAAAACAGAAGCAGCTAAAGCCCCATCTATACCTAGTTTAAAAGCTTCTAAAAAATGCTCCATTTTTCCCGCTCCCCCACTTGCAATCAAAGGTACTTTACAAATTTTATATACAGCTTCTAATTGTTCTAAATCATAGCCATTTTTAATACCATCTTGATTCATCATATTTAAAACAATTTCGCCTGCACCTAGATCTTGTACTTCTTTAACCCATTCTAAAGTGCTTTTTCCACTATGTTTGCTTGTTTTTTCATCGCCTGTGTATTGAAATACTTTTAAATTTCCATTTTCATCTTTGAAGCTATCAATCCCTACTACTATGCATTGCACACCAAAGCTTTTAGCAAGGCGTGTGATTAGGCTTGGATCATTTAAAGCAGAAGAATTGATAGAAATTTTATCTGCCCCATTAGCTAAAAGTTCAGCTGCATCTTCTTCGCTTTTAATACCCCCTGCAACACAAAAAGGAATATTGATATTTTTTGCTACTTCACTTACCCATTCTCTTGATATGCGTTCTTTTCTAGCACTTGCAGCAATATCATAAAAAATAAGCTCATCAATACCATTTTGAGAATAACACCTAGCAAGCTCTATGATATCTCCCATATCTTTATGGTTTTTAAATTGTGTTCCTTTTACTACTCTGCCATCTTTGACATCTAAACATGCAATTATGCGTTTTGTAAGCATTTATTTCTCCAAAATACATTTTTCTTTAAGATATTTTTCCATTTCTTCATCGCTTTTAATTTCATCAAAATTAGCTTGAATTTTTGCTTCTTTGCCCACTTTAATTTGTTTGTTTATATCATCAATAAATTCTTTAAAATTTGGATTTTTATTAATCAGCATATTTAGTGTTTGAATATCAAGTTCTTTTTCTTTTGCACTAATTAAAATTTGAGAATTTGAAATATCTTTTTCAAGTTTTATCACTCCTATGCCAAAACTTTGATTTAAGCGTCTTAACTCGCTTAAAACTTCGCTATCAATTTCTTGTAAAACAACTAAATAGCCTTCATTTGCCCAGCTAGAATTACTTACAGCTTGAAAATAGCATTCTTTTAAATTTGAAAAATTTAAAGCAATTTTAAGTTCAAAAGAAAAAAGTTTATAGCTGTTTTGTTTGATATTTTCTAAAAGTGTTATGGTTTCTTTTTCATAATCATCATAAGGAAAATAAACCCCTACAATATCAGGATAATTCCACTTATCTTCCCCGCCTTTACCCTTTTTGCTTTGTTCATGGTAAATTGTTTTGCAATTTAAATTAAAATCTAAATTTTCATATAAAAATTTTACAAGCAAGGGGTGTAAATCTCTTTCATGAAATTTATTTTTTTCTTGTTTTTCGTTGGTAATTTCATTTTTATTATCAAGCTTTAAAAGTTCATTTTCTCTTTCTTTTAGCCAAAAAGTTGTAGGTTTTTGGGAAGCTTTGATAAATAAAGAATTGTGTTGTAATTCTTTTATATCTACATATATCCTAGCTCCTAAAGTAGCAATTGGAGTTTGTCCTATGCTAGAAAGCTTTTTATCTAAGCCTTTTTCAAGAGCTTTTTGCCAAATTTCATTAACACTTAAAGGTCTGTCACTTTGTTTTAAAATTTCTAAAGTAAGTTCTTTGTAGCTTAATTTGCTAGACATCTTATCCCTTCTTCTACGCTAAAAACTCCGTCTAATAAAGCTTTTCCTACGATAACCCCGCTACAAATTCCTTTTAAGTTTTCAAGGTCTTTTAAGCTCGCTACTCCACCACTTGCCTGAATGCAAATATTAGGAAAAATTTCATGGATAAGTTTGTAAAGTCTTACATTTGCTCCTTGCATGGTGCCATCTTTTGAAATATCTGTGCAAAGTATGTGTTTTAAGCCTTTATTGCTATAAAAATCTAAAACTTCCATAAGCTTTTTATCACTTGCTTCTTGCCAAGCATTTACAGCCACAACATAATCTTCTTTTAAAATCGTATCTAAGGCTAAAACTATAGCTTCACTATCAAATTCTTTTAAAATTTCAAGACATAAAGTCGCATTTTTAATCGCCATAGATCCTATAACTACTCTTTTTACTCCACAATCAAGCAAAGCTTTAACTTCTTCTTTAGAGCGTATGCCTCCACCTACTTGTAAATTGACACTGACTTCTTTGGCTAATTTTTCTATCAAAGCAAATTGTCTTTTGCTAGGATCTTTTGCACCTGTAAGATCTACAAGATGAAGTTCTTTCGCTCCTGCTTTTTCGTATTCTTTAAATTTCTCCAAGGGATTGTATTTATATACTTTTTTTTGTTCGTAATCCCCTTTTATAAGACGCACCACTTCGCCATCTATAAGATCGAGTGCGGGTATGATTTGAGTCATCCTATATCCTTAATAAAATTTGAAATTAAAATTTCCCCCGCTTCACTGCTTCTTTCAGGGTGAAATTGCACCCCGTAAAAATTATCTTTCATTACACTTGCACTAAATTTTTGCGAATACTCACAATCTGCTATAGTGTATTCCCTAAGTCCTACACAATAACTATGCACAAAATAAAAATAAGCCCCTTCTAAGCCTTTAAACAAAGCATGAGAGCTATGAACTTGATTCCATCCCATATGTGGAAAAGTAAAGCCTTCTTTAGCTTTAAATTTTTGAGTTGTAAAATCTATAAGTTTTAAGGTTTCTTGATTTAATTCTTCAGAAAAATTTCCTAAAATTTGCATACCTAAACAAATGCCAAGTAAAGGTTTTTTAGTATTTTTAATAAAATCAATAAGATTAAATTGTTCTAAATTTTTCATCGCTTCTTTTGCGGTACCCACTCCAGGTAAAAAAAGCTTATCCGCACTTTCAAGTTGTTTTAAATCCCTACTGATAGTTGCATTAAAACCTAATCTATCCACACAAAATTTCAAAGATGCCAAATTCGCACAGGCTGTATCGATGATGATGATTTTCATATCACTCCTTTAGAGCTGGCTAAATTTTCACTTTCTATTTTCACTGCCATTTTCAAAGCTTTTGCAAAGGCTTTAAAAAGCCCTTCGGCTTTATGATGATCATTTTTACCTTTAACTTTTAAATGCAAACTTACACCCATAGCATAGCTTAAAGAATAAAAAAAGTGCTCGATCATTTCTGTGCTTAAAGCCCCTAAATGAGATTTTTTAAATTTGGCTTTATAGACTAAATGAGGACGATTGCAAAAATCCATCGCACAACTTGCCAAACACTCATCCATAGGTAAAGCAAAACCATATCTTGCAATGCCGATTTTATCCCCTAAAGCTTTTTTGATACAAGCTCCAAGTGCTAAGGCTACATCTTCAACGCTATGATGCTCATCGATTTTTAAATCCCCTTTGCAAGAAATTTCAAGCCCTATACCTCCATGTACAGCGATTTGCTCTAACATGTGATCAAAAAAATCAATACCTGTTTTAATGCTAACCTTGCCCCCATTTAAGCACACTTTTACTTTTATATCTGTTTCTTTAGTAGTTCTTTGATAACTCGCACTTCTAAAAGAACTTAAAATTTCATTTTCTATTTCTTTCCAAGAAAGTTTGCCGTATCTTAAACCACGCACGCCTAAATTTGAAGCTAAGATCATATCACTTTCGCGATCTCCTATAACAAAACTTTGCTCCTTATCATAAAGTTCGTGTTTGATATACTCTTCTAACATAGCGGTTTTAGGTTTTCTACAAGCACAATTTTCATTTTCAAAATGCGGACAAATAAAAATATTTTGAAATTCTATACCACAACTTTTTAAAATATCAAGCATTTTTTCATGAGCAATTTCAAAATTTTCCTTTGGAAAACTTGGCGTTCCAAGACCATCTTGATTGCTTACCATGACAAATTTAAATCCAAAATTTTTTAGTTTTAAAAGAGTAGGAATAGCATCTTTTTCAAAACGCAATTTTTCAAGAGTATCGATTTGAAAATCGCTTTTTGGCTCCTCTATTAAAGTGCCATCTCTATCTATAAAAAGGATTTTTTGACTCATTTTAAGCTCTCTAAACGAAAAGTTATAGCGTTTTTGTGTGCGTCTAGATGCTCATTTTGTGCTAAAATTTCAACACTTTTACCTAAAGCTAAAAAGCCTTCTTTACTTAATTCTTGAATGGTCATTCTTTTACTAAAATCTGCCAAACCTAAACTAGAATGCGTTTTAGTAAGTCCATAAGTAGGTAAAACATGATTTGTCCCGCTTGCATAATCACCCATAGACTCTGGGGAATAAGCTCCTAAAAATACCGATCCTGCGTGTTTTACACCTTTTAAAAGTTCTCGTGGATTTTGAGTTTGTATGATCAAATGTTCAGGAGCATAAAGATTTGAAATTTCTAAGGCTTGATTTAAATTTTTAGCTATGATAATGCGTGAATTAGCAATGCTTTTGCTTGCAAGTTCTTTGCGAGGCAAAAGTTCTAATTGACTTTGGACTTCATCACTTGTTTTTTGAGCAAAATTTTGACTTATACACACCAAAATCACTTGAGAATCTGCACCATGTTCAGCTTGTGAAAGCAAATCACTAGCTACAAATTTTTCATTAGCTAAATCATCAGCTATTACTAAAACTTCACTAGGTCCTGCTTGCATATCAATAGCTGCTCCATTTATATCGCTACTTACTTGGCGTTTTGCTTCGGTTACAAAGGCATTTCCTGGGCCAAAAATTTTATCCACCTTTAAAACACTTTGCGTACCGTAAGCCAAAGCTGCTATAGCTCCTGCACCACCCATTTGATAAATTTCATCCACACCACAAAGCTTGGCACAAAAAAGCACGGCATCATTGATTTTTGCAGGACTTGCTAAAACGATTTTTTCACAACCTGCAATTTTTGCAGGAATGGCTAGCATTAAAACCGTTGAAAACAAAGGTGCCAAACCCCCTGGTATATAAAGTCCTACTTTTTCTATAGGACGTGTTAAAACCTCGCATTTAACGCCTTTTGTAGTTTCAAGAGCGATTTCATGCGGGATTTGAGCTTCGTGGAATTTTTTAATATTTTCATAAGCCACTAAAATAGCGTCTTGTAAATCTTTATCTAAACGATTGCTTGCTTGAGTGATTTCTTCTTGAGTGATTTTAATCTTTGAAATTTCAGCCTTATCAAATTTTAAAGCTTGTTCTATTAAAGCTTTATCACCTTTTTCTTGCACTTCTTTAATGATAGAACTTACTATTTTTGAAATTTCATCTTTCGCACTTATAGCAGGGCGTTTTAACGCTTCTTCTTTTTGTTTTTCATCTAAATTCTCATATACTAAAATTTGCATTTTTTACTCACTTTAACATTTTTTCTATAGGCATAACCAAAATCGAACTCGCACCTTCTTCTTTTAAAGCCTCCATGGTTTCCCAAAAAAGATTTTCTTTACTTACCATATGTAAAGCTACATTTTTTTCATCGTGTGCTAAAGGTAAGATAGTTGGTCTTTCAACTCCTGGAAGTAGGGCTTGAATTTTATCAAGCTTTTCTTTTGGAGCATGAAGCATAATGTATTTAGATTCTCTTGCTTGCATTACTCCTGCTACACGCAACATAATTTTATCCACTAAGGCTTGTTTTTCTTTGCTTAAAGCATTTTCTTTTTGAATCAAACAAGCACGAGATTCATAAATGACTTTAACTTCTTTAAGATTATTTGCTTGTAAAGTTGCCCCGCTTGAAACAAGATCGCAAATTGCATCGGCTAAATTTGCCCTAGGGGCTACTTCAACAGAACCTGTAAGCATACAATTTTTATAATTAATCCCATTTTCTTTCATAAAACGCTTTAAAAGTTGTGGATAAGAAGTAGCTATCCTTAAGCCTTCAAAATCTTTCAAATTTTGAAATTTATTTTCTTGAGGTAAGGCAAGAGAAAGACGGCAATATCCAAAATCTAGCTTTTTTAAAAGCTTATAGCTTGGATTTTCTCCTAAAGACTGACGTTCAAGTTCATTTTCTTCTAAAACATTTTCTCCTATAATGCCTAAATCTACAACCCCATCAAAAATAAGCCCTGGGATATCATCATCTCTAACGCGTAAAATATCTATGGGTAAATTTGTAGAAAAAGCGATCAAACTTTGTTCATGGATATGCATTTTAACACCACATTCTGAAAGAAGCTCTATGGATTCTTTTGAAAGTCTACCTGATTTTTGTATCGCAATGCGTAAACGAGTGTTTTCTTGCATAACATATCCTTGAAATTAAAAATTAAAAACTTATATTAGCATAAATAGTTGAATTTTTAGCAAGGGTTTTAGAAAATAAATAAATTTAATTTTATTTAAAATAATTATTTAAAACTTTTTATTTTTAGGGTATTTAATTGAAGTATTAATCCTAGCAAAAGCTAGGATTTGATTAAGCTACAAATTCAATGAAAGCCATTTCAGCAGCATCACCACGGCGAATTCTTGTTTTGATGATTCTTGTATATCCACCATTGCGATCTTTGAATTTTGGAGCAATTTCAGTCACTAGTTTATTAGTAGCGTTTTTATCTTGCAATGAAGCAAAAACTGCTCTATGAGCGTTAAAATCTCCAAGTCTTGCTCTAGTAATCAATCTTTCTACATAACCTCTTAGTTCTTTAGCTTTTGGTAGAGTAGTTTCGATTTTTCCGCTATTTACTAAAGCTATAGTTAAATTTTTTAATAAGGCAGCACGATGAGATGAAGTTCTGCCAAGTTTTCTATATCCATGTTTATGTCTCATTCTTTATCCTTCGTTTTGTGCTTTTAATTCTGCGATTTTATTTTTAAGTATTTCTTTATTATCGCTAAGCTTAGAAGTTCCCACAGGAAAACCTATGCTTTCCATGATGTTTTTAATTTCATCAAGAGATTTTTTACCTAAATTCTTAAGCCCTGCAAGCTCACTTACACTCATCAAAGCAAGCTCACCTATGTAAACTACTCCTGCTTTTTCAAGACAATTATAACTTCTAGCACTTAAATTTAAATCTGTAATGTTTTGCAATAATTTAGTATTTTCTAGTTCATTGCTTGTTGCTTGATTTTTAATTACACTTCTAACATTGGTAATTTTATCAAATACTGATAATTGTTTATACATAGCTTCTAGAGCATTTTGAAAAGCTTCATTTGGAGTGATTTGTCCATCAGTTGTTACGGTTAAAACCACTTTTTCATAATCAGGATTATCTTCAAATAAAACTTTTTCAATATCATAGGTTGCTTCTCTTACAGGTGTAAAGAAAGCATCTAAAGCTATAAATTTAGGATCATTTAAAAGCTCTTTAATTTCTTCGCTTGGTACATAGCCAATACCTTTTTCAACGATCAATGTGAATTTGAGTTCAGCATCTTCGTTGATTGTTGCTAGATAGGCGTCTTTATTTACTACTTCTACTTGATCATTATTTAGATCTTTGCCGTAAATTTCTTTTGAGCCTTTAAAGCTAAATTCTACTATTTCTTTATTTGATTCGCCTTTAATTTTAAAGCGTAGTTTTTTTAGATTAATGATAAAAAGTGCTACATCTTCAAGCATACCACGCATGCTATCAAATTCATGAGCTACGCCATCAATATGGATCGCAGTTGGAGCATATCCTATGGTACTAGTGTAAAGCAAACGGCGTAAAGGATGGGCTAGGGTGATTCCATAGCCGATCTCAAAAGGCCAAGCACTGATTTTAGCCACAGTATCACTAATGTTTTCTATTGTAAATTCTGTTGGCGTATAAGCAGATGTTGTAATATTTCTCATATTTAGCCCCTATTACTTAGAGTAAAGCTCAACGATAAATCTTTCCTCAACCGGAATGACAACTTCTTCTCTTTCAGGTTTTCTTGTGAAAATTCCAAATCTCTTATCTTTTTCAACATCAACCCAAGCAACGATTCCAGTTTGTGCTGTAAGTTCGATAGCTCTTGTTATTTGTGGATTGTTTTTGCTTTTTTCGATGATTTCGATTTTAGCACCTGCTTCTACTCTAAAGCTAGGAATATCCACTCTTTTACCATTTACTAAAACATGTCCATGTGTTACAAGTTGTCTTGCAAAACGACGTGTTGTAGCAAAACCCATTCTATATACCACATTATCTAATCTTTGTTCTAAAAGTTGGATAAGTAATATCCCTGTATTTCCTTCTCTTCTTGCTGCTTCAGCAAATAAACGACGGAATTGCTTTTCGCTTACTCCATACATAAATTTAGCTTTTTGCTTTTCTCTTAATTGAAGTCCATACTCACTAATTTTACCTTTTCTTGCTCCGTGTTGTCCTGGTGCATAAGGGCGTTTATCTAGTGCACTTTTGCCAGCTAGTCTTCTTTCTCCTTTTAATGCTAAGCTAACACCAAAGCGTCTTTCTAATTTTTCTACTGGTCCTCTATATCTTGCCATAATATTCTCCTAAATTTTTCTTATATCTTAGACACGACGACGCTTAGGCGGTCTGCAACCATTGTGAGCTAATGGAGTGATATCTTTTAAGAAAGTTACTTTGATTCCTTCCATAGCACCTACACTCTTAACAGCAGTTTCTCTACCGCTTCCTGGTCCTTGTACTTTAATGCCTACTTCTTTAATTCCGTGTTCTTTTGCTTTATTTAAAGCGTCTTCTACTGCTTGTTGTGCCGCATAAGGAGTTGATTTTTTAGAACCTTTAAATCCTAAACCACCTGCACTACTCCAAGCGATAGCATTTCCCATTTCATCAGTCACTGTAACCATAGTATTGTTAAAAGTCGCACTAATATAAACAATACCTTTTGCTATATTTTTTTTAACTACTTTTTTCTTTACGATTTTTCTTTTTGCCATGATTTATCCTTATGATTTTGCACCAACAGTTTTTCTCTTACCTTTTCTAGTTCTTGCGTTTGTTTTTGTTTTTTGTCCGCGAACTGGTAAGCCTTTTCTGTGTCTTAAGCCTCTAAAGCTTCCTAAATCCATAAGTGCTTTAATATCCATAGCAACTTGTTTTCTCAAGTCCCCTTCAACCATATAGTTTTCTTGAATTTCTTTACGGATAGCCGCTGCTTCATCTTCACTTAACTCATGAACTCTTTTATCATAAGAAATTCCTACTTTATCTAGAATTTTTCTTGAAGTGAAAAGTCCTATACCATAAATATAGGTTAGTCCATACTCAATTCTTTTTTTCTTTGGTAAATCCACACCTGCAATACGAGCCATGTTTATCCTTGTCTTTGTTTATGTTTTGGATTTTCGCAAATAATGCGAACCACGCCTTTACGGCGAACTACTTTGCACTTGTCGCACATCTTTTTAACCGATGGTCTCACTTTCATGAGCGTCTCCTTGAATGAATTCCACTTGATTTACGACTACATAAGGTTTTATGAATAACCAACTATTTTCAAAATAAGTGGTGGATTTTAAAAATACTTCTTCATATAGTTCGATGTAATTTGTCGCAAAAACTCTAATTTTATCTAAAATTAGCTTTTAAATAACTTAGATTATTTATATCTAAAAGTTATACGCCCTTTATCAAGGCTATAAGGTGTAAGTTCTACTTTTACTTTATCACCTGGCATTATTCTTATATAATGCATACGCATTTTTCCTGCAATATGACATAAAATTACATGTTTGTTGTCAAGTTCAACCTTGAAATTTGCATTAGGTAATGCTTCAAGTACGGTGCCATCAATTTCGATTACATCATCTTTTGCCAAAATTTTCTCCTTTCATGAAATAAAAAGGCTATAATTTTAGCAAAAATTATTAAAATTTTTACTTAATTTTTAGTAATTTTTAAGTAATTAATCTAAAAATTTAGGCTCAATAAAAGGCACATGAGTCCCTATAACTTTGAGTTTTCTTTCTTTAAATTCTTTAAGTAGTTTTTCCCTTGTTTGTATAGCCTCATTTTGATCTATATCAAATTTTATAGCGATTTTAGGTTTTGGGATTTGTATATCATAAAGATGAAGTAAATATCTCCCCAAAAGACTATTTTATCATCAATTATGATAGCATTTTGACCTGGGGTATGTCCATAAGCAGGTATGGCTTTAATGCCTGAATTTTGAAAGATCAAATCTTTAGAGTGGTTAATAAATTCTATATTTTTAAGTTTAAACAAGGTGTTTTTAATTTCTTGTCTATCGCTTTTGATCCAAAAATCATATTCTTTTTTATCGATTAAAATTTGAGCTTTTGGAAAAAGATTTTCTTCGCTCATTAAAGCTCCTATATGATCAGGATGCGCGTGTGTTAAGATAATATGAGTGATATCTTTAAAATCGGTTTTGTGGGTATGCAATTTTTCTTTTAATGTGTCAATAGTATCTAAAAACCCTTTGTCTATTAAAGCATTAAAATTTGGATTTTTTATCAGAGCAATATTATGCTCATTTCTTTTGATTTTTGTGCGAGTTTTTTCTATAAAATTCTTATCTTCATCGTTTTGCGGCACTAAAAAAGAAAATAATAAATTAAAAATTCATCATCAGATTGTTTAAGTGAGATTATATGGGTTTGATTTGAACTTTTGCTTGTGGTTTTTTCTTTTAAAAAATAAAGATTGGTTTTTGAAAGAGTGGTTATAAAATTAAACATATTTATCCTTAAATTTTTAGATAATATTTTGGAAATGATTATAGTATAATAAAAACAATATTTTTAAAATTTAAGGTAATTAATCAATGAGAAAATCAAAATTTGGAACAAAGGAAATTAAGATCTTAGGACTTTCTTCACTAGGAGGAACTTTAGAATTTTATGATTTTATTATTTTTGTCTTTTTTGCTGAATATATAGCTAATGTATTTTTTCCTAAAGATATGAGTGAATTTTGGGCTTTATTAAATACTTATGGAGCATTTGCAGCTGGATATTTAGCACGTCCTTTAGGTGGTATAGTTATGGCACATTTTGGGGATAAATTTGGGCGTAAAAATATGTTTATGCTAAGTATTTTACTAATGGTTCTTCCTACCTTTGTCTTAGCTTTTATTCCAGGTTATGAAACTCTTGGGTTTTTAGCTCCTGTTTTATTGATACTTATAAGAATTTTTCAAGGCATAGCTATAGGTGGAGAATTGCCTGGAGCTTGGGTTTTTGTAAGAGAACATTGTCAAGAAAAACAAAAAGCTTTCTTTTTAAGCTGTTTAAATTCAGCTATGGCTTTAGGAATTTTGTTAGGAAGTATAGTATTTTTAATCATTAATGCTTTTTTTAGTATAGAAGAAATTGCTGCTTATGCATGGCGTATTGCTTTTTTTGTAGGTGGAATTTTTGGGATTATTTCTATTTATTTGCGTAGATTTTTGCAAGAAACTCCTGTTTTTAAACAAATGAAAAAAGAATCATCGCTTAGTTCTTTTCCACTTAAAGATTTATTTAAAGAAAAGGATATTGTAAAAAATTTATTTTCATCAATGATGATGACTTGGGTTTTAACAGGTTGTGTTATTGTGCTTGTTTTATTGATGCCTAAATTTATGCCTAGTATTTTAAATTTAAGTGGGGTTGAAGGAAGTTATTTACAGATATTAGGAATTTTGGGAATAGCTTTAGGCGGGGCTTTTATGGGTTATCTTGTAGATAAATTTGGTTTATTTAAAATTTGCATTTTCTTTTCTTTAACTTTTGTATTTTTTTCTTTTTTATATTTTTATGCTTTATATGAGCTTAAAAATTTGGTTTTGG
Organism: Campylobacter sp. CFSAN093229; assembly: GCF_011068225.1. Taxonomy (NCBI): domain Bacteria; kingdom Pseudomonadati; phylum Campylobacterota; class Epsilonproteobacteria; order Campylobacterales; family Campylobacteraceae; genus Campylobacter; species Campylobacter sp. CFSAN093229. The sequence goes on along the minus strand of NZ_JAAMXB010000008.1, from coordinate 27,662 downwards.
TGTGTATTTTGTATTCGATTGTTTGTTTTTTAGGTGGGATTAATGTGTTTGCGCCTATTTTAATGAGTGAAGTTTTTAGAGCTAAAATAATATTTTCAGGAATTTCTTTTTCTTATAATATTGCTTATGCAATTTCAGGCGGTATTACTCCGCAACTCGTTTTTTGGCTTAATACACTCGCGAGTAAAAATGAAAATCCATTTTTATATGGTATGAGTATATATATGATTTTTTTAGCGTTATTGGCTATTTGTGCTGTTTTTATAGTAAAAGATAAAATAAAATTTGATAATCACTCTTAAAATGTTATAATTAAAATTATATTTTGGAGTTTATAAATGCCTTTTATTATCGAATTACTTAAGCAAAATAAATTAAAGTTGATTTCTTTTTTGCTTTTTTCTTTTATTACAAGTGCTGTTGGAGTTTTAACTCTTGTTTTTATCAATGATTATTTGCTTAAAAATGCACAAAATATTCCTATTTTTTATTTTATTGTTTTGCTTTTGATCTTTTTTATAAGTTCTACCATAGTTGAACTTGGACTTAGTATTTTTGGACAAAATTTTATTTTTAAAATGCAAAGGCGTGTAGTAAAGCAGATCTTAGACACTCCTTTATTAAGAGTGGCTAAAGTAGGTAAGGCTAGAATTTTAGCTTCTTTGGGAAGTGATGTGAGAAATATATCTTTTGGGCTTTTAAGATTGCCTGATTTTTTACAATCAAGTATATTGATTTTATGCACTAGTGTTTATTTATGTTATCTTTCACCACAAATTTTTGCTTTGTGTGTGGTATGGATTATGGTTATTTTTATTACTAATAATTTTTTGATGATGAAAGTATATCAGTATTTTAGAAAGGCAAGGGAAAATGATGATGCTTTACAAAATAATTACCAAAATATACTAGATGGACATAAAGAACTTTTGATCAATCGCGATAGAGCCAAGCTTTACTATGAAGATGAATTTGAAAATAATGCAAGATTGAAAAAGAAAAATAGTACTTTAGGCAATCTTTTTAACAATCTCTCAAACAACTGGACAAATGTAACTCTTTTGGCTTTAGTAGGTGTAGAGTTTTACTTAGCTTTAAAATTTGAATGGGCAAGTGTTGCAGATGCTACAACTATAGCTCTTTCTATTTTGTTTTTACGAACCCCTTTAGTATCTATGATAGGATCTTTTCCTACTTTGCTTTTGGCAAAAATTGCTTTAGATAAGATCGCAAAATTGGAATTAGATGATTATATAGAAGGTTTTAAAAAAACACATTATATTAGCGAATGGAAAAAAATTTCTTTTAGAAATACTCAATTTGCTTATGAAGAAAATTTTCACTTAAATCCTGTAAATATAGAACTTAAAAAAGGTGAATTGGTATTTTTAATAGGTAAAAATGGAAGTGGTAAGTCCACTTTTTGTATGCTTTTGACAGGACTTTTTAAGCCAAGCAAAGGCGGAATTTATGTTGATGATACGCTTATAGATGATAAAAATTTAGATGAGTATAGATCTCTTATTTCTGCTGTTTTTAGCGATTTTCATCTTTTTACTAAAACCTTAAATAAAGAAAATTTTGCAAGCGAAGAAAAAATTGCTTTTTGGTTGGAGTTTTTAGAACTTAAAGATAAAACAAGTGTCAAAGATAATGAACTGACTTTAACTAAACTTTCTACAGGGCAAAAAAAGCGTTTAGCTATGCTTATAGCCTTGCTTGAAGAAAGGGATATTTTAGTGCTTGATGAATGGGCGGCTGATCAAGATCCTGTTTTTAGAAGATTTTTTTATAAAAAACTTTTACCTTTGCTAAAAGAGCAAGGTAAAACAATCTTTGCTATCACACATGATGATGCATATTTTGATAGTGCTGATAGAATTTTCTTGGCTCAAAATGGTGAAATCAGCGAATTAAAGGGTGAGAATATAAAGGAATTAGCTAAAAATTTAGTAGAAAAATTTGATTAAAGCCCAAAATGGGCTTATATTATTTATCATAGAGCTTTTTTTCTATATCGATATAAAATTCAGCAATTTTTCCATAAGCAACTTCCCAAGCTTTAAGAGTGGCTTCATCAGGATTTAAAAGATTTTTAATAGCTTTTAAAAGGCAAGCTCCAACTATAGGATAATGCTCTTCTTTAACCCCTAAATTAACATGAGTTATGGCAACTTTATCAACAAAACTTCTCATATTTTCTAAATTTTCTATATTTTTAGCTGCCATTAAAATAGCCATCGCTAAAGCTTTTGGTTGTTCTCCTGAAATTTGTTTTTCCATATTAAACATAGGTTTTACCTCAGGATAATCATTAAACATTATTTTATAAAACTCATTGGTTAAATCCTCTCCATTTTTTTGCAAAATAGGCACACAATCTTTGATGATTTGAATTTGTTCTTTTGTCATAATTTCTCCTTTTTGTTGTAAAAGAGATATTTTATATCTTAAAAAGGAGAAAAAAATTGACTTGTGTTAAAATTTTGTATTTAGTTGATTGAAAAAATCTTGCATTAACATTGTTAATGCTTTATAAAAATGTGTTTTAGCTTTATTGATAACATCAAAACTCCACATGTTAAACCAAGTAAAAAATTCTTCTTTTAAGAATTTTTGCAAAGTTATATCATCTTGTTTTTTGATTAAAAAACTAATAAATAATAATTCATTTATCAAGCTATCTGCAGGTTCTTCATTAAAAAAAGAAAAAAAGTTATTTTGCGCAAAAATTTGCTTAACTTTATCAGAATTATCTGAATAAATTTCTTTATTTTCATCAAGATAAAAAGAAGCAAAAGGCGGTGCTTTTACATAATCAACATCGCTTAAAAACAAAGATGTAAAATCACTTGCTATTAATTTATCATCTTCGTTTGAAGATGATAAAAGCTTTAAAGCGGTGCATTGCAATTTGCTATTATTTTTTAAAAACCAATTTTGCCAGAATTTTTCTTTTTTAAGTTTTTCTAGTAAAAAATGATTAGGTGGATTTTGCAAAAAATTGATAAATATATCTATTGCCAATTTTTGCATTAAGAATGTCCCAACATGATTTGAGTACTTATAAGTCCATAAAATAGCATTCTAGTGGTAAACACCCCTAAAAATGCACAAAGCAGGGCAAAATAAGCAAAAAATTTACTTTTAAATTTTTCATGTAAATAATTATGCAAATACCAAGTAACAATCCCAAGTCCTAAGAATACAAAAGAAAGCGATATAAACCAATCATAGGTTCCACCTAAAAGTTCAAAAGGGTTTACAAGCCCCATAATCCAAGTTTGTCCTACATGTAGGGTTTGTAAAACTATAGCAGTGCTTAAAAGCCCTATGCCTATAAGTCCTGTAAAAAATGACATTTTTCTTTCATGTTCGCTATTTTCAAAAAAACAATAATAAACAATAGCACCTAAAAATATAGCACTAGCAAAAAAATAAAGTAAAGTGATCTTAAAATCCCAAGTAGGTACACTTTCTTGCATGGAACCATAAGCTCCACTCATAAAGAAAAGTCCTAAAATTCCACATACTAGCGTAAGATAAAACACCCAATTTGAAGTTTTTAGATAAAGCAAAAAGCCCAAAGCACATAAAAGAGATACAAATAAAATTTCATTATTCATCCAGCCTATATGCCACTCATTGTTTGCATAAAAAACACCCATTCTATTTAATACATTAAAAATATGTGTAATATCATTTAAATGAAAAAATGAAGGGATAAAAGCAACCATCATTGCAATTCCTAAGGCTAATCCAAAAGACTTTAAATTTGCATAATTTTTGTAACCATTTATAAATGCAGGTGCATAAACCAAACTAAGTCCAATTACAGCTTGTGCTAAAATAGTAAATAATACCAAAGGCATTTCGCTTAAAATGTGATTAAATGATGTCATTTTTAACTCCTTGGTAGTTTTGAGGTAGATGAAAAATCGCACTTTTATTACCTGAAGGCAAACTATGTTTTTCAGGCACTATACATAAATTTGGATGCGTGATAGAAGCATCAGGTAAAGGTGTGATAGAGGCTAAATTTCCATGTTCTTCTCTCAGTTTTGTTATATCTCCTGCTTTTAATGCTCTAAAAGGACAAGAGTCCACGCAAATTGGATTTTTACCTTCTTTTAATCTCTCATAACACCCATCGCATTTGCTCATATGACCACTTTCATGGTTAAATTGAGGTGCGCCATAAGGACATGCCATAGCACAAGCTTTGCAGCCTATACACATACTATCATCGATTGCTACTATTCCCCATTTTATTTTCATTGTTGCACCGGTTGGACAAGCTTTAAGACAAGATGGATTAGAACAATGATTGCAAGAAATAGAAGTGTAGTAAGCAAAAACACTTTGCTCAAAACTTCCATCTTCTTTAGCTGTCCAATTTCCCCCTTCAGTCTCAAACACACGGCGAAAATTAACCCCCACAGGCATGTTTTTATAATCCTTGCAAGAAAGTGAGCAAGTCCTACAGCCTACGCATTTGCTTTGATCTAGCATAAAACCAAATTGTGAATTTTCTTCTAATTTCATCTTTTTCTCCTTAAATTTTTGCAATTTCAACTAAAATAGAATGTTGTCCATTTCCTTTAGAAATAGCAGTTGGCACTATACTTGCCAAAGAATTCACACAAGTTCCCACATCGATACCATTTTCATATTTTGTCCATGCACCTTGTGGGGTTACTGCACAACCTGGTATGATTTTTGGAGTAACTTTTGCTATGCCTTGTATGATTCCTAAGTCATTTCTTACTTGCACCACATTGCCCGTTTTGATACTTCTTTGCTCTGCATCTATGGTATTTATCCAAATTTCTTGTGGATTAGCTTCTCTAATTTGTGGAATTTCCCAAAAGCTAGAATGTGTTCTACCTTTGTAGTGATAGCCAAAAAATTGCAAAGGATATTTTTGTTTTAATGGATCTAAAATCCCTTCTCTTTGGCTTTCAAAAACAGGAATAGGCACTATTTGTTGTCCTTCTTTTAATTTCCAAGTTTTTTGCATTTGTGCGAGTTTTGTGCTATAAATTTCTATCTTTCCGCTAGGAGTTTTAAAGGATTATTGATAGGATCTTTTATAAAACTTTGTAATGCCACTACAGGTTTTACAGGCTCAAATTTTACAAGTCCTTTTTCGCACATTTCTTCAAAACTAGGCAAAAGTGGATTTTTTTTCATACTTTCTTCATAAAGGTATTTTAGCCAATCTTTTTGTGTTCTTCCTTCGCTAAATTCTTTTTCTATGCCAAGTCTTTTAGCAAGTTCAAGACACATTTCATAAATAGGTTTTGCTTCACCAACTGGCTCGATAGCTTTTTGACAATAAATAATATAAGGCTTATTGCTATAATATCCTGCGCTAGGTCTTATAAAATCTTCTTGCTCTAGCATAGTTGCATCAGGTAAGATATAATCTGCGTAGTTATTTGACGGAGTTCTAGTTACATTAACATCTACTATACACTCACACAAATTCTCATTGCTTAAAATATCATGCACTTCTTTAATGGTGCTATGCTGATTTGTAAGGCAATTTCCACTTATATTAAAAATAAATTTGATATTTTGTTTTAATTATGTTGTGCCACGCACCCCATCGCTAATATCTGTCATTTCTTTTCCACGATAAATGGCGTCTGTAAATAAAAAACAAGGAATAGAATCTTTTATTGGATTTTTAAAAGGCATACCCATTATATCATATGTTTTACTTGACCCTGTTCGCCATTTGAATGTCTTTGCACTCCCCAACCTTGTTCTATAAAACAAGGCTTTATGGTGGCAATTTCTCTTGCAAGTTGAACTATGCGGCGTGCCGGAATTTTTGTAATCTTGCTAGCCCAATCAGGAGTTTTTTCTACTCCATCGTTTAGTCCTAAAACATAGCTTTCATAGCTTGAGTTTTGGTTGTATCTTGTGGCAGAGTATTTTCGCTAAAGCCTATGGTGTATTTATCAAGAAAAGTTCTATCAAGTAAATCTTCTTTTATCATCACATAAGTTAGTGCAACAATCAAAGCTGCATCGGTTCCTGGTGCTATAGGTATCCACTCATCGCAATGCCCTATCATAGAATCATTGTATCTTGGGTCAATGTGAATTATTTTACATCCACTTTCTTCTAAGGCTTTTTGATAAGCATAGCATACTCCACCACCTCCCATTCTAGTTTCAACATGATTTACTCCAAAAAATATAGCTAATTTTGCAGAGCGTAAAGTGTATATATCGCTAGTAGGAGATCTACCATAGAAAAAATTCATAACATTTGAAATTTGAGCCGTAGAATAAGAGTTGTGATAATTTAAATAACCACCATAAAGACTTCAAAGTCTAGCCCATGAACCTTGTGTGCAGCGATTGATTATTGTTCGTGTTGTTCCTGTTGCATAATTTATATAAAAGGCTTCATTGCCGTATTTTTCTTTAATTTCTTGCATTTTGGCAGAAATTTTATCAAAAGCCTGTTTCCAAGAAATAGGCATAAAAATTTACCTTCACCCCTTTTTTCACTCTTTTTAAAGGTCTTTTTAGGCAATTTGCGTTGTAAACTTTATATCTTGAACTACGCCCTCTAATACAGGCTTTTGCTTGACGATTATCAAAGCTATCATCACCTTCATTATCAGTACTGATTATTTAATAATTCCATCTTGAGTATGCACTTTTACAGGACATTTTGTTCCACAATTTACATTACATCCAGCCCATTTGCTGATCAATGGTGGAGTTTTTAATAAATTTGCACTTAGATTTATAGGGCTTAAGGTTAAGCCGCCAAACAAAGAACTCCATTTTAAAAAATCTCTACGATTTTGTTCCATGTTATCTCCTTACATTTATGTGATAAAAATTATTGCGATTATAATACAAATAATAATTTTATTCAATTAAAATTAAGACTTTAAAACTCCTAAATATAGGCTTTATAATGGATTTTTCGTTTATGAATTTAACTTCAAAAAATAAAAATTTGAATAATATAGTGATAGAAATTTATTAAAATAGTATTTAAATAGAAATTTATAACTAAAATATAACTTTATCCCCCGTATAGGCTTGCGAGTTGAGTTTTTTTGTTTTATAATTTTACAAATTATTAAATGAAAAGGTTTATTTATGTTGAGATTTTTAATTTTTGTATTGTTATTGTTTATAAATTTAGAAGCAAAAACCCAAAAAGATATGCTTATTATAGCAGTTGAAAATGAAATCACAAGGATAAATCCTGCTTATAGCGAGGATCATGATGCAGTGATTAATCTTGTATTTTCAGGGCTTACGCGTTTTGATGAAAATATGAGTTTAAAACCTGATTTGGCTAAGTCTTGGGATGTTAGTAAAGACGGGCTTGTTTATGATATTTTTTTAAGAGATGATGTTTTATGGCATGATGGAGTCAAATTTAGTGCTGATGATGTGAAATTTAGCATAGAAGCCTTTAAAAATCCTAAAAACAATTCTTCTGTTTATGTCAATTTTGAAGATATTAAAAGTGTGGAAATTTTAAATCCTTCTCATGTAAAAATCACACTTTTTAAACCTTATCCTGCATTTTTAGATGCTTTAAGCATAGGAATGCTTCCTAAACATTTGCTTGAAAATGAGAATTTAAACACAAGCTCTTTTAATCAAAATCCTATAGGTACAGGTCCTTATAAATTTGTAAAATGGAAAAAAGGTGAATATGTTGAATTTAAAGCCAATGAACATTTTTATCTTGATAAGGTAAAAACTCCAAGACTTATTATAAAACACGTTTTTGATCCTTCTATAGCTAGTGCCCAGCTTAAAAATGGCAAGATAGATGCAGCTTTAATCGATGTTTCTTTGCTAAATATTTTTAAAAATGATGAAAATTTTGGAATTTTGCGTGAAAAATCGGCTGATTATCGGGCTTTAATGTTTAATTTTGATAATGAATTTTTAAAAGATTTAAAAGTAAGACAAGCCTTAAATTACGCAGTTGATAAAGAAAGTATAGTAAAAAATCTTTTACATGATTATGCTTTTGTAGCCAATCACCCTTTAGAGCGTTCTTGGGTAAATTCTAAGAATTTTAAAATTTACAAATATGATCCTAAAAAAGCCGAGGACTTGCTTGTAAGTGCAGGTTTTAAGAAAAATAAAGATGGAAATTTTGAAAAAGATGGGAAAATTTTAGAATTTGAAATTTGGGCGATGAGTAATGATCCTTTAAGGGTAAGTTTAGCTGGAATTTTGCAAAGCGAATTTAGAAAAATAGGAGTTGTAAGCAAGGTGGTGGCTAAACCTGCTGGAAGTTTTGATTATTCTAAAGTAGATAGTTTTTTAATAGGCTGGGGAAGTCCTTTAGATCCTGATTTTCACACTTTTAGGGTATTTGAAAGTTCGCAAGATAGTGCTTTAAATGATGAGGGTTGGAATTTTGGACATTATCATGATAAAAAAGTGGATATAGCCTTGCAAAAAGCAAGAAATACTTCAAATTTAGAAGAGAGAAAAAAATATTATAAAGATTTTATAGATGCTTTGTATGAAAATCCTCCTTTTATTTTTTTAGCTTATCTTGATTTTGCTTTGGTTTATAATAAAGATTTAAAAGGTATCAAAACAAGGATTTTAGGTCATCACGGAGTGGGTTTTACTTGGAATGTTTATGAGTGGAGTAAATAGTGCTAAAACGCTTAGTTTTTAGTATTGTCGTAGCATTTTTTAGCACTTTTTTATGTTTTGTTTTACTTTATTTTAGTAAAGGCAGTATAGCTTATGCTAATGGAGTTAATTCACAAAGTAAAGAATTTGTTCAAAGAATAGAACAAAATTTAGGGCTTGATAAGCCTTTTCTAGAGCAGTATAAAATTTGGCTTTTTAAGGCTTTAAAAGGAGATTTAGGGGTTTCTTTTTTAAGTGGAGAAAGTGTTTTAAAGCTTATAAAAGAAAGAATTTTTAATACTTTTATTTTGGGTTTTAGTGCCTTAATGCTTTTATTTTTACTCAGTGTTTTTTTGGCACTTTTGGGATATTCTTATAAAGAAAGTTTTATAGATAAAATTATTACTTTTTTAGCTTTTAATTTTTTTGCTTTACCTCCTTTTGTTTTGGCTTTATTGTTTGTTTTGATTTTTGGAATTTTTTGGAAAATTTTGCCTGTTATGGGAAGTAGTGATATAGGTTTTGAAGATGATTTTTTAAATCGTTTAGAGCATTTGATTTTACCTGTTTTGGTGCTCGTTTTATCACATTTGGCGTTATTTTTAAGGATTGCTAGAAATTTTATCAATGAAAGTTTTTCTCAAATTTTTATTCAAAATTTATACGCTAGAGCTTTAAGGGAGAAAGATATTTATTTTTTAGTTTTGAAATATTCTTTAAGCCCTATTGTGGCTTATTTTGGGGGAAGTGCTTTAAGTTTTATGATGGGAACTTATGTGGTAGAAAGTGTCTTTGCTTACGAGGGACTTGGGTCTTTACTTTTTAAAAGTATTATTTTTAAAGATTATCCTGTTGTTCTTGCGCTTATATTTTTTAGTGTTTTGCTTGCAGCATTTTTTACATTTTTAAGTGATATTGTAGCTAGGATTTTAAATCCTAGATTAAGAAGGCTTGATTTTGTTTAAATTTCTTATCATTCTTGCGCCTTTAATTTTTTTGTTTTTATGCGCCTTGTTTGCACCTTTTTTGGCTCCTTTTGATATTTTAAGTACTCATTTAGAAAATTTGCATCAAGCTCCTAATTTTACTTATATTTTAGGGACTGATTTTTTAGGCAGAGATTTGTTTTCTCGTTTGCTTTTTGCTTTGAGAAATTCTTTGATTATAGGTGTTGGTGGATCTTTATTGTCTATTATCTTTGCTTTGTGCTATTTGTTTTTAGCGCGATGTTTTTTTTATGTTTTTTGGATGCGTATTTTAGAGTTTTTTTTAGCCTTGCCTGCTTTTTTACTTATGATGTTTTTTCAAAGTATGATAACTTCTGATGTGTTTTTGATGATTTTTTTAATCGCTTTAATTCATTGGTGTTTCATAGCAAGAATTATAGAAAGTGAATTAAAAAGACTTGAAAATTTAGATTTTTACAAAGCAAATATAGTGCTTGGAAGAACTAAATTTAGAGCTTTTTTTAAAGATTTAATACCTGCTTTAAAAACACTGATTTTTACACTTTTTATATTTAATATTGTTCATGCTATAGCCACAGAAGCTACTTTGAGTTTTTTTGGACTGGGTTTAGGATTTGAAATTCCAACTTTAGGTACTCTTTTGAGTGAGTCTTCAAAAGCAGTTTTTATAGGTGCTTGGTGGATGATACTTTTTCCACTTTTAAACTTGCTTTTGTTGTTTTTACCTCTTTTATGGTTGGGTAATTTTTTACAAAAAATTTGGGGTATAAGATCTTGAAGGTAAGAAATTTAAATATCAGTTTGAAGAATAATTTATTGCTTAAGGATATTAATTTAAATATAAAAACAGGTAAAACTTTAATGATACTAGGACAAAGTGGAGTGGGCAAAAGTTTGTTAGGAAAAGCTTTGGTAAGACTTTTAGATTCTAATTTCACAATAAGTTTTGATGAATTAAGTTTTCATAATTCTTGTATTTTTAATTTTAACAAAGAAGAACTTAGAGATTTTCGTTCTAATGTAGCACTTGTTTTGCAAGATGCAGAGCTTAGTCTTTATCCTTATTTGGATATTGGAAATTTATGTCATCTTGTTTTAAAAACTCATACAAAATTAAAACAAAAAGAAAGAAAAGATTACGCTTTTTCTTATTTTCAAAAATTAGGATTTGAAAATCTTGATCGTTTGTGGCATTCTTATGCTAATGAATTAAGTTTGGGTATGGCAAGAAGGGTGAGCCTAGCTTTGGCATTATTAAATCAACCCCAAATTTTAATTTGTGATGAAATCACAGCTTCTTTGGATAAAGAAAACGCTTCTAAGATTATATCGATTTTAGAAGAATTAAAAAATAACACAGCCTTAGTTTGCATCACTCATGATTTAAATTTGGTAAATTCTTTAGCAGATGAAATTCTTATGCTAGAAAAAAATAGTTCAAATTTATATAGCTTAGATGAATTTTTAAGGTATTATAATGCTTAAAGTTTGTAATTTAAGTAAGTTTTATGAGCTTAAAAAGCATTGGTATTTAAAAAAAGAAAGACATATTATTTTTGATAATATCAATTTTTCTTTAAATGAAAATGACAATTTAATAATTTTAGGTAAAAGTGGTGCAGGTAAAAGCACATTAGCTAAAATTCTTTGTTTTTTAGAAGATCCAAGTGAGGGTGAGGTATGGTATGAAAATCTTAACTTACACAAGCTTGATAAAAACAAACAAAGACTTTTAAGAAAGCAAATTCAGTATTGCTTTCAAGATCAAAAAATGGCTTTAAACCCTTATAAAAAAATCAAAAATCTTATACAAGATGGTTTGGAAAATTTTAATTTACAAAAGAATGATGATTTGATTTTAGAATTTTTTGATTTTTTTAGTCTAAAAAAACAAATTTTAGAACAAAAACCCTATGAGTTAAGCGGAGGAGAAGCCACGCGTGTAGGTCTTATCCGTGCTTTGGTTTTAAATCCTAAATTGTTGATTTTAGATGAAATTACTTCAGCGCTTGATATTAAAACCTCTAAAGAAATTTTAACTTTTTTATATGACTATCAGCAAAAAAATAATATTTCTTATATATTTATAACCCATCAAAGTGATCTTTTTTATAAATTTAATCATAAAAAATTAAAACTTTAAAAAATATTTTTTAATATAAGTTTCAATATAGAAAGTTTAGAGTAAAATAAAGAAAAGTGTAAATTTAATTTTTGTTGTGGAGTGATTAAAGTGCTTTAAAAAAGGAGAATAAATGTCTCATATAGATGCTTCGCATCCTTATTTTGGTATTTTTTTAATGCTAGTACTTGCTAGTGTTATTTTTTTTGGACTGGTTTTTTTAGCTTCAAAAATCGGTAATAATTTTGCCGCAAAAAATCGCAAAAAATTAGGACTTGGAATTTATGAATGTGGTCCTATTCCTGTTAAACAAGCTAACAAGATTAACTCTCAATTTTTCATCATCGCCTTAATCTTCATACTTTTGGATATAGAAGTTGTGTTTTTATTTCCTTGGGCTTTGATTTTTAAAGATTTAGGTTGGTTTGGGCTTTTAGAAGTTTTTGTTTTTATCGTACTTTTAGGAGTTGGATTTTTATATGCTTATAAAAAAGGAGCGTTTGCATGGCAGAGCATCAAGTAAATTATGCAAGTGGTTTGCCCGTAGTTTTAACTAGTGTTGATAAACTAGTTCAATGGGGCAGGAGTAATTCTTTATGGGCTTTATCTTATGGACTTGCCTGTTGTGCGATTGAGATGATGGCGGCTGGGGGTTCAAGATATGATTTTGATAGATTTGGAACGATTTTTAGAGCTTCACCACGCCATAGTGAAGTGATGATTATCGCAGGAACTTTATGTAAAAAGCATGCTGAATTTACAAGAAGACTTTACGATCAAATGCCTGATCCTAAATGGGTGATTTCTATGGGAAGTTGTGCCAATACAGGCGGTATGTTTAATACTTATTCTACGGTTCAAGGAGTGGATAGAATTATACCTGTAGATATTTATGTGCCAGGCTGTGCTCCACGTCCAGAAAGTTTTCAGTTTGCTTTGATGATTTTGCAAAAAAAGATCCGCAAAGAAAAAGCAAGTCGTAAAATCGCACCTAAAAGGTTGGTATAATGAGAAAGTATAGCGATAAAAAAAATGCTCAAACTCAAAATTATTACAAAGATAGATTTTATCACGCGCCACACACTGTAAAATCTGATGTTAATGAAAGTGTTTTTAAAGATGATTTTGAAGTTTTAAAAACTCAAGTAGAAATTTTAAATTCCTTTGTAGAGCTTGATTTTTGGGTAATAGAAATCAAAAAAGAAGACAATGTTAAAATCTTGCAAATGCTTAAAACTTTAGGTTATTTAAGTTTTACAGAAGCAAGTGCTATTGATTTTATAGCAGATAAAAATGGTTTTGAAGTGTTTTATCAGCTTTTAAATTTAGAAAAAAAATTAAGAGTGAGAATAAAAACTTTTGTAGGCGTAAAAGAGCGTTTGCAAAGCGTGGCTCATATTTTTAAAGGAGCAAACTGGAGTGAGAGAGAAATTTATGATATGTTTGGAATTTTCATCATAAATCATCCCAATTTAAAACGCATTTTAATGCCTGATGATTGGTTTGGACATCCGCTTTTAAAAACTTATCCTTTAAAGGGCGATGAGTTTGCAAGATGGTATGAGATTGATAAAATTTTTGGCAAAGAATATCGTGAAGTAGTGGGTGAAGAACAAAGAGATTCTGGTTTTGTTGATGATAAAGATACGCTAAATTTTGCAAGACTTTATCATGAAGTGCCAAAAGGTGGTCAAAAGAAGGAAATTTCCTTTAAACAAGAATATCAAGAAGATGAAGGCGTGGCTTTTGTAAAAAAAGTAAAACGTGATGAAGCAAAAATTTTAGAGAAAAGGCGTTAAAATGCAAATTCCTAGCAAGTTAAAACCTTATTATGAAAATATAGCTTTTGAGCAAGAAGACTCAAAGATGATTATCAATTTAGGCCCTCAACATCCTTCAGCACATGGAAATTTACGCCTTATTTTAGAACTTGATGGAGAGCAAGTTGTAAAAGCACGTCCTTGTATAGGTTATATGCATCGTGGTATGGAAAAAATGGCTGAAAATATGATTTATCAAGAATTTATTCCTACTACTGATAGAATGGACTATATCGCTGCTTCAGCAAATAATTATGCTTATTGTGCAGCGGTTGAAAAGCTTTGTGGTTTAGAGATTCCACGCCGTGCAGCAGTGATACGTATGATGCTTTTAGAATTAAATCGTATCACATCACATTTGCTTTGGCTTGCCACTCATGCGCTTGATATTGGTGCGATGAGTGTGTTTTTATACTGCTTTAGAGAACGAGAATATGTTTTGGATTTGATAGAAAAGTATTGTGGTGCAAGGCTTACACATTCTTCTATGAGAATAGGCGGGGTTATGCTTGATTTACCTGAAAATTATTTAGAAGAAATGCTTGCATTTTGCGATAAATTTCCAAATGATTTAAAAGATTATGAAGATCTTTTAGATGATAATAGAATTTGGCGTTTAAGAACTGAAAATGTAGGTGTAGTTACTAAAGAACAAGCCTTAAATTGGGGTTGTACAGGTGTGATGTTAAGAGGAAGTGGCATAAAATACGATATACGCAAAGAAGAGCCTTATTTGCTTTATAATGAAGTTGAATTTGGTGTGCCTTATGCTACACAAGGGGATTCTTATGCAAGATATAAAGTTTATATGCAAGAATTTCGTGAAAGTTTGAAAATCCTTAGACAATGTGCCACGCTTTATAAAGATACTCCACCTGAAATTTTAGCTACGCATCCTGAGTATGTAAGTGCTTCAAAGGAACAAATTTTAACGCAGAATTATTCTTTAATGCAGCATTTTGTTTTAATCACTCAAGGTTTAAAACCCCCTAAAGGTGAAGTTTATGTGCCTACTGAAAGTCCAAAAGGTGAGCTTGGCTTTTTTATCCATAGTGATGGTACAGGAAGACCTTATCGCTTAAAGGCTAGAACGCCTAGTTATTGGCATTGTGCGTTTTTTGAAGAAATGCTTGTAGGTACTTATTTAGCTGATGTTGTAGCCATTATGGGTAATGTAAATATAGTTTTAGGCGAGATAGATCGATGAGAAGAGTAGATTTAAGAAAAAGCAAAGAGCTTTTTGAAGATTTAGCACAAATCATAAAAGAAGCAAAACAAGGTGAGGTTTTAGTGGTGCTTTTTGAAATCGGCGATTTTTCTCCTGTTGAAAAAAGTTTTTCTTTTGTAAAAGAACAAGGCTGTGAGCTTTTAAATTCTTTGAAATTTAATCAAGTGGATTGGACTATTGTTATAAAAAAGGAGAGAGTATGATTTATGATAATGCTCTTTGTTTTTTAGATATGCCAAGCCTTAAAAACAAAAATTTATGTGAAAAAATAGGTGTAAATAGCATTAATATTTCTTGTTTGGAAGATAAAAACTTAAAAGCTAAATTTTACAAATGCGAAATTGCAAGTTTGAGTTTTGTTTTAGCCTTGCTTTGTAAATTAAGCGATGAAAGGCATTTTTGCGATTTAGATGAGGGATATTTAAGTGCTGAATCTTGTTTTGGAGAGGAAGAAGCAGGTGAAGTGCTTGCTTTTTTAAAAGAGGCTAAGTATTTAATTATAGATAAAAATATCCATTCTTACAAAGATAGTGAAAATATCAAATATTTTTTGAATTTCTTAAGCGTAAAATATGAATTAAAGATTTTAGATAGCGATGAAGAAGAATGCGATTTTAAAAAGGCAAAATTAAACACCCTAAAAGAACTAGATAATTATGATGGTTTAGTGCTTTTTAGAGCAAATTTGCAAGATAAAAATTTACATTGTTCAAGGCAATTTTTACAAATTGCAAAATGTAAAGATCAAAGTGAAGTTGAAATTTTGGCTAAAGATTTTAGTCTTAAAACCAAGCTTTGTTTAGATGAAAATTTACAAGGCACCATAGCTTTTTTAAATTATGAAAACAATGGTTTTGATTTTACTCCAATTCGCATAAAGGAAGCAAAATGACAGTTAAGATTAATGGTATAGATTGCGCCTTTGAAGAAGGCGAATATATTTTAAATATAGCAAGAAGAAATGATATTTTTATCCCAGCGATTTGCTATCTTTCAGGCTGTAGTCCTACTTTGGCTTGTCGTATGTGTATGGTTGAAGCTGATGGTAAAAAGGTATATTCTTGCAATACTAAAGCAAAAGAGGGTATGGTTGTAGAAAGTGATTTGCAAAATCTTTGGGATGAAAGAAATGAGATCATGCAAGCTTATTGCATCAATCATCCTTTAGAATGTGGAGTTTGCGATAAATCAGGCGAGTGTGAATTGCAAAATTTCACTCATAAAAGTCGTGTAAATGTTCAAAAATATTGGATTAAAGACACACATAAACCGCATAAACATTGGGGAATGATTAATTACGATCCCGCACTTTGCATAGTATGTGAGCGTTGCATTACGGTTTGTAAGGATAAAATCGGTGAAAGCGCTTTAAAAACTGTTCCTCGTGGTGGCGATAGTGTAGATAATAGCTTTAAAGAGAGCATGGGAAAAGATGCTTATGCGATTTGGACTAAATTTCAAAAAAGTTTGATAGGCCCTGCAAATGGCGATACGCTTGATTGTTCATTTTGTGGAGAATGTACAAGTGTGTGTCCAACAGGGGCTTTGATAGGTTCGAAATTTCAATACACTTCAAATATTTGGGAACTTAAAAGAATCCCTGCTTCAAATCCGCATTCAAGCGATTGTGAGTTGATGTATTATGATATTAAGCAAAGTGGTATTAGCAGTCAAAAAGAAAAAATTTATCGTGTGAGTAATGATTTTGCTTTTGCGAGTTTAAATAAGGCTGCAAGATTTGCTTTTGATACACAAAATGAGGCGGATAAAGATGAAAAAGCCTTTGAAGAACTTGTGAAACTTTTTGAGAAAAATGAAATTAAAAACATTAAATTTAATAGTTTTATTACCAATGAAGAAGCTTTGATTTTGCAAAATTTAAAAAAGAAATTTAATCTTTCTTTGATCAATGAAGAAGCTTTGAAATTTAAAGAATTTTTACAAGAATTTATCGCTAATTCTGGCGAGTTTTATAGCGCTAATACTCAAGATATAACAAAAAGTGATTTTTTGGTTGTAGCTGGAACGCTTTTAAGATATGATGCTCCAACGCTTAGCTATAAAATCAATAATGCTTTAGTGATGAGTAAAGGATCAGGGCTTTATTTTCATCCTATAGAAGATGCGGGTATAGCAAAATATTCTAAAAATTTTATCTCACACGTTCATAAAAGTGGCGATGAAGAGCAAATTTTATATTTTTTACTTCAAAAATTTAGCCAAGATGAAGGTATCAAAACTCATTTAGCAGAGTTTTTTGTTAGTGAAAATAAAGAAATAGAAGAAAGTATCAATGAAGAAGTTGTAGAACAAGTCATAGAAAAAGATGAAGAAGGCAATGAAATTCAAAAAGAAGTAAAAAAAGTCGTACCTAAGAAAGTAAAAAAAATTATAGAAGTCCAACGCTCTGTTTTTGCTAAAAATTTAGGTATAGATGAAGATAAACTAGAAGATTTATTGCTTAAAAAAGTAAATTTTGCTCTTGTTATAGGGAGTGATTTTTATTTTCATAAAAATGCCAAAAAACTTGCTAAATTACTTGCTTTGATCCAAAATACCACTCCTTTTAAAGTCTTTTTAAATCCTACACATACCAATACCTTAGGTGTAGCTATGATTTGTGATTTGGATAAAAACACACAAGAGGGCAAGACTTTAGGTTATAATGAAAAAGGTGATTTTAGTTTTTCTTATGAAGAGCATGCAAATTTAGCTAGTGCGAGTTTAAATCAGCAAGAAGGAACTTTTTTAAATTATGATAAAAGAGTGGTGCCAACTAACGCTGCTTTAGAATTTAAGGGATATTTTTTAAATGATTTAGCTAATGCTTTAGGTTTTGATGAGGAATATACTATAAATTATACTAAGAGACTCCCTATAAATAAAGGTTTTTCTCCGATTGATTTTGATCATTTAGACAATTTTTATACTAATGCAGGTGAGTGTAAAAGGGGGTATGAGCTTAATTTAGAATGTTTTAAACAAGTTGCTAAAAAAGAATTCATTTCTCCAAATTTTGAAAATTTAAACCCAAAAGAAGATGAAATTTTGCTTTATAGTGCTAATCCTAGTTATCAATTTGGTAGATTTTCAAATCGTGCTAGTGCGATTAATGAGGTGATTTTTTTAGGTGTAAGTGAAAATTTAGCTAAAGAGAAAAATTTAAAAGATAAAGATCTTGTAAAACTTAAAGTAAAAGATAAAGAATTAAGCCTTAGCGTGCGTGTGGATAAGGATATAAAAAATGGGGCTTTCTTGCCGTATTTTGATGAAAAACTTGACACGCTAAGCTTTTTTGATGAAAGATTTGTTGTGGCGAATTTAGAAAAATTAGGAGCAAGCCATGAGTGATTTTGCTTTTTTTGCTTTAGAGGCTTTGATTAAATGTATTATTATCATTGCAATATTTGCGAGTTTAGCAGGTCTTGCAACTTATGCTGAAAGAAAAGTTTTAGCTTATTTTCAAAGACGCATAGGGCCTGATATGGTAGGGCCTTTTGGGCTTATTCAACTTGTAGCTGATATGATAAAACTTTTTACTAAAGAAGATATAATCCCTTCAAATTCGCAAAAATTTATTTTTGCTATAGCACCTTTGATTTCTGCTATTTGTGCTTTTGTTTCTTTAGCAGCTATTCCTATGCTACCTGAATTTACTTTATTTGGAAGAGCGATTCAGCCTATAGTGGCAGATATTAATGTAGCTTTGCTTTTTGTCATCGGTACTTCAGGGCTTTGCTTTTATGCGGTATTTTTGGGTGGACTTGCAAGTAATAATAAATGGTCGATTTTAGGGGCTGCAAGAGGGCTTGTAGCGATTATTTCCTATGAAAGCGTAGGAGCTTTAGCTTTGATCGCTATTGTAATGCTTGTAGGTTCTTTTTCTTTGGTGGATATTAACAATTATCAAAGCGATGGATTTTTTTCTTGGCTTATTTTTAAACAGCCCTTGGCTTTTGTGCTTTTTATAATTGCTTTATTTATAGAGACTAATAGAACTCCGCTTTGTTTGACGGAAAATGATGCTGAAATTGTAGCGGGTTATGGAACGGAGTATTCGGGTTTAAGATGGGGTATGTTTTTTATAGGTGAATATGCTTCTATGATAGCTGGAGCTATTTTGGTAACTCTTTTGTTTTTAGGGGGTTTTAATAGCTTTTGGATTATTCCTGGTTGGATTATGATGATAGTAAAATCAAGTTTTATTTTCTTTTGGTATTTTTGGGCAAGAGCTGCTTTTCCGCAATTGCGTCCAGATCAAGTGATGAAAATGTGCTATTTGATCTTAATCCCTTTAGCGGTTTTAAACCTTTTAATCACTGCTTTGGCAGTTCTTTTATAGGAGTTTGATATGAAAAATTATTATTTAGTGGATGAGAAAAGAAAAACTCCTGTTAGCACTTGGGAGAAAATTTCACAAGCTTTGCGTAGAAGCATTAAACTAGAGCTTTTTGTAGGGCTTTTTGTGATGATGAGAGAATTACTTAAGAGAAATAATAGCGCTACGATTAAATATCCTTTTGAAAAGGTAAAGCTTGACAATCGTTACCGTGCTGTTCATCGTTTGATGCGTTTTATAGAAAGCGAAAATGAAAGATGTATAGGTTGTGGGCTTTGCGAAAAAATTTGCATTAGCAATTGTATTAGAATGGAAACTTCTTTAGATGAAAATGGGCGTAAAAAAGTAGGAAATTATAGTATTAATTTAGGGCGTTGTATTTATTGTGGTTTTTGCGCTGAGGTTTGCCCAGAACTTGCTATAGTACATGGGACAGAGTATGAAAATGCAGCCGAGCAAAGATCTTATTTTGGCTATAAGCAAGATTTTTTAACTCCTATTGATAAGCTTAAAAATCAAGTTGAATTTGAAGGAGCGGGAAGCCTTAGAAAGGATGCAAATTTGTGGGTTAAAAAAACACCAAATTATTACGATGCGATGCTTGAAAGTGCCTTAGAAAATCAAAACACACAAGAGCAAGGAGAAAACAAATGATAGAAAATTTAGCCTTTGTATTTTTTAGTGTAGTGGTTTTAGGCTTTTTTACTATTGCGGTTTTAAGTAAAAATATGCTTTATTCTCTTTCGGCTTTAGCAGGTGGAATGGTGTTTTTATCAGGATTTTATTTTTTACTTGATGCAGAGTTTTTAGGCGTGATACAAATTATTGTTTATAGTGGAGCTGTGCTTGGACTTTATAGTTTTGCGATGATGTTTTTTGATGCTTCTAAAGAATTTAAAGAACAGCTTAAAGCTAAAAAAAGTTTTTTTACTTTGGTGGTTTTAAGTGCAATTTTACTTTTGGCCATGCTTATAGGTTTTAAATACCAAAATATCAGCACGGATTTGCCTTTAAACGATCCTGCTTTGTTTGATTTTAATAAACAACTGGCTTTAGCGATTTTTTCAAAATATCTTTTGGCTTTTGAGTTTATAGCTATTTTGCTTTTGATTGCTTTAGTTTGTGCTATCACTCTTACTCATAAAGAGCTTACAAAGGAAAAACAATGATAGAAAAGTATTTTTTTGTCGCCATTTTAATGTTTGTTATAGGGCTTGTAGGGATTTTAAAAAGACAAAATCTCATTATGCTTTTTATTTCGAGTGAAATTTTATTAAATAGTGCTAATTTAGCCTTAGTAGCAGCTTCTAAAATGCACAATGATTTAAATGGACAGGTTTTTGCACTTTTTATCATGGGTGTAGCAGCTTGTGAAGTAGCTGTTGGTGTAGCTTTGTGTGTGCTTTGGTATAGGAGAAAAGGCACTTTGGAATTAAAAAGCTTAAAAGAAGTGGAGGCTTAGTATGCAAAATTTAGCTTTGATTTCTCTTTTTAGTCCTTTTATAGCTTTTTTGTTTGCAAGTTGTTTTGCTTTGAGTGAGAAAAAACAATTTGTAGGGATATTTTGTTCACTTTTAGTAGCTTTAAGTGCTTTTTGTTCTTTGTATTTGCTTTTTTGCAATGAAGCTTTTAATGTGAGTTTGTTTGAATGGTTTGCTGGAGTAAATTTTGGCTTTGATATAGATGCCATTTCGCTTACTATGATGAGTGTTGTAGGTATTGTAGCTACTTGTGTGCATTTTTATAGTATTTTTTATATGGCTCATGATGAAGGTTTTAATAAATTTTTTGCTTATTTGGGGCTTTTTGTCTTTTCTATGCTTTTTTTAGTTATGAGTGATAATTTCTTAGGACTTTTCGTAGGTTGGGAAGGTGTAGGGCTTTGCTCTTGGTTGCTCATAGGTTTTTGGTATAAAAACGATACTTATTCTTTTGCGGCTAATGAAGCTTTTATTATGAATCGTATTGCGGATTTGGGTATGCTTTTAGGAATTTTTTGGCTTTATTTACAAGCAGGAACTTTAAAATATGATGAAGTTTTTTCTATGGTACAAAGCCTAGATCATAACGCTTTGATCTTAATCGCAACTTGTTTATTTATAGGAGCTATGGGAAAATCTGCACAATTTCCTTTTCACACTTGGCTTGCTGATGCTATGGCAGGGCCAACTCCTGTTTCTGCCCTAATCCATGCAGCAACCATGGTAACAGCGGGGGTTTATTTGGTAATTCGTGCGAGTACGCTTTATGATTTAGTTCCTGAGGTTTCTTATATTATTGCCTTGCTTGGAGCTTTTGTAGCGATTTTTGCAGCCTCTATGGCTTTGGTGGCTAGGGATTTAAAACGCATTATTGCTTACTCTACCTTATCGCAACTTGGATATATGTTTGTGGCTGCAGGACTTGGGGCTTATGGTATAGCTTTATTTCACTTAGCTACACATGCTTTTTTTAAATCTTTACTTTTTTTAGGTGCTGGAAATGTAATGCATGCTATGAATGATAAATTAGACATTAAAAAAATGGGTGGACTTTTTAAACCTTTAAAATTTACGGCTATTTTGATGTGTATAGGATCTTTAGCTTTAGCAGGAATTTATCCTTTTGCAGGATTTTTCTCTAAAGATTTGATTTTAGGATATTCTTTCATTTCTTTTCATCACGGTATTTTTTTAGTGCTTTTAATCGCAGCTTTTTTAACAGCATTTTATAGCTTTAGACTTTTAATGTTGGTATTTTTTACCCCTGCAAGGCATGATGAACATCCACATGAAGCAAGTAAAATCGCACTTTTGGCTATGAGTCCTTTGATGGTTTTAGCTATTGTTGCAGGATTTTTTGAACATAGTTTTTTTGAATATTTAAGCACAAAATTAGTTTTTATTGATGCACAAAATCAAATTGTAATGATTTGTGCGAGTGTAGCAGCTATTTTGGGTGTAATTTTGGCTATTTTTGCTTATAAAAATTCTTGGTTTAAGGAAAGTATTGAAGAAAATAAAATTCACAAACTTTTAAGTAATGATTATTTTATTCCTAGATTCTATCATCAATTTATCGTTTCAAAATATGAAAGTTTATGTGCGATTTTAAAGCATTGCGATCTTTATATTTTTGATAGAATAGTTGAAAAAATTGCTTTGTATTCTCAAATTATTTCACAAAAAATGATTATGCCAAACAGCTTAAACTTAATGCTTAGATTTTTGGTGGCAGCTTTTGTGATTTTGTTGATTTTGGTATGGATGGTGTAAAATGCTAAATTATTTGATATTTTTTCCTTTAATTTCTGCTTTTGTGGTTTTGCTTTTAAATCGTGGAGGCGTTAAGGTTTTTAGCGTTGTTGTAAGTTTTATGATTTTGGCTTTAAATTTGGATATTTTTGCGGATTTTTTACAAGGGGTAAGCTTTGATTATAATCTCTCTTTTAAAATTTTGAAATTTTTTAGCTTTCATGTAGGAGTAGACAGTATTGCACTTGTATTGATGCTTTTAAGTTCTTTGATGATATTTTTAAGCTTTTTATTTTTAAAGCTGGAACAAAAAGCACTTGTATCTTGTATATTCTTTTTAGAATTTGCTATTATGGGGCTTTTTAGTGCAAAAGATGGTTTGTTATTTTATGTTTTTTGGGAATTTTCTCTTTTGCCTTTGCTTTATATTATGGGAGTTTATGGTAAAGATTTTAGAGCAGGGGTGAAATTTTTTATCTATGCTTTTGCGGGTTCAATTTTAATGCTTGTAGCATTGATTTATCAAGCTTATTTGAATTATCAACTTTTAAACATCTTCACTTTTGACTTAGAAATTTGGAAAAATAATGCCTCGGCAGTAAATTTTACAGAGCAACTTTTACTTTTTGGAGCATTTTTTATCGCTTTTGCTATCAAAGCTCCTTTATTTCCACTTCATACTTGGGCACCTAAGGTTTATGCAAATTCGCCTGTACTTGTTTCTGTAATGCTTGTAGTTTTTAAAATGGCTCCTTTTGGATTTTTGCTTTTTTGTTTACCGCTTTTTCCAGATGCGAGTGTGTATTTTATGCCTTTAATTGTAGCTTTATGTATAGTGAGTATCGTTTATAATGCTTTAATTGCTTATAGAGCAGAAAATATTAAAGAATTGATCGCTTATAGTTCTATTTCACATCTTGGTGTGATGATTTTGGGAATTTTTTCTTTAAATGCTTTGGGTATTAGTGGTGCGGTTTTTTATATGTTTGCACACGGTATTGTAACGGGAGCTTTATTTTTAATGGTTGAACTTTTATACCAAAGATATTATACTTATGATATTTCTTTTTACCATTCTTTGGCCAAAAAAGCACCTTTATTTTCAATTTTCTTTATGTTAATTTTACTCGCAAGCGTTTCTTTGCCTTTAACTGTTTCTTTTGTGGGAGAGTTTTTAATTCTTTTAGGTATAGCAAAGATTAATTTATTTTACGCTTTGTTGGCAGGTTTGGTGATTATTTTGGGAGCGATTTATATGTTCGCAGTATTTAGAAAAATATTTTTCATGCAAAAACAAAGCTTTATAGAGAGTTTTTCTTTACGCCTTAGAGAAATAGTAGCGCTTGTGTGTATTGTAGTAATGATTTTTGGACTAGGGCTTATGCCAAATATACTTTTAAAGCCGATACAAAAAGATGTGGATAATCTTATAAAAACAATGAATATTAGAGCTGTTGAGCAAAATACTTTAGATTTTTTATCTAAAATAGGAGAGGCAAATGTTAAATAATTTTTTAAATTTAGAACTTTTAAATATAAGCTTATCTTATCCATTTTTATTTTTAATTACAACTGCAATAGTTCTTTTGCTTTGCTCTGGTTTTTGGAAATTTCATCGATCGTTTTATATCGGTATAAGTTCTTTATCTTTAATTGTAAGTGCTTTTTTGATTTTAAATAATGCAAATGCTCAAGGTTTAGAAGCAAAAGCTTTTTTGACTACTTTAAATAATGATATTGTTTCATTTTATGCTTCTTTGGTGATTTTGTGTTTTTCATTTTTATATCTTTTAATGCAAAAAGAAGAAAATCAAGGTGAATTTTATGCTTTATTTTTATTTATGATCGCATCTTTGCTTTTGATGGTTTCAAGCTCAAATTTAGTGCTTATTTTTATAGGACTTGAAAGTTCTTCTTTAGCACTTTATACTTTAATAGCAATGCGTGGAAGTGATAATGCTATTTCAAGTGCGATAAAATACTTTAGTGTAGCGGCTGTAGGAGCTGGGTTTTTTGTTATGGCTGTAGCTTTTATTTATTTAAAAACAGGAACTTTAGATTTATCTGCTAATTTAGCGTTAAAAAACGAGTTTCAAAAAGATCCCATGCTTTTGGGTGCTGGAGTGATGATTTTTGTTCTTTGTGCAATCAAGCTTTCTTTGGCACCTTTTCATTTTTGGCTTAAAGATGTGTATTATGCAGCACATACAAATTTGGTTGCTTTTATTTCAGTTGTGCCAAAAGTTGCCATGTTGGTTGTGGTTATTCGTTTGTTTGATTTTTTAAATAATACAGGTTTTGAATATATCATAATAGTTCTAGCGATTTTTTCTATGCTTATAGGTGCTTTTGCGGCTCTAAGTCAAAACAATATCAAAAAAATGTTTGCTTATAGTTCTGTAGTGCATTCTTCTTTGGTTTTGGTAGCTTGTATTCCTTTATTAAAAGAACAAAATTTTGATGGGATTTTGCTTGCTATTTTTGGATATTGGACTTTATTTGCTTTTGCAAATTATGCTGTATTTATGATTTTAAGCAATTATGAGAATAATTCTTATGAGAGTTTAAATGGGCTTTTGGTTAAAAAACCTTTAATTGCTTTTTGTTTAAGCATTAGTGTGCTTTCTTTAGCAGGTATCCCGCCTTTTGGAGTATTTTGGGGTAAATTTATGATTTTAAATACAGCAATTTTAAATGGATATTGGTATTTGGCGCTTTTTGTGGCTTTATCTTCTGTTATTATGCTTTATGCGTATTTAAAGATTTTAATTCATGCTTTATTTATGAAAAATGATAGGGTTCATAATATTAAGTTTAGTTTTATACAAAATTTTATTTTAGCTTGTTGTGTTTGTGTAAGTACTTTTGCTATATTGTTAATGTTATAAGAGTTTTGCTATAATTATTTTTATGAGAATATTATTTTTAATTTTATTAAGTTTTTTAAATGCTTTTGCTTTTGAGCTTGTTTTAAACACGGGTCGCGAAAATAATCAAGCTTTTGCAGTTTTACATGCGAGTAATGATTTAGAATTTACATGTCAAAAATTTATTACCGAAGCAAAAGTTCATTTTGAATGTGATATTGCAGGTATGGTTGATAATAAATTAAAAGATCAGAGTTTTTCTGCTTTTGATTTAAAATTTATACAAGAAGCTCAAAAAATTAAAATGATCATTTTGCCAAAAATACAAGCAAGAATGTTTGACACTTCTCAAAATATTTATATAGATAAAGAACTTAGTTCATCAAGTTCGCATAAAAGTAAGGCTTTTACTTTTATTTTTACACCAGAACTAGTACGCGTTAAAGACTATGATGGACTTGATTTTAATATCAATTTTCCACATGAGAGTTTGCCTTATGTTGGAGCTTTAGATTTAAATTCTGATCCTGTTGTTATTCCTCAAAGTGCAGATATCAATACTTATTTACGCATCAAAAAAGAATACGATAAGGCTAATTACAATCAAGTTGTGATTGATGCACAAAATGCTATCAATAGATATCGTGGCAGTATTTTTACTAGTGAATTTATACTTTATAAATTAAGAGCTCAAAATAAACTTTACACTCAAGATCCAAGTATGCGTGATCAACAAATTTTAGAAAAGATGATTGATGATGCTAAAAATTGGACGCGTACTTTTACAAGTGATAAAAATTTTTCAGAAGTTTTACATATAATGTTAAGAACTTATATCGCTTTAGCCCAGCGTGCTGATGTAGAGTATACAATGTCGATTTTGGATAATGAACAACCTAATAATTATTTTACTCAGTTATCAAAACTTGATTATGCAGACTATATTTATAATTTAAATGAAAAAGAAAAAGCTCTAAA
This sequence comes from Campylobacter sp. CFSAN093229, assembly GCF_011068225.1. NCBI lineage: Bacteria > Pseudomonadati > Campylobacterota > Epsilonproteobacteria > Campylobacterales > Campylobacteraceae > Campylobacter > Campylobacter sp. CFSAN093229. The sequence continues at coordinate 1,459 of NZ_JAAMXB010000008.1, read as the reverse complement.
TATTTATGAAAATACTTATTTTAATACAAAAAATTTAGATTTAGCTGCAAGAGCAGCTATGAGTTTGGCAAAGAATTTACTTTCAAATGAGCAAGTAAATAAAGCTATAGAGTATATTAATACCATTTTAAAAGCCAATCCTGAATATTTTGGAAAAGATATTCCAAGATCTTTAGAACTTGCTAAATTATTTAATCAAAAAGGACAATTTGATATAAGTGCAAGTATTTATGAAGATGCCTTTGCTAAAATGTCAAAACTTGATCCAAGTTATGAAGAAACTTTAAAAGATTTAGCCTTAGTTTTATCACATACTAACAGATCTAGTGATGCTAAAAAATACCTTGATTTATATATGGATGATTATTTAGATGGTAAGTATTTAGATGAAATCAAAAAAGCAAGTGATGAGGTATTCTTTGCTTTAGGTGATAATAATGCAAGCTTTTTGCATCAGCGTTATACAGATTTAATGAAGCAATATGCAAATAAAGATGAGAATATTGCAAATAAAGCTTTAGATGAAGATGTTGCACTTTATTATAAAGAGGGAAATTTTAGCGCTATTTTAGCTTATAAAGATCTTATAGAAAGTAAAAAAATTCCAAATGCTACTCAATTTTTAGAGAAAGCAGCCATTAATGATTTAAAAAATGCGATAAAAGCTGATAATTGTATCAATGCTGCAAATATTTTTATGCGTTTTAGTGCTTATGATATAGGTCAGAAAATTGAGAATAAAAAACAAATGTTAGCTTGTCTTATCAGAACTTCTAATGTTGAACAAGCACTTGATTATATAGATAAAAATTATAATGAAGATTCTATATTTTATGGTCTTCAAAAAGCATCTATTCTTTTTGATAATAAACAATATCCTCAGGTGATTAAAATTTCTAAAGATATAGCTAATTCTAGAATTTTAAAAAGTGATGATGAGAATTTTAAGGCTTATTATTTGCAATTTTTATCTTTATTGCGTTTAAATGACTATAATCAAGCCATTAAAATTTTGCAAATTTTAGAAAGTTTTCCAATGAATTTTAGTATGGTGGAAGCTTATGATGCTTTACTTTCTTACGCTAATGATCATAATATGCAAACAACTATTTTAACTTACGCACCTAAGGCCATTGACTATCAAAATTTTAAAGGTATAAATCTTTTTAGTCCTAATTTAGAATTTATGTATCTTGATGCTTTGGCTAAAATCAATAAAAATGAAGAAAGTTTAGCTGTTTTAACAGATTTACTTAAATTAAAACTTTCAGATGAAGATAGAGCAAGAGCTTTATATATCCAAGCCTTAACTTATGAAAGAATGCAAAATGTACAAGCTGAAAAAGAAAGTTTAAAACAATGTCTTGAAATCAAAAGTGCTTCAAATTGGCAGAATTTATGTAAGAGTAAAAATCAAATTTTAAATCAATAAGTAAATTTAGAGATAACTAGCTTTTTG
>NZ_JAAMXB010000007.1:0-60760 GCF_011068225.1 Campylobacter sp. CFSAN093229 | reverse complement strand
TGGTGGGTTGAAAAATGGGGGGGGGTAGAAATTTCTCCAATCACCCCAAAGTTAAAAGTATTTTCCTAGGCTTACATAAACTCTTGATCGATGTTCTCCATCGTGTTTAAACCGATGAACAGCTCTTGCAGCATCCATTTTTACATAAAAATTAGCACTTCTTGTATAGAGTATTTGCATACCCATTGCATCCATAAAATAATGATTTTCGCTTTGATATTCTTTATTTTCATACCAAGAATATCCTATATCATAAAAAGGAGTCAAGTAAAGCCCTTCTAAAGGTGTTTGAAATCTTATTCCTAAGGTGCCAGAAACAACATTATCCGCACTCCCCTCGCCTTCTAAATAAGCACGCACACCATAAGGTCCACCTAAAGACACGGATTCACTACTATCTAATAACAGCACCACCGACAACTTTTTGATAATTGAGTTGAAAAATGTGAGTTAAGCGTTCTTGGAATTGATATTCGTTGCTTAAATTTAAATTCATTTTTCCAAAATTTCCTAAATTTACTCCATTAAATCCAGACGAATCACCATCATTTTCAACATTGCCATATGTAAAATTTAAGGTATAACTTAGGACATTATTCTCCAAACCTTTACAAGTTCCTTCTATGCCTAAATTTACACTATTGCTCGCTTTTTCATTACTTACTAAACCATCAAGATAATAATCTTTAATCTTTTTATGAGTAAAACCCGAAACAAGATATAAAGAATACTCGGTATATAAAAACACAGGATAAGAAAAATTTACCCCAACATTCATAGAGTCCCCATAAAAACCAAGATTTCTATAAATTCCACCAAGAACATAATGTCCTTGAGTTGCAAATGGAGTAATTTTTAAATTTCCTATAAAAGTACTATAATTAATCCCATAATCTATTTGATTTTCATCGCTATCTTGAAGATAAAAATTTAAGCTATCCCCTTGTCTTGCTATATTGTTTAAACTTTGACTCATTCCTGCTCTAAAACGACCTGTTTCTTTAGTCCCATAGTTGTTAGAGTATAAAGTTAAAGTTGCACTATCACCTTTGTTTACTTCTATAATAACATCGCTTTCTCCATAACCATCACCTGATTGTAAATTAGCATTGGTTTGGATTCCGTATATTTCATTGATTTTGTAAATTTCATTTTCCACATTTTTAGTTGTGATAACTTTCCCTTTAAGATTTTTGTTCAATTTACTCTCTAAAGCATAATCCCTCACACCTGAGTTGTTTTTAATGATTACTTTTCCTAAAGTTCCAAAAGCTATGTTAATTTGCACTTTGTTAGAACTTAAATCTTGCGGTGGTATATAAGCAGTTGCCGAAGGATAGCCACTTACTTGACAATAATAAGCTATAATGTTTGTTATATCTTTTAAATTTTGTAAGCTTAACTCTTGGTTGCGATATTCAGCTATTGCATCTTGAATTTCTTTTTCGCTAATTCTTAATTTTTTAAATGTCAAATCTTTATTATCGATATGCAAAACATACTCTCTTACAAAAACCTTAGCTTCATTTTGATCAGTTTGTGAATTTGTAATATTTGTAGTATTTTGCTCTTTAAAATTTACAGGGCTTTTTTGATTTTTTAATGTATTTTTTAAATTTTTATTTTGTGGTTCATTTGCTTCAGGAGAGCTTTCTATAAGCTCTCTTATTTTATTATTATTTAGCTCTTCAGCATGTGAAAATACTTGCAATAAGACTAAAACAACTAAAATTTTTCTCATTTTTATTTCCTATTTTGCATTTACACAAATGTCCATTGTCTTAAAATTATCACTTACAATACAACGCAAACCACTACTTCTAGCATCTGCTTCTCCTATTTCCACTTGATCATCATCTTCTTCTTTTTTTGTGTCTACTTCGGTTTGAATTTTTATAGGAGCTTCTACAACCTTTTCAGGAATTTCAGGCGGCAATACAGAAGGTTTGTCTGGATCTTCACCCCCCTTGTTTATCTGGCTCATAAATAGATATATTTGGTTTTTCTGGCAATGAAGCTAATTTTCCTTCGAATTTATAATTTCCAGTGTATGCTTTATCATCTACATCTTTACCTTTTATAGAAAAACCTTGAGAATTTAGAATTTCATTTTCAAGCTTATAGTGAAATCCTTCATTTCCACTAAGATCCGCAAACTGCTTTTCAAGAGCTTCTTTTTGTTCTAAAAGTTTTTCATACATAACTTTAAGTGTTTCATCGCTAACTAAGCCTGATTCTTTGATTTTTTCATAGTTTTTATTTTCTTTGTCAAGTTGAGCTAAGACTTCTTGGTATTTTTGTAATTCTTCTTTAAAACTAGCGAAATAACCTTCGCCGGTTTTGATTTTATGCATAGCAGTTTTCTTTTGCGTCCATTTTTATAAAGATTGGTATAATTTTTATAATTTTGATCTTGGGAATTTTTCCACAAATTTACAAATTCTTGCTCCATTTTAGTATCTTTAAACGCATTTAAGAAATTTAAACTTTGAGTGATCTCACTGGCTTCATCTTTTCCTACCACACCCTTACTATCTACGTAAGTCCAAGTTTTGGTATCAAAATCATAAGTGTATTTTCCATTCATCAAATCATCTAAAATTCTTTGAAGTAATTTTGGATCAAAGTCATTTTTGGATAATACAGGATCTTTAAAATCAGGTACTTCTGGAGTAATTTTTGCATTACCATCGTAATAAGAAACATATCCATTGTTATAATCTTTGTTAACTACCCCTCCTTGATTCTCTAAAAATCCAACCATTGCTTCATTAATAACTTTATTTTTTATATTATAATCATAAAATTCAAAGCCTCTTCCATATGCAAGAGCAGAATCATTTAAAATCTCTCCAAAAATTTACCTTTAACATCATAATAACCAGCGTAAGTATCTCGAGAATTTTTTTCATAGTATACGAAAATATTGTTTGTTTTTAATATTCCATCCCACCAATCTTTAATAAAATATCCCATAAATAAACCTTGAAACATCTCTTTATTATTAGTTCTATATTTTTGAACTTTTATTTTTGTTTCTTTTCCAAATTTCATTTGGATATTATTAAAATTTACATCTCCAACTCTAGAATTAAAAAGCCCCCTAAGAATCCACCTGCAGCATTAAATTCATAATTATTATAATCATTGCCAAACCAGCCACCGACACCATCTCCGGCTTTAGCATAAATTTGCATTTTTTGATCAAAATTAATTAAAATATTTTTAAAGCCAACATAAAGTATATCTTTATCCAGAGGATTTAAAATTCCAATAAATCCACCAGATCCAACATTAAAAAGCTTATCTGAAGCAATTCCATCAGGAGTCCAAACATATCCTCTTTTCGCAATAATATCTCCAAAATTTATTAAAGAAATTTTTTCAAAAGAATTAGTTCCATTTACAGCCCCAGCAAAACCACTTGCAGCAGTATGTTTAACAAATTTATTTCCTTCAGCTACGATACCATAAATTCTGCCTATATTCTTTAAATCAATTTGAGAAAAATATGATTTATCTCCAGCATAACCCACAAAACCACCTGCAAAAATATTGCCACCTGTTTCTGAACCTAAAATCGTTACTCCGCCAATATTGTTTAATAAAATATTAGAAAAATTACTACCTTCTGAATAGCCAGCAAAACCACCTAAGTAAATATCAATATACGCACTACTAAATTTACCCTCTGGCTGTAGTGCTATTTTAAAAAAATTATCTAAACTAATACGATTAAAACTAGAACCACTTTTGGCATAACCTACAAAACCACCACCATAAAGAAATCCATCGGTTCTATTTTTGGAATTTGGGTCAAAGAAAATTAAATCTCCAATATTTTTTAAATGAATATTGCTAAAATCTGCGTTAGAGCTTTGCCCAACAAAAGCTCCTCCAGAATTTGTTTTTCCACTAAATTTCAAACCATCGACATTAAGATTATAAATTTTAGCCTTATTGTTACCATCTTTTCCTTCAACTTTACCAAAAATACCAGTATTCCATCCTTTGTCTGTGTTTTGAGCATTGATAAGTATATTTTTTAAAGTATAATTCCCACCATCAAAATTACCACTAAAAGCATATTTATTGGCGCCAACAGGATCAATAGCTATTTGCTTTCCATTGCTAGTTAAATATGAAAAATCAATATCGCTCATAAGGCGAATTGTGGTTAAACCGTCTTTAAAAATATCTCCATTGAGTGCATCGCTATTCCAACCATCGGCAAAAAGCTTCCATTCATTAGCATTCATATAATGATTTATATTTTGTCCGTTGTTATAGTAATGCCCTCCTATAGTAATAGCTCTATAAAAATCATATGATTGTGACTTTATGCTACCAAAATCTCCAAATTGATATTTATCATTTGCAAAACTTGTCATATCCCTTTGCATAAATCCCTCAACAATAGCCGTACCTTTGAAGCCATCTTTATCAATTTTAATAGTATTTTTATTCTCTTTATCTTTTCCTACACTAACATAAACATAATTTCCTACAAGGTGAGCTTCTTTAGCATTGCTAGCTCCATCTTTTCCATTTATTCTACCACCTACTCCTATTTCAACCTTATTTCCTATTAAAACAATATTATCTGCATTAATCTTTCCAAGATTGATAATATTTCCTTGCTTGCTTACATCAAATGCTGGAGAAAAACTAGCTCCTTTCTCTAAAAAAGTTTTGACATTATTATCACTTAAAGGCGTCGTACTAGCTACAAATTTTCCCGCAGTGATAGTTCCTGTTTTGCCAATCAAAACTCCCATAGGATTAACCAAAAAGATATTGTTATTCCCACCATTTAAAGCTCCGTCTATCTTAGAAGCATCTTTTTGATAAGCAATGTTTAGGTAGTTTTGATTTTTGCCGTTAAAATTTACACTTTCATTTTGTCCTATATTAAAACCACCACCCCATTGGATAACATGATTTTGTCCTTTTCCTGTAATCGTTACAGTATTTCCAGAGGTATGGATAGTCCCACTTGTACCATGAGTAAATTTACCTCCTTGTGGTAAAGCATAAGCTTGAGAAAAGAGTAAAGAACTCACCGCAAATGATAAAACTATATGTTTACTCATCTTTTTCATGTTACTCTCCTTTAAAGTATGTTGATATAAATTATTTTTGCATCATCTGAAACTTCAAAGCTAAAATTTACATTTTTCAATGTACTTTTAGCCAACTTTTCTATCTTGTTATAATTAAATTTATTTTTATTATTTTTCATTTTTTCTAACAAATTTTCTAATTCTTGTTGATTTAACAATCTATTATCACCATTATAAATTCCAACATCAACTTTGTATGAGAATATATTTTCCTTTTATTGGTTTATTTTTAGTAAGAATTTCCATACTTCCATTTGCAGGAAGATTGATAAGTTTTTCTATAGTCAAGATAGGATTTTTTATTTTATTTGGTAAAATAAAAGTAAAATTTTCAAAGTTATTTACCACTTCTGATTTGACATCTTGAGTATCTATAATCAAACGATTGTTTTTAGAAAAATCTTCTTGATGCGGTAGAATTTGAGTGATTATTTTACCTTTTTTATTTACTTCATGAAAAACAGAACCAGAAAGCAAATCGATATTTACATCTTTAAAGAAATTCAACTCTCCACCTAAATATAAAGTATTGTTATAAGATTTAAAATTTGAAATATCCGAAGTTCCAGATGGAGCTAAAAATATAGCATCTTGATTTTTATACTCATCTATATTTAAATTAACAAGTTCCATGATATTATCATGAGAATTTGCAAACACTCCAGCTATCAACCCCACATAACCTTATCTTTTATCTGAGGCAGTACTAAAAGCTGTGTTGTTGATGATGATTTTATTAAAAGCACTTTCTTTATCTGCTTTTATGATGCACGAACTTTCCACGGCAGCCGAAGAACAATCTTTAAGCTTTATAAGGTTGTTGTTTGCATTTTGAGTTGCTTTTAAAATAATTTTTAAACCCTTTCCTAAAGAACTCGCTTCGGTTAAACTCTGAATGAGATTATAATTTATTTTATTATTTGAAACATTTTTAGCATTGATCATCAAACTTAAATTTTTAGATGATTTAATATTTTCAAAATTTACTTCATTATTACTTGATTCATCAGCGATATAGTCTATACCATCTAGCGTAGTTTCACTTGTAATAAAAGCATATAAAGGCAATGAAATAACAGAATCTTTTATACTTAAGGTATTATTATTTGCTTTTCCGCTTAAAGTTCTTGCCGCATATACAGTAAATTTATCAGAATAATTTTGTGGAACTTTTTCATAGGTTAAATCATTTTGTATATCAATAACATTAAAATTCGCACCCTCTGTAGCAAAACCTCCGTAAAGATTGTAATAATTTTTTCCATAAAAATTATCACTGATTTTTAAAGGTTTTTTAAGGCGAAATACAATTTTATTTCCATTAGCTTCACCATCGTTAGAATACCCAGCATAGAGGTTTAACGATGCATGTGTTTTAATGTTTTTATTAAGATGATCTAATGAGTTAAAATGATAAACTTCTATAGAATTTTTCTCTGCATTACCCTGTAATGTTCTTCCACCGTAAATTTCTCCAAATAAAACAGCATCATAAAAAGTTATTTTATTTTGCGAATTTACCATTAAATCTAAATTTAAATTTTTAATTATTACAGAATTTTTACTTACATTGTATTTTTTAAGATTATTTACATCAGCTAAAGCACCCAAAATTTCAAAGGTTGAACGAGCTGTATACTCACCATCTGGCCCATGAAGGACGATATTAGCTGAATCGATAAGAACTTTATTGTTTTGTAAATTAGAATTTATGCCAAAAGCTCCCATTAAACGAGTAATTCTTTCATCATAAATATCCTTACCTTCTTCATCTGAAAAATACTGGGAATTATGAAGGTCAATTTTTGTATTTGACTCTAAGATTAATTTATTGTCCTTAGCTTCACCATCAAAAGCTACAGATCCTGAAATATAAGGAGCTCCATTTAAAGGCAAGGTGTAGATATTTTCTACACCCATATTGATATAGGAGTTTTCTTTTAAAATGGTTTGATTGTTAAATCCCCCCCCCCCTTGTCAGTAAACGCCGCAGTAATTAAATACTTAAAACGATCGCCTTTTTGAGAATTATTAGGCACTCCACAATCCCCTATGCTTGGTTTGCAAAAATACACAGAAGATAATTCTCCATTTTCTAATATAAGTTTATTATTTGTTGCATTTGTATTTTAAGCATAAGCTGTTACAATAAAAGGTATAAAAGAACTAGGAACGGCTTGAGTATCTGAAGATACGGTTCCTAAAGTGCTAAAAGCTGTTATGATCTCTTCTTTTGAAGTATCCGGAGTTAAAATTTCAAGCTTGGATAAATTTTTATTTCCAGATTTAGGGTTATTATAAATCATAGTTAAATTTGATATAGGGTATTTTGACTTAGAAGCATAGAAATTTTTTCCATTAATTTTTTTAAAAATTTCTGCTTGAGGATCATAAACTTGATTATCCTTAAAAGAATGTTCAGAAATATAAAAAATTTTTCCATCCTTGCTTGTAGCCTGAACCGCCGCAAAACAAACCGAAGAAGATAAAACCACACTACAAACGCCCAAGCCAAATTTTGCATTTGTCTTATTTGTAAAAATTTTAAAAATATTAAAATATTTTTTCATCTCATTTCTCACTAAAATAAAACCTTTTGATTTATCGCAAATTGATTATTTGCAACACTATCCCGTATGTCCTGAGTTGATTATAAAATAAAATATTAATTTGATATTTTATTTTTCAATATTTAAATTTAATGAAAATTTAACAAATTTTATATTAATATATTCTTAAATAAAATTTTATTTTAAATATTAAAAAAATACTTTTATAATTATTTAAATATTATCTAAAAGCACAACATTAATGTAACTTTTCTAAAAATTGATCCAGACTTAATTAAATATAAATTTAAAATAAGTATAATTTTAAAACATTTTATATCAAAGGAAAAAAATGAAAAAAATATTAAGCATTGCTCTAGTTGCTTTAGTTGGTTTATTTTTAGGTGCTTGTAGTGATTCTAAAAATAAAGAATCAAATGCAAGTGTAGAATTAAAGGTTGGAACTGCTCCAAATTATAAACCTTTTAATTATAAAGAAAACTCAAAACTTACAGGTTTTGATACTGATTTGGTTGAAGAGATTGCCAAAAAAAATGGTATTAAAATTGTTTGGGTTGAAACCAATTTCGATGGATTGATTCCTGCTTTAAAAGCTGGCAAAATCGATATGATTGCCTCAGCTATGAGTGCAACTGACAAAAGAAGACAAAGTGTTGATTTTACCAAACCTTACTATATGAGTAAAAATCTTTATCTTAAGCTAAAAAACAATGACTCTCTTCAAACAAAGAATGATTTAGAAGGTAAAAAAATAGGAGTTCAACTAGGAACTTTACAAGAAAATACTGCAAAAGCTATCAAAAATGCACAAGTGCAAAGCAATAAAGATTTAAACATAGCTGTTTTAGCACTAAAAAACAACAAAATCGATGCTATTGTAGCTGATCAAGATACTGCTAAAGGTTTTTTAGCTGAAAATCCAGAATTGGTAAGCTTCTACCAAGAAACAGATGGAGGGGAAGGCTTTAGTTTTGCTTTTGATAAAAATAAACAAAAAGATATTATTGAAATATTTAACAAAGGCATAGATGAAGCAAAAACTGATGGATTTTATGATACTTTAATTAAAAAATATGAATTAGAATAAGCGTGAATTTTCACGCTTATAGCTTAAAAAGTTAAAATTTCATATTTTCTCTCTTTTGCAATTTTTAAAATTTTTTCATCACCATTACATACAAAGGCTTTGCTAACAGACTCTAGTAAAGGTAAATCATTGATAGAATCACTAAAAAAATAAGAATCTTTCATCCATTTTTCATAATCTTTACCCAAATATTCCTTAAGTCTTAAAACCTTGCCTTCCTTAAAGCTATAAATCCCATAAGCTTTTCCACTAAATTTATCACCCACACACTCACATTTTATGGCTATGCTTTCTCTCACTCCCAAAAAAGAGGCGATTTTTCTAACTAAAAATTCAGCCGTAGCTGAAATTATAATACACCTTTGATCTTGATATTTGATTATAAGTTCTTTAGCTTTTTCATAAGGTTTTATATAAATTTTTATAAATTCATCTACTAAAGATGAAATTCTATCTTCATTTTTACCCTTAACACTTTGAAGAAAAAAGTCATAAATTCATCCATATCAAGCTTTTTTCTTGATATTGTTTTTGATAAAAAACGATTTTTTCTAAATATTCTTGAGGTAAAAAACCTTTTTCAACACAAAATTTAAGCCAAAGTTTAGCACTATCGCCTTGTATTAAAGTATCATCTAAATCAAATAAAACAAGCTTCATTTTAACTCTTTTGCTAAAGAAAGATTGAATTTTAAAGCGATTTTATCACCTGCTTCACAAGTACTATGAGTGCTAAAATTTAAAGTATCTACCTTAAATTCAATTTCTTGCACTCTAACCCTATAGCGTATAATATTGCCTAGCAATGATTTTTCTTTGATCTTAGCCTCTAAGCCTTCGTTAGAAATTTCTATGGTTTCAGGACGCAAGGCTATATCTTTTTTAAAATCGTGTTTTAAACCCAAGCTATCAAGCTCTTTAGGGCTTAAAATATTCTAATTTCCTATAAAGCTAGCCACAAAATGAGATTCTGGCAAAAGATAAAGATTGTTTGCGTTGGAATTTTGTATGATTTTACCCTCATTCATTAAAATAATCCTATCGGATAACTCTAAAGCTTCTTCTTGATCCTGCGTTACAAAAATAGTTGTGAGTTCAAGTTCTTTTTGAATTTCTTTAATTTGCACCCTTAAATGTTTACGAATTTTAGCATCAAGTGCCGATAAAGGCTCATCAAGTAAAAGTAAATCAGATTTAGTCACCAAAGATCTTGCTAAAGCCACTCTTTGCATTTGTCCGCCTGAAAGCTTATGTGGATAAGTTTTAGCGTATTCTTCAAGCTTGACGAGTTTTAACATTTTTTTCACTCTTTTTTCTATGTCCTTTTTATCCATTTTTTTGATCTTTAAGCCAAAAGCTACATTTTCAAAAACGTTAAGATTTGGAAAAAGAGCGTAATTTTGAAAAACCATACCTATATTTCTTTTTTGAGGACTTAATTTGGTAAGATCTTTATCATTTAAAGAAATTTTTCCTCCATTAATTTGGCTAAGCCCTGCTATACACCTTAAAAGAGTGGATTTTCCACAGCCACTTGGACCTAAAAGGGTTATAAACTCACCCTTTTTAGCACTAAAATTAATATCTTCGAAAATAATTTTATCCCCATAAACTTTTTTAAAATTTTTAATCTTTAAATAAGCCATTTTTCACTCCTTAATCAAACTAGCTATAAAAGTTGTTATAAAAATTAATACAAAATAAACTATTACCAAAGCACTAGAATAATGCCCACTTTGATTTTTGATATTATAAAGATAAACTTGTAAAGTCTCATAAGCACTTCCTACAAGAATATTTGCGTATAAAAATTCACCTATTAAAAAAGAAAAACTTAAAAAAACTGCCACCAAAATTCCATTTCTTAAGTTAGGCAAGACAAGTTTAAAAATCGCTCCCATTAAAGAACCTCCAAGCATAGCATTAGATGCGATGAGTTCATTTAAATTGACATTAGATATAGCATTATCTAAAGCCCTATATATAAAAGGCAAAGCTATAGTAAAATAAGTAAAAATGAGTATCCAAGCTGTGCCTCCTATATTGTCAGCATAAAGTTGCAAAAGCCCTACACAGCTAACTATAGGAGGTACAGCAAAAGGCATGATAATAAGTATATTTACAAAGGCTTTTAATTTTAAAAAATAATAATTTAACACAAAAACCAAAGGGAAAACAAGAATCACAGAAAGTAAAATACTGCCCACACAAACAAGCAAAGAATGCCAAAGAGCAAGTAAAAATCTTTCATCATGAAAAAGCTCCTGATACCATTTAAGCGTAAGATCATCAGGCAAAACACTTACACCCCAAGAAGTGGAAATAGAATATAAAAAAGTAGCCATTAAAGGCAAAGCTAAAAATAAAAAAACCAAAAACAAAACTGCATAATGATAAATTTTAGCTTTTAAACTCAAATTTTCATTCATTTAAAGCACCTTAAAATTATATTTTTTAGAAAGGAAATTGGCTATAAAGGTAACAACAAGCATGATAATAGTTATAATGATGCTTAAAGCACTAGCCATATAAGGATCAAGATTGATATCGCCTGCGATTAAAGCAGCGATTCTTACAGGAGCGACATTAAAATTTCCCGAACTTAAAGCATAAATAGTCGCATAAGCTCCAAAAGCATTAGCAAATAAAATCACAAAAACACCAAACAAAGCAGGAGCGAGCAAAGGCAAAGCTATTTTTAACCAATATAAAAAATTGCCTCCACCTAACATTTTACAAGCATTTAAATGTGAATTTTCAAGACTTTTAAAAGCTGGAAGCAAAAGCAAGATTGCCAAAGGAATTTGAAAATACACATAAACAATATTTACCCCAAAATTAGCATAAACACTAACAAAAGGCTCTATGCCTAAATTTTTCAAAAACACATTAACTACACCATTGCTTCCAAGAACTATAATGAAAGCAAAAGCTAAAGGAACTCCTGAAAAATTACTTATCATGGTATTTAAAGAAAAAAGAAATTTACATATTTTTGATGGAGCTAAAATAAATAAAGAATAGCTCGCCAAAAGCCCTATTAAAAGTCAAAAATACTAGAAATAAAACTGATTTGTAAAGAATTTATAATGCTTTGTAGATAGAATTTGGGCTCAAAAATATGTATAAAATTGGCTAAAGAATAAATTTCATCCTCTTCTACATAAAAAGCATTAAAAACAATCCAAATCAAAGGTGCTATCATAAAAAAAGTAAAAACTATAAAAAAAGGTAAAATACTTAAAAAGGCTAGAAATTTTTCTTTCATTTTCTGGCCTTTAAAATTTCATCATTATATCTCTTATCGTGTTTAAGTCCTAAAATTTCACAGACACTGCCACAAATTTCATCCTGTTTTATCTTGGCATTTTCATACGAAAAAGCACTACCAAAAGTGAAAAAAGGCACTAAAATTTCATCTTCGCTTAAGCCTCCATGACTTTTACCCTCTGTCATACCATGATCGCTTGTGATGATTACATTAATACCTTGTTCTAACCAAGTAGGCAAATACTCAGAAATCAAATTATCAACTTTTTTGGTTTTATTAGCATACTCAATAGAGTGTGAGCCAAATTTATGTCCTACATCATCTATATTCATAGAGTGTATAAGAGTAAAATCTAGATTATATTTGTTTCTTAAATGCTCCCCATCTGCAAATAAATGAGAATCTAAATAATCATCTTCATAATAAAAATGTCCATAAGGTAAAGTTAAATTTTCATCTTCTATATGGCGATGTAAAGAAGGAATAAATTCTTTTTTATTATAAAGCTCAAAAACCCAATGATAAGCTGCGCCTCCAGCTTTTAAGCCTTGTTCTTTGCAAAGGTCAAAAATGCTTGTTTGTTTTGAAAAACTCAATTTATTATTAATTATCCCACTTAAAACAGGCTTTACGCCTGTTAATAAGCACTCGTATAAAGGACGAGACATACTAGGAAGTTCGCATTCTAAAGAATAAAATTTGCCTAAATTCTCTTTGCAAAGCGCATTTAAATATCCCATATTTATACTAGCGCTTTTACAATTTAAGCCATCAAGCACAACTAAAATAACTTTGGACATCATTTACTCTTTAAAAAATCTTTTACTTCAAGTAAAATAAATTCATTATCATCAGTTTTATTAGGTTCTCTGCTTGAAGAATAAGGAAAGTTATTGTCGTTTTCTACGACTATATGAGAGTCATCTACTATATCCACACCTTCTATGGTTTCAAAAGGAAAAACAAATTTATCATTTGCCAAAGACTTTTTAGAAATTTTATTTCTATCCTTAATATTTAAAAGATCTATATAAGAAATTTTTTGAGCTTCATGGGTTTTATCATCTAATTTAACCTTATAAATTCTTTTAAATTGAGCTACATTATTAAAACAATGCTTAGCATCTTCACCTTCTTTGCAAGCCTTATCTTTAGTGCCTTCTTTTTGATCTCTTTCTATGATGATGCCGTATTTATCATCTATCATATTAAAATCACCTATGGAATGGCTTTTATCTTCTAAGAAATATTTATAAGTTTTTCCGGTGAATTTTTTATTTTTTACATCAAATTCTATGATTCTTAGATATTCTTTACCTTTTTCATTCTCATAAGCGTTGTTATTATAAATGCTTCCTTCTAAAAGCAAATAAAGTTTAGAACCATCTTTAGAGCTTGCCATAGCTTCAAAGCCTTTAGAACGCTTGATATTAAATTTCTCATTTTCTCCATCAGGCTTATCGCTAAATTTTAAACTTGGATTATCAGGAGAAATAAGTTTTTTACCCTCCACATACACATCAAAAACTTCTTTTAAATTCCCATTCTTATCAAAATGAAGCAAATAAGGACCAAATTCATCACCTATATAAAATTCATATTGATAACCTGTATACTCTCAGTATCAAAATCAGCCCCACTTAAATACCTTTCTTTGGTTGTTTCGGTGGTTATAGGATAAGGGTATTTTTTATCACTATCTTTAAAAAAAACTGTTTTTAAAAGTTCGTATTTTGAGTTTTTAAAATCAAATTTAAACTCGTGAGCATAAAGCATAGCATCATAAGAATTATACTTTTTACCCAAGCCATTATCACTAATCACCCAAAAAACATCTTTTTTGGAATATATTTTATCCCACTATGTCCTTGTATAGGTTGATTTTTAAAAGGTAAATAAAAATCTGTTTCCCTGTTTCCCTTAGATTTAAAAGTTCCAATTTTTTCTTCTCTAGTGATATTTGTAAATTTCCCATAAGTTTTAAAAAAATCAGGAGCATCCTTAGGAGGTTTTACTGTACTTTTAGAATCTATGATAATATGCCCTGCTAAATTGGCCTCATGCTCTTGAATTCCAAATAAAACACTGCAAAGCATAGCACTTGTTAAAATAACCTTTTTCATCCAATCTCCTTTATTTCATATCCACTATAACTTTTTCTTGCCAAAGTTGTGGCAATTCTTTAGCGCTTTTTTCCCAAGCTTTTTGATCTTTGATTGCTCTTGCATTTTTGTATTGCTCACTTGGTAAAAGTTTAGCTTTTATATCATCTGGCAAGGTAATATGATCAATTCTTATTGGTCTTGCATAACCTTTTGCTAGATTGATTTGTCCTTTATCAGAAAGTATAAACTCACGAGCTAATTTAGCTGCGTTTGGATGTTTTGCGTATTTATTGATAATAGTTGTATAACCCGAAATAACACTACCATCAGCAGGGATTAAAACTTCATAACGATCTTTGCCCACTTTATCTCTATAGCCTAAACCATTAAAATCCCAAACTAAACCCACTTCAACTTCACCTTTT
Source organism: Campylobacter sp. CFSAN093229 (assembly GCF_011068225.1). NCBI lineage: Bacteria > Pseudomonadati > Campylobacterota > Epsilonproteobacteria > Campylobacterales > Campylobacteraceae > Campylobacter > Campylobacter sp. CFSAN093229. Next base: position 46,179 of record NZ_JAAMXB010000007.1, on the reverse strand, counting down.
TCAAGATTGGCTATACTTACATCATTATTTACAAGTCTTCCTTGTTTGGCTAAAGTATTAAAAAAAGCTAAAGCAGGACTTAAATCTTTTTCATCCCCACCTAAGGCATAATTAGCTGCCAAAACTGCACTCACAGCTTGAGCTGCTACACTTACATCACCCACGGTAATTTTATAATTTCCCTTAAGCAAATCTTGCCAAGTTTTAGGTATATCTTTTACTACATCTTTATTGACTATAAAAGCTATGGTTCCTGTATAAGCTAAAAGCCAATTTCCATCTTTATCTTTAGCCCAAGTTGGAATTTGATCCCAGTAACTTGTCTTAAAAGGCTGAGCTACTCCTTGTTTAACCGCCATCTCTCCAAAAGACGCCCCTGCATCCCCTATATCACCGCTTGCATTTTTCTTTTCGGCTTTAAATTTAGCAATTTCTTGAGCTGAACTCATATCTGTATCACTATGTTCTATGCCATAAAGATTTTTAAGATCTGCCCAAGCATCCTTCCAGTTTGCCCAAGTATCAGGCATAGCTAAAGAATTTACCCTACCTTCTGCTTGCGCAGCTTTAATCAAATTCTCATCAATAGCTTGTAAATTTGAAAACAATAAAGCAACAAGACCTAAACTTAAGAAAAATTTCTTACTCATTTTTTTCCTTTCAAAAAATATTTTGGAAATTTAATGAGTTTTAGAAACATTTTAGAAACAAGTTAATTTTTAAGCAAACAAGGTTATAATTTTAAAGTCATAAACAAGGAGCGATCATGCTTTATATTTATATCAAAACTCAAAATGCTTTAGTTCAAAGAATCAATTTTAATCTCGATAGTCAAGAACTACCACAAAATATTTTATGGATTGATTTACTTCATCCAAATGCAGCAGAAATTGCTTTTATATCAAGTGAATTTAATCTTGAGTTTCCTACAAAAGAAGAAAGGGAAGAAATAGAGCTTAGCGCAAAATATTGGGAAGATAATGCGACAATAACCATCAATGCTCATTTTTTAGTAAGAGATCTTAAAAGTGATGAAGAAGATAGGAATTTAATCAAGCTTCGCACAGAAATTGTTACTTTTGCTACCGCTAAAAATATCTTATTTACTATAAGATATAACGAATTTAGCACTTTTGAAGAAATTCAAGCAAGGATTTTAGCTAGTCCAAAGAATTTTGAAGATGGTTTTGATATTATTGATAAAATGTTTGAAGTGCGCGTTGAAAAAGATGCGGATTTACTAGAATGGATAGATAAAGAAGCAAGACGCTTAAGAACAAGTGTTTTAGAAAAAAAAGATGAATATAGTTATGATGAAATGCTAAAGGATATTTCAAGTTTACAAGAGCTTAATATGCGGGTAAGAGATTCTTTATTTGATAAGCGTCGCGCTATGACTTCTTTGCTAAAAAGCGATAAAATCGATAAAGATATAAAACAAAATCTCACTATAGTTTTAAAAGACTTAAATTCTTTGGTTGAATTTAGTGTTTCTCAACTTAATATCTTAGATAATATCCAAACCATTTTAGCCAGCCAAATCAACATAGAACAAAACAAAATCATTAAAATTTTCACCGTTGCAACTGTTGCCATGATGCCACCTACTTTAATAGGAACTGTTTATGGTATGAATTTTAAATTCATGCCCGAACTTGAACTTCACTATGCTTATCCCATAGTGCTTGGCGTGATGGTAATTTCTATCATTTTACCTTTGGTTGTTTTCAAGAAAAAAGGATGGTTATAAAAATTTATTAAGGAGAAATAATGGATACAATAAACATAGGAATTTTAACCCTAAGCGATAGAGCAAGTAGTGGTATATACGAAGATAAAGCCACTGCTGAAATTGAAAGAGTGTTAAATTTATATATAAAAAATGATATTATTTATCATAAAGAATTAATCCCAGATGATTATGATTTGATCATTAAAAAATTACTTTATCTAGCAGATGAAAAAAAATGCGATTTGATTGTTACAAGCGGAGGTACAGGTCCAGCACTTCGTGATGTAACCCCAGAAGCCACGGAAGCCGTGTGTGATAAAATGATGCCAGGTTTTGGAGAACTTATGCGCTTAGAAAGTTTAAAATATGTCCCAACAGCTATACTTTCAAGACAGAGTGCAGGAATTCGCAATAAATCTTTTATCATTAATTTACCAGGTAATCCTAAGGCTATAAAAGAATGCCTAGAGCCTGTTTTTCCGGCTATACCTTACTGTATCGATTTGATAGAAGGCGCTTATATAGAAGCAAATGATGAAGTTATTAAGGTTTTTCGCCCTAAGAAAAAATGTCAAAATTAAAATTTATTAGCCCTAACAAGTCTGCTTAACTGTTTAGCAAGCAGACTTGCCGAAGCTTCATCTTTGCTTATCTTTTGTACTTTGTTTTTAAACTTACAAAGCCTGTCATCTAAAATCACATCATTGATCGGAATTTTAGGCTTTTCTTTTTGCTTTTGTGAAATCTTTTTCTTAAAAAACATTCTTTAATCCTTTTTTATAAATATACACCAATTTAGTTGAAAAGAATATTATTTTAGATTTTAAACTATTAACTTTATTTCATTATTTTAAGCTAGAATTCACAAAAAACCAATCAAGGAAAAATAATGACTTTAATTGCAATTTTATGTCTTTACACAGCACTTTTATCTTGGATTTCCTATGCTCAAATTCGTTTCTTAGAAAGAGAAAAAGACAAACAAGCTCAAATTTTAAGCGAAAAAGACTATCAAAATGCAGCAGATATTGCCATCGAAAATGAAAAATTTAAACTATTTTCCAATTTCTATAATTTAATCATCAATATTGTATGGATAGGTTTTGGATTTTTATATCTTAAAGAATTGCTTATCTTAAGCAACACTCGTTTTGAAAATACTTTATTTTTATTATCTTTTTTAATAATCACAAGTATTTTAAATCTACCTTTAAGTATTTATGAAAGTTTTATCAAAGATAAAGCCCATGGTTTTTCAAATATGACTATAAAACTTTTTATCAAAGACACTGTAAAAAGTCTTATTTTAACTTTAATATTTGGATTTTTAATCCTTTATGCTTTGCTTTTTTGCTATGATTTTTTTGGAACTTTTTGGTGGATTGCGGCCTTTATTTTTGCCTTTTGTATTATAGTAATTATAAATCTCATCTACCCTACCTTAATAGCACCTATTTTTAATAAAATGGAAAAACTAGACGATGAAAATTTACTGAAAAAAATCAGCTCTTTGATGAAACAATGTGGGTTTAGTGCAAATGGGGTTTATGTTATTGATGCAAGCAAAAGAGATAAACGTTTAAATGCTTATTTTGGTGGACTTTTTAAAAGCAAAAGAGTGGTGCTTTTTGATACATTATTAAAAGCCTTAAACGAAAGAGAACTTTTAGCTGTTTTAGGACACGAGCTTGGACATTTTGTTCATAAGGATATTATCAAAGCTTTATTTAACGGTGCTATAACTATATTTTTACTTTTTTTTGTTTTTGCAAATTTACCTGAATTTGTTTACTTAGAAAGTCATCTAGAAGGAGTAAATGGCGGTGTGTTCGCTCTTTTATTTATCTTTGCAAATATTTTTAGCTTTTTAATCTCTCCTATGCTTAATGCCTTAAGTAGAAAAAATGAATTTGCAGCCGATCAACACGGAGCTAAAGTTACAAGCAAAGAAGATATGAAAAATGCATTGATAGCTCTAGCAAGAGAAAATAAAGCTTTTATCAAAACAAGTAAAATATATACATTTTTTTATCTCAGCCATCCAAGTATTAGTGATAGAATCAAGGCTCTTTCTTGACTATAAAAAATGCTCTTATGGAAGCTAAATCTAGCTTAAAAGGTTATGAAAATGAAGCAGTATTTATACTCTGTGAATATCTAAAAAAAGATAAAGCTTGGTTATTTTTAAACCAAGATATACAAATAGATCATGAACCTTATTTTGAGCTTATAAAGCGTTTTAAATCTGGAGAACCTTTTGAATATATATTTGAAAAAGTGGATTTTTGGGGCTTAGAATTTAAGATAAAAAAAGGCGTTCTAATCCCTCGCTACGATAGTGAAATTTTACTTTTTCAAATTTTAAATTTATGCAAAAAAAATACTTTTAATGGAATTTTAGAAATAGGATTTGGAAGCGGAATTTTAAGCATTGTTTTAGCCAAAGAACTTGGGTTAAAAATCACAGCCTGTGATATCAATCCCAAAGCCTTAGAATTAGCTTTAGAGAATGCCAAATTACACAAAGTCGATCACTTGATTGACTTTAAACTTTGTAATTTTAAGCAAATTAAAGAAAATTATGATTTTATTTTTTCAAATCCACCCTATATTAAAAATTCATATCCTATAGATACTTGGGTGCAAAAAGAACCCAAAGAGGCTTTATTTGGCGGAGAAAAAGGATATGAAATTCTAGAAGAAATCATACATTTTTCCCTTGATAAAAAAGTTAAATTTTTAGCTTGCGAATTTGGTTATGATCAAAAAGAAATTTTGGAAAAAATTTTATATCAAAATAATTTCATTGTTGATTTTTTCAAAGATGAACAAGGTTTTAATCGTGCTTTTATAGCTAAATTTACAAATATGTGTTATGATAAAAAATAAAAGGAGAAACTCTTGAAAGCTGTTAATTTATTTTTACTTGCCTCCATCATAGGGGTTGAACTCATACTAGGAATAGTTGTTGCACCAACAATTTTTTTTCCTCAAAATCTTATAGGAGAAGGAGTGTTGAGTCATTTTCAAAGTGGCTTAATGATGACGCAAATTTTTATTAAAATGGGATATTTACTGATTTTTGTTTCAATGGTTAATTTTTTATATGAAATTTATTCTCTTATAAAAGATGAAATGAAATTTCAAATAAAATTTTCAAAATTTATGCTGAGTTTGCTTATTTTGATTTTAAGCTTAATATTTGTTTTTTATTTTACTAATACCATAATTGAACTCCAAAACTTAGGCGAAAACGCTACAAAAACTCAAGAATTTATCAGTATCCATAATGCAAGTGAAGTGGTGATTAAAATCATCTTGATAATGCAAGTTTTTTTATATTTCTTAAGCTTTAAAATAGCAAAAAAATGATAAAATATAAATAAATCCAAAAGAGAAGGAGTAGGCCATGATGATCTCTGATGCAACTATGATGCAACAAAATTATTATTTAAATAGTGCACAAAAAGCTAGCGATAAAGCTTTAGAAAATATTGCAGCTGTTCGCGCAATAAGTGGAGTTGATAGTGCTAATTTAGCTATTGCTGATTCTTTAAGATCTCAATCAAGCACTATAGATCAAGGTGTCGCAAATGCTTATGATGCTATAGGGGTTTTACAAATTGCAGATGCTAGCCTTACCAATATCTCTCAAAGCGCAGATAGACTTAATGAACTTTCAGTAAAAATGAACAATGCTGCACTTAATGATTCTCAAAAAGGAATGCTAAGAACAGAAGCAACACGCATACAAGAATCCATCAATGATTCTTTTAATAATGCAACTTATAATGGAAAAAATGTCTTTCAAACTATGAATTTTGTAGTAGGTAGCGGAACTGAAACTACAAATTTAAATCCATTAGCAACAGGTGGATTAAGCATAGATAATCAAGATAGTATTACAAATTTTATGGATCAACTTGGAAGTTTAAGAAGTGAAATAGGCTCAGGTATCAATGCCATCACATCAAATATTAATGCAAGTGTTCAAAATAGCATCAACTCAAAAGCAGCTGAAAATAATTTACTAAATAATGATATGGCAAAAAATGTTAATGATTTTAATGCCAATTATCTAAAAGAAAATGCTGCTGCTTTTGTTGCTGCGCAATCCAACATGCAGCTTCAAAGTAAAATTGCTAATTTATTACAATAATATAAGCCCTAAATAGGGCTTATTTCTTTATCAAAATGACTTTAGAGCAAATTTTAGAAAAAACCAAAAACGTTCGTCTTGTAGCCGCAAGCAAGTATGTCGATGCAAGTATAATTGAAAAGCTTTTTGATCAAGGTATAGTAGAATTTGGAGAAAATCAAGTCCAAGCTCTAGCACAAAAAAAAGAAAATCTTGATGAAAAAAAACTAGACATAAAGTGGCATTTTATAGGAACGCTACAAAGCAACAAAATCAATCTCTTAATCAAACAAAAACCTATATTATGGCACTCTTGCAATGGTATTAAAATAGCTAAAGCTATGGACAAAAGACTTGATTATAAATTAAATACTTTATTAGAAATCAATAGTGCAAATGAAAATAGCAAAAGCGGTCTAGATCCAAATCAAGCTGTAGAAGAATATTTACAAATACAAGAAGAATGCTCTAATCTAAATCTTTGTGGTGTAATGAGCATAGGATCACACAGCCAAGATAAAGAAAGTATTATCAAAAGCTTTGAAACTACATTTAAAATTTATGAAATTCTTCAAAAACATGGGGCTAAAATTTGCTCTATGGGGATGAGCAATGATTTTGAAATTGCTATAAAATGCGGATCCAACTTAGTAAGACTTGGAAGCATTTTATTTAAAAATCTTAAGTAAGAACAATCTTACTTAAGCATATTTATTAGAAATTTCCTCTACTATACTATCAGAGATAATAAAATCTGTATGATAAAGCAAGCAAGATCCCGCGCTAATAACTTTTAAAACAAGTTTTTTATTATTTTTTTCATTAGGATTATGTGCATTTCTAGCAATTTCATGAATTTCATAGATTAATTCTCTATTCAATCTTGTCAAATCTAGCTCTATGATATTTTTTTCAAATTCCTTAGGTTCTGCGGTAAAATGATTTTCTTCTTTATTTTTGAAATCTTTTTTTGCTCCAGATTTTTTTATAGCTTTAATCTCGCCATCTTCAAGACTTTGCAAATCTTTAATTGCTTTTAAAAAAAAGCTAGGCTTCTCCCCTCCCTCAGCTTTAAATCCCAATACAAAACCATAGGCATTATTTTTTAAATTTTCATCTTTGATGATGTTTTCTATTTCTTCCACATTGCTTTCAAATACAGTAGCATCAAACGAAGAATAATAATCCAAAATTTCAATTCTACCATAACGCTTATTATTTTTACTCATCATGGATTTGAAATCTTCAATTTTACCTATACTTAAAATTTCTCCATTGTTTTTTAAACTTTCAAAATCTAAACTTTTAACATAATCTATGGCATTAATTTGTTCATAAAATCGATCTAAAGGATGGCCTGAAACATAAATTCCTAAAATTTCTTTTTCATATCCTAATTTTTCCATCACTTCAAATTCTTCATTTTTGGGAGTAAAATTTACTTGAACACCTGAAGTTAATTCCTCTTCACCAAAAAGAGAACTTGCAGCATTTTTTCTTACTTCAGCCATTTTACGCGATGCTTCGCTAAGATTTTCCATATTATCAAACAAAGCTTTTCTAGTAAAACCAAACTCATCAAAAGCCCCTGCCTTAATAAGACTTTCTAATGTTCTACGGTTTATTTTGGTAGGATCTATCTTACCTAAGAAATCATTAATATCCTTAAATTCTCCATCTTGTCTTGCTTCAAGTAAATTTTCAACTGCAGGAATACCCACACTTTTTATAGCCCCAAGTCCGTATATAATAGCATCCTTGCCATCTTGCTCTAAAGCACTAAATTCACGGATCGCTTTGTTAATCGATGGAGGTAAAAGTTTAATATTCATTTTTTTCATCTCATCAATATAAACAGCAATTTTATCCACATTGTTTTCTTCGCTTGTTAAAAGCGCTGCCATAAATTCACTAGGATAATAAGTTTTTAAATAAGCTGTTTGAAAAGTAATCAACGCATAAGCCGCAGAGTGAGATTTATTAAAACCATATCCTGCAAATTTTACGATAAGCTCCCATAAATCCTCAGCTTTTGCTCTATCATATCCTTGTTTTTCTGCTCCATCTGCAAAATCAGTTTTAAGCTTTTTCATCTTCTCAGGATCTTTTTTACCCATAGCACGACGCACTACATCAGCACCTCCTAAAGAAAAGCCACCTATAATTTGAACAATTTGCATAACCTGTTCTTGATAAACAATAACCCCATAAGTAGACTCTAAAACCTTTTCTAAACTGTCAAAAGGATATTCTATACTTTTTAAACCGTGCTTTCTGTCGATAAAATCATCAAGCATTCCTGATTCCATAGGACCTGGACGATAAAGTGCAAGAACCGCAATGATATCTTCAAAACGCTCTGGTTTTAAGCGTGCATTTAAGCTTTGCATACCGCCTGATTCGATTTGAAAAATCCCTAAAGTATTTCCACTTTGTATGGTTTTATAAACTTTGCTATCATTTACATCTATAGTTTCCCAAATAATGTCTTTATTGTAACGCTTTTTAATAAGCTTGATCGCATTATTGATTACTGTTAAAGTTTTAAGACCCAAAAAGTCAAATTTTATCAAATCCACATCTTCTAAATGATCTTTAGAATACTGCGTTACCAAATGCCTTTCATCATTTTTACTTTGTCTAAAAAGCGGAGTTTTCTTCCATAAACTTTCATTAGAAATTACAACACCTGCTGCGTGCATACCCGCATTGCGATTTAATCCTTCTAAAGCTCTTGCGTACTCCCAAACTTCAGGACCTTTAGGATGACGATCGATAAATTCTTTGATTTTAGGTTCTTTTTCATAAGCAGCATCAAGAGTGATTTTAAGCTCTTCAGGCACAAGTTTAGCAAGCTCATCAGCATCTTGAATACTCATATCGCAAACCCTAGCCACATCACGAATCACCCCTTTAGCCAAAAGTTTACCAAAGGTAATCACCTGCGCAACTTTATCTGCTCCATATTTATCAATCACATAGTCAATCACTTCAGCACGTCTGTCTTGACAAAAATCCACATCAATATCAGGCATGCTCACACGCTCAGGATTTAAAAAACGCTCAAAAAGTAGACTATAAGGAATAGGATCTAAATCCGTAATCCTTAAACAATAAGAAACCAAACTTCCTGCAGCTGATCCTCTTCCAGGGCCTACTGGAATACCTTTATCTTTAGCCACTTTAATAAAATCATGAACAATAAGCATATAACCTGAAAATTTCATATTTTTAATGATGTTAATTTCTACTTCAAGTCTTTGTTTGTATTCTTCATGCTTGCTTTCATCGATAAATTTTAATCTCTCTTCAAGTCCCTTTTTACAAAGTTCTTCAAAAACTATGTCATCATTATCAAAGCTAAATTCTTTTGTTTCTTCAGGTAAGATAATATTATGATCTTTAGCATATTCTCTTGTAAATTTAAAATTCGGTGGAGTGGGATTGCCAAGATTAAGCTCTAAATTACATTTTTGCGCGATTTCTTGTGTATTTTCTATAGCTTCTGGAATATCTGCAAAAAGCTCACTCATTTGCTCAGGGCTTTTAACATAAAATTCATGCACACTATGACGCATTCTATCAGGATCGTTAAGTTTTTTTCCCATGGCTATACACATAAAAACCTCATGGGCAGCCGCTCTTTCTTTAAAAGTATAATGCGTATCATTTGTAGCAATGATTTTTATATTTAATTCTTTAGAAAGTCTGATAATATCATCATCTATCATTCTTTGATCGCCTATACCATGACGCATGATTTCAAAATAAAAATCATCTTTAAAAACTTTTTTATACCATAATGCCGCTTCTTTTGCTGCTTCATAGCCTTTTGCACCAAAACGCACATTTCTTTCACTATAGGTATTTAAGTGCCAATTTACTTCACCTTGCAAGCAAGCAGAAGAGCAAATAAGACCTTCGCTATAATCTTCCAAAAGCTTTTTATTGATACGTGGATAATAATACAAGCCTTTAATATAACTTTGAGAACTTAAATACATTAAATTTTGATATCCAATCTCATTTTTTGCATACAAACAAAGGTGAAAACGCTGACGAGAACTTTTATCATCTAATTCATCGTGATTATGCAAATACGCTTCTATACCAATGATAGGTTTTAAACCTTGTGCTTTCATTGTTTGATAAAAATCAATTGCCCCAAACATATTTCCATGATCTGTCATAGCCACACTTGTGGCACCCTGCTCTTTTAAAGTCAAAGCTAATTCTTTAAGCTTATTGGCTCCATCAAGCAAAGAATATTCTGTATGTAAATGCAAGTGTGTAAATTGACTCATTTTCTTCCTTTAGTTTTTTAAGGCTTATTTTAATTTTGATAAAAATTATAAATTTTTCTCGCTGAATTTGAAAGAAATTGGCCCTAAATTTCAACTTAAATTTTACAAAAAGGCAAAAATTCAGCCAAAATAAACTATAATAAAATCTAAGATTTTAATCTTAATAAAAAGAACTTCTCAAAGGATGAAATGATGAAAGTAAAAATTGCTTATTGCAATCTTTGAAATTATCGCCCACAAGCTGCAAGGGTTGCAGAAGAACTACAAAGCGATTTCAAAGATGTTGAAGTAGAATTTGAAATTGGCGGCAGAGGTGATTTTATCGTTGAAGTAGACGGAAAAGTTATCTTCTCTAAAACACAACTTATTAATTGCGAAAGCGAAAGATTTCCATATCAAAATGAAATTAATCAATTAATAAAAAATAGAGTGTAATCAAACACTCTATCATAACATTTTCTCATATTCCTTACCAATATATATGTTTTGCTCATACTCGATAATAGGACGCTTAATACAACTTGGATTTTCCAATACAATTTTTTCAAGTTCTTTTTCATTTAAATTTTTAACTTTTTCTTTGTTTAAACCAAGTTTTTTAGAAGTTAATCCAGCAGTATTGATAAGTTCTTCAAAAGATTTTTGTTTTAACCATGTGTATAAAATATCTTGATTAATCTTTTTAATATCCATAAAATCAAACACAATGCCTTTTTGTGTTAAAGCATCCATAGCTTTTTTTACAGAATTGCAATTTTTAATACCATAAAGTTTCATTTTCTAGCCTTTTTTACCAAATCTGCGATTAAAAAAGCAAGTTCTAATGCTTGATCCGCATTAAGTCTTGGATCGCATTGAGTCTCATAACGATCTTCCAAGCTTTGAGCAGTAACATTGCTTGCACCACCTGTACATTCTGTTACATCTTTCCCAGTCATTTCAAGATGCACCCCACCTGGATAAACTCCTTCGCTTATTGCAATCTCAAAAAAAGATCTCACTTCTTGCATGATTTTATCAAACTCACGTGTTTTAAAATTACCTGCTTTTACTGTATTTCCATGCATAGGATCTATGCTGTATACTAAATTTAAACCTTCACTTTTAAGTTTAGAGAAAATTTTTGGCAAATTATTGATAATTTTATCTGCACCCATGCGGATAATAATATTTAATCTTCCTTCTTCATTATTTGGATTTAAAACATTTGCTAAAGCTATGATATCATCTGCACTTGCACTAGGTCCTATTTTAACCCCTAAAGGATTTTTTACTCCTCTTAAAAAATGTACATGAGCTTCATCAAGCGCCCTTGTTCTTTCACCTATCCAAAGCATATGAGCTGAACAATCGTAAATTTCCCCACTTAAACTATCCATCCTAGTTAAAGCTTCTTCATAAGGCAAAAGCAAAGCTTCATGTGAAGTATAAACACTAACTTCTCTTAGACTCGGCGTATTACTTGTATTAATTCCACAAGCTTCCATAAAAGCTAAAGCTTGTGAAATTTTTTCACTGATATCAGTATATTGCTTATGGAGTTCACTCTTTTTTAAAAAGCCCAAATTCCAACGATGTACTTCATGCAAATCTGCTAAACCACCCTTAGCAAATCCACGCAACAAATTTAGCGTTGTTGCACTTTGATAATAAGCTTCAAGCATTCTATGTGGATCAGGAATGCGTGCTTGTTCGCTAAATTCAAAACCATTAATAATATCACCACGATAACTAGGAAGACTTATACCATTTAACTCTTCAAAATCACTACTTCTTGGCTTGGCAAACTGCCCTGCAATACGACCAATTTTTACAACAGGACATCCACCGGCAAATGTAAGCACTATAGCCATTTGAAGTAAAATTTTAAACATATCACGGATATTTACAGCGCCAAAATTTTCAAAGCTTTCAGCACAATCTCCACCTTGAAGTAAAAAAGCTTCTTTTTTACAAACTCTTGCTAAAGACTTTTGAAGATTTCTCACTTCTCCAGCAAAAACCAAAGGAGGAAGCTTCTCAAGTCTTGCTAAAACTCTATTCATTTCCTCTTGATCTGGATAGATAGGTTGCTGTTTTATAGGATAGTTTTTCCAAGAATTCTTAGTCCACATGGTTTTTTCTTTCGTTTTATTTATCAGCTTCCTCTATAAGTTGAATAACCAAAAGGAGAAAGGGTTATTGGAACATGATAATGTTTTTGATCTTTAGAAAGCTCAAAACTTACCTCTACAAAAGGATAAAAAGTATTTATTTTGTGTGATGTGTAATAGTCTTTTGTGAAAAATTTAAGCTTATAAATTCCAAAAGCCCTATTTTCAGCTTTTTCATATGGTAATAAATCTCCTATTCTACCATTTTCTTCGGTAAATTCTTCACTTACTTTTTTCCACTGTTGATTTGCTTCCAACTTATAAAGCTCAACTTTTACTTTAGGAGCAGGTTGTCCAGAAGTAATATCCAAGACATGAGTACTTAATTGATATTCAGTAGCACTCAAAAACATTGGCACGCTTGCTAGTATTAATAAAGTTTTTTTAATAGAAAACATTTTCTCTCCTTGTATAATATTTACAAGGAATATTATACAAGAGTATTATTAATAATTAAAATCAAATAATAAAAATTATAAATTAATTATAATTATTTAATTGTTAGGCTTATAATAAAAAATAATTATAAATTATTTTTTAAGCTCTTTAATACGCGCTGCTTTACCGCGTCTATCTCTTAAGTAGAATAATCTTGCACGGCGTACACGACCACGACGCAAAACAGTAATACTTTCTAAACTTTCACTATAAATAGGGAAAATTCTCTCAACGCCAACATTATTAGCACCCATTTTACGCACGATAAAAGTTTCACTTACGCCATTACCTCTTCTAGCAATACAAATACCCTCAAAATTTTGGATTCTTGTTTTATCCCCTTCTTTGATGCGAATTGCAAGCTTTAAAGTATCACCAGCACGAAAATCTGGAACATTTTTACCTTCAATTTGTTTTGCTTCAAATTGTTCTATATATTTATTTTTCATAAAAAATCCCTTATTTTTTGCGTTCATGCTCTAAAAATAAATCTGGACGAAAAAATTTCGTTTTGCAAGACGCCAAAGTAGTTTTTAAACTTGCAATTCTAGCGTGATTACCCTTTAAAAACTCTGAAGGAGTATAAAATTTTTTATTTTTTTTCTCAAAAATAAAAGGTTTTGAAAAAGCAGGCGCTTCGAGTAAATTATTTTCAAAGCTTTCTTCTTCCAAACTTTCCATATTTCCTAAAACCCCGTTAACATTTCTTAAAATCGCATCACACATTACAAGCGCAGGTAATTCTCCTCCTGTTAAAATAAAATCCCCTATGCTAAAAACTTCATTCGCAAAAATTTCAAGCACTCTTTCATCTATACCTTCATAACGCCCGCATACAAAAACTATATGTTCTTTTTTACTTAAGCGTTTGGCGTCTTTTTGATTAAAGGTTTTACCACTTGGATTTAAAAAAATAAAATAGGGATTTTCTTTTTTTTCTTGAATACTTCTTAACACCTCATACATAGGTTCAGCTTGCATCAAAAGTCCAGCTCCGCCACCTATTTTATAATCATCGACTTTATGATAGGAATTTTTAGAAAAATCTCTTGGATTATAAAAATTAAGTTTGAAAAGTTTTTTTTCTTTTGCTCTTGCAAGTATAGAATCTTGAAAGTAAAATTCCATAAGATTAGGGAACAAAGAAACGAAGCTAAATTTCATGAATTTTCTAAAATTAAAAAAGCATCTTGCGTGCAAAAAATCTGTCGTTTTTCTATATCTATATTTTTAACAAATTTATCTAAATATGGAATAAAAAATATTTTAGGATATTTTTTTTCAACCCATTTTTCATCACTTTGAATTTCAAATAAATAAGAAGCTCCAGTTTCCAAGATATCAATCACTTTACCTAATCTTTTATCTTCTTCAAAAACTTCACACTCTAAAATATCAAAATAAAAAAACTCATCTTTTTTTAATTTACAAGTTTGTCTGCTTTTCTCGATACTCTGAAAAAGAATAAGATTAATTAATTCTTTGGCCTTTTCTATATCTTCATAATTTTCAAATAAAACAGTAGAATTGCTTGCATTATAATGCTTAATCTTTAACATTTCTTTGGTGTTTTTTATAAAAAAAGTAGCATCTTTTTTAAATTGAGAAGAAAAGTCGCTCAGGTTATGCAATTTTACATAACCCTTAAGACCCACAGTTTTACCAAGTTTTGCAACTTGAACAAAATCTTTTTCACTCAAGTGCTTTTACCGTTACTCTATAAGAACTTGCATCCTTGCTCTTATAAGCAGAGATTACGGTTTTTATAGCATTGATCATTTTTCCATTTTTACCTATAAGCTTACCTGTATCAACCTTATGTGCAAAAAGAACAATCTCAAAAAAATTTTCACTTAATTCAATTTTTTGAGTATCAATCTGTTCAGGATAATCTGCAATTAATTTTGCGTATTCTCTAAGAAAATTCTCTACCATGATTATTTGCTAGTGATAGAAGCAACTTTATCGCTAAGTTTTGCACCAACACTTTTCCAATAAGCTAAACGCTCTGCATCAACTTTAATTACCTCAGGTTCTACCATAGGATTATAATACCCAATACTTTCTATCCAACCACCATCACGACGTTTTCTACTGTCTGTAACTACAATACGATAAAATGGTCTTTTAGTTCTACCCATTCTTGTAAGTCTAATAACTGTCATTTATACTCCTTAAAAATTAAAAATTTTATTTATAGATACTATAAAAAGTATTTATAAATAAAATTTAAAATTGCCTTCTAGCTTGACTCATCATCTGTGTTAAACTTTCCATTCCTTTTTTACCTGAAAATCTTTTTGCAAGCTTTGCTGCATTGCTAAATTGTTTTAAAAAACGATTGACTTCTACCTGAGAAAGACCTGCTCCCTCTGCTATACGACGCTTTCTAGCATTATTTAATAAATCAGGATTTTCTCTTTCTTTTGGAGTCATTGAAGAAATCATTGCTTTAATGCGTATGATTTCTTTAGAATTATCCAAATCTATATCTTTTACCGCATTTGCCATTCCGCCAAGTCCTGGTATCATGCCGATTAAAGACTTCATGCTTCCTAATTTTTTAATACTTTCCATTTGATTAAGAAAATCATTAAAATTAAATTCACCTTTTTTAATTTTTTGATTGAGTTTTTTAGCCTCTTTTTCATCAATAATCGCAGCAGTTTTTTCAGCTAAAGTTGCCAAATCACCCTCACCCATAATACGACTTACTATACGATCTGGTATAAAAACTTCTAAATCTGCTACTTTTTCACCCACACCAATAAATCTTAAAGGAATACCGATTTGTTTTGCTATACCTAAGGCTACTCCACCTTTAGCATCTGCATCAAATTTTGATAAAATTACCCCGCTGATACCTAAAACTTCATTAAAACTAGCCGCAGTCTTAACCCCATCTTGACCACTCATTGCATCAGCAACATAGAAAATCTCATCAGGATTTAAAACATCCTTAACTGCTTTTAATTCATTCATCAAAGCCTCATCTATAGCCAAACGTCCAGCAGTATCCACAAGCAAAACATCCACCATAGAACTTTCAGCCTTTTTTAAAGCCTCTTTAGCAACCCTAATAGGATCTTTTTCATTTTCTATGAAGAAAAGTTCAATTTCATTAGCTTCACAAAGTTGTCTTAGCTGCTCCACTGCCGCTAAACGCTGTAAATCACAAGCTGCAACTAAAACTTTTTTATTGCGTAATTTTAAATAATTTGCAAGTTTGATAGTGCTTGTAGTCTTACCGCCCCCTTGTAAACCTGCCATTAGAACTACTGTTGGGGGCTTAGAAGCAAAAACAAAACCTTGATTTTTGCCATTGACACTTAAAATATTTTCTAAATTTACTTTAATAGCATTTAAAAATTGTTTTTGACCTATTCCGTTTTGCTTTACATCTTCTTCTATCAAAGTCAAAAGCTCTTTAGTTACCTTATGGTGAACATCTGCTTTTAAAAGAGCTTTTTTTAAGGTTTCTAAAGCGTTCTTAAGTGCTTTTTCATCATCAACAAAACGTAATTTATTAATCGCTGATTTAAAAGATTCGCTAACTAACTCAAACACTTTATCACCTTTCTATAAAATTTTTAAATTAAACCTTGCATTATACAAAATTTTTTCTTAAATGGCTTTAAAAATCTAAATTTTTTATCTCAAAGCCAACTTTTGCAAAACTATTATCTAGCTCAGCCTTAAAATAATAATCAAAAATTTTAATTTCATAACTATGTAAATACATTCTATCGCTTGAAATTTTAGCATATTTTTCATCACCTACAACGCCATGTTTTATAAATTTAGCATGCACTCTGATTTGATGAGTTCTACCTGTTTGAATGACTATTTTTGCTAAGGTTTTTTTTGACTGCATCATAATAGGAGTAATGATGCTTAAGGCACTTAAACCATCTTTTGAAACTTTACTTAACGCCCCGCCTTTTGCTTTTATGGTAAAAATAGGCTCATTCACTTCAACCTCTTCAGCCAAAACCCCATCTAAAACCGCAATATAACTTTTATAAACTCTATGTTTTTTAAATTCTTCTATACAAAGCTTTCTAAAATCTTCATCTTTGCAAAGCAAAATCACACCGCTTGTTTCTTTGTCTAAACGATTTAAAAGCTTGGCATTAAATTTTCTCTCCAAATCTTCACTCACATAAGCATAAGGTTTATTAATAGCAATAATCTTATCATCTTCAAAAATAATTTGAGGATTTTTAGCTTTTATCACATTAAATCTTGCCTTATCGCTCATCAAAGCTCTAGCAACCACAACTTTTTTTCCATGTGAAAAAACACAACCCTTATCAATCAAATCTTTAGCTTCACGATTTGAAATTTTTTCTTGCAAAGCTAAGAGTTTATAAGCTTTTTCTTGCATCAATTCCCTTTTGTATAGTTTGTATGATAAGATCTAAATTTTCTTTTTTGGAAATTTTAGCTTTTAAATTTAAATAATGAATTTTATCATTTAAATCTTTTAAATTTTCGCAAAAATATACATTTTCTACTTCTTCAAATAAAGCCTTCTGATTATGAATAAATTTCCCACTGATTAATACATTGTCAAAATATGCCACTTCTATAGGATTGTGTCCTCCTATGCCTTCTATGAAAGAACCTCCAAGCACAACAACATCAGAAATTGCATAAAAATTTACAAGCTCTCCTAAAACATCTAAAAGCAAAATTTTTTTAGAAAATTTCTTATTTTCATCTTTTAAAGAACTAAATTTTTCAAATTCTAAACCTTTGTTTAAAAGTAAATTTTCAACTTCTTTAAAACGCTCAGGGTGTCGTGGGGCGATAATGAGTTTTTCATTTTCTTCTAGTTTAAAATGATCAATCAAAAGCTCTTCTTCATCTTTATGAGTACTAGCAAAAATGATAAGTTTTTCCTTAGGTTTGGTATAAATTTTATTATTTTTAATTTCTAAATTTGCCTTAATATTTTTAAAAATTTTAACATTTTTAGCTCCCAAACTTTCAAGTCTTACTTTATCTAATTCACTTTGAGCAAAAACTTCATCAATATAAGAAAAAATTTTTTTATAAAAAAAAGAAAATCTTTGATAAGAATGATAAGATTTATCAGATATTCTCGCATTAAGCAAAATAATCTTAGCCTTATAAATACGTGCCATAAAAACAAGCATAAGCCAATATTCTGCTTCAAAAATTACCAAAACCTTACAAGGCTTAAACCAAAAAGGCAAAAAATTTTCAAAAGCAAGATAATTTACCTTTTTACAAAATTCTTTTGCACACTCAAAACCTGTTTGAGTAATAGTAGTTATTCTTGAATCAAATTTCAAAACCAAAGTTTTAATACTTCTTACCTCCCCATAAGAACAAGCATGAAAATGTACATCAGCTTTTTCTTGATGTAAATTTTCATAAAGAAAAAATCGGGATTTTAAACTAGTTTTGTATTTGGATTTTAAAAAAGAAAGCAAAAGAATAAAGACGGCACAAAATAAAAATGCCGCCCAAGTTAAAAAATAATAAAAAAAGATCAATTTTGTTCTTCTTGCTCTTTATAAAGAATTCTTCCACAATGAGGGCAAGTTACAATCTCTTCATCTTTTACAACAGACAAATAAGTCTTATCGTAAATTTTCATAAAACATCCATAGCATGCTTGTTTTTTAACAGGAACTACAGCAGTATTTTTCGCCCATTTGCGAATTTTCTCATAAAAACTTAAAACTTTTTGATTCATCTCGCCCACAAGTTTGGTTTTTTTATCATAAACACTCATTCTATCTTTTTCAAGAACTTCCATTTCAGATTTAATGCTTACTCTAATCTCATTAATATTTTGCTCTTGTTTGATTTTTTCTTCTTCAAGTTCTTTTTTATAAGTTTCTTTATTCTCTAAAATTTTATCTAGTCTTACAATTTCATCATTTGCAGCGTCTAATTGCTCTTTTGCAATATCTTCTTCAATTTTTAAAGCATTAGCTTCTTTTTCTGTTTTTACTGCACCACTTTTTTTAGAAAGCTCTTTAATTTTTGCTGAAAACTCGGAAATATGAGTATTATTTTGCACTTTTTGATTTTCTATATCTTTAATTTCTTCATCGATTTTTTCTAAATCTGTGTTGATTTTTCCTATTTTTAACTCAGCATCTTTTAAAGTCTTATTAATACTGTCTATTTTTGGTTCATAACTATCAATTTCTTGATCTATTTTTGATAAAAGCACTAATTGTTCGAGATATTTATTCATTTATTTTCCTTAAAAATATTGAAATGGATTTTTTGAAACTGTTATTATAACTTGTAGCGGCAAATTTTTCAAGTCTTTTGCTAAACATTGAGAAAAATATCTCTCACTTTCAAAATGACCTAAATCAATAAGACTGATTTGATTACTAAGCGCCTCTAAAGCTTGATGATATTTAAAATCTCCACTTAAAAAACAATCCGCATCTACTTTAGAAATTAAATCCCCGCCACTTCCAGTACATATAGCAATACGCTTAATGTCTTTTTTACCACAATCACTTACACGTAAAATTTGTAAATTTAACTTTTTTTTCACCCAGTCACACAAAGCTTCAAAAGACATAGAATTTTCTACATAAATCAAAAATTCATCTTTAAAAGAAATTTTAAAACCTAAAATTTCTTCCGCAAAATAAGTATTTAAATGACTTAAATCGTAATTTGTATGCATGCTGATTAAAGAAATATTTTTACAAATCATTTCTTTAATAAAAGCCCTAGGATAAGCCTTATCATACAAATTTTTTAAACCTTTAAATATCAAAGGATGGTGTGTGATAATTAAAGAATTTTCACTCGCTTCTTTAATGATATTTTCATCAATATCTAAGCTTAAATAAACAGTTGAAATTTCACTATCCCTATCTCCAAGCAAAATTCCACTATTATCCCATGATTCTTGGATATTAAAGGGACTTAATTGATCTAAAAAATTATAAATTTCACTCAGCTTCATTTAAATTTTTCTTATAAATTTCAGCACAATTTTTTGAAAGCTCACGAATTTTTAACATATAATCTTGTCTTTGTGCTACAGAAATTACTCCTCTTGCATCTAAAAGATTAAAAGTATGTGCAGCAAGCATACAATAATCATAAGCAGGTAAAGCTAGTCCTTGTTCTAAAATATTTTTACATTCTTTGTAAGAATTTTCAAACTGCTCATTTAAGATCTTAACATCACTTACTTCAAAATTGTATTTACTAAATTCATATTCACTTTGCTTATGCACATCTGCGTATTTAATTTTTTCTCCATTAAATTCACTCCAAACTATATCATAAACATTATCAACATTTTGAAGATACATGGCTATTCTTTCAAGGCCATAGGTAATTTCAGCACTTACTAAATCTACTGCTATACCGCCAACTTGCTGAAAATAAGTAAATTGAGTGACTTCCATACCATTAAGCCATACTTCCCAGCCTAAACCCCAAGCACCCAAACTTGGACTCTCCCAATTATCTTCAACAAAACGAATATCATGACTTTTTAAATCAAAACCCAAATTTTCAAGACTTTTAAGATATAATTCTTGGATATTATCAGGACTAGGTTTAATCAAAACTTGAAATTGATAATAAGCACCTAAGCGATTAGGATTTTCACCATAACGTCCATCAGTAGGCCTTCTACTTGGAGCCACATAAGCAGCTGCCCAAGGTTTTTTTCCTAAACTTCTTAAAAAAGTTGCTGGATGAAAGGTTCCTGCACCTGCTGGCATATCATAAGGTTGCATAATCGCACAACCTTGCTCTTGCCAATAATTTTGTAAATTAAGTATCATTTGTGAAAAAGTCATTGTATCTCTCTTTATTGTTCCATATTTTCAATAGGTTTTTCTAAATTTTTATTCATTTCCAAATCAGGCTCTGTCTTAGCTCCAAAAATTTCTGCGGTTTTACTCCACATTAATTTATATTTACGCTTGAGAAATTCTATCTCTTCACGCGCATGTTTTAACTCATTATTTAAAGTTTCTATAGTTTTTCTATCTTCATCATAAAGTTCTTGCATAGAATAAAGGGCATCTTTTAAAAATTTATTCTCATTTTTTAATGCTTCAAGTGTTTCATCTTTAGCATCTAAAACTTTTTCATGCAAATTTAAAATAGTTCCTATTGTTTTTTCAACAAAACTTTCTCCTGCTAAAGTCATTGAATTTACCATTGCAGTTTGAGATTTTGCAGAACTAGGCACTACACTAAAAGTACCTTGATGAGCTTCGATGTAAATTTTACCCTCTTCTTCTTTAAAATTTAAAGCCCCATTGGCCATCATACCCTTAACCACATCTTCATTTAAATGCACAAGCTTACAAAATTCTTCAAGTTCAAGATAGGTTTGCATTTTTATCCCTTATAATAAAACTTCTACTTCTTTTGAATCAGATACAAGTTTTTTTTCTTTTTCAAGACGATCTTCTTTAAGCTTTTGTGCTAAATCAACATCATAAATAGCTAAAATTTGCATAGCCAAATAAGCAGCATTGATTGCTCCAGCCTTACCAATAGCTAAAGTTCCTACAGGAATTCCACTAGGCATTTGCACCGTAGAAAACAAAGAATCCATACTTGCAAGATTGCTTCCTGACATAGGCACTCCCAAAACAGGTTTTGTTGTATAAGCTGCAACAGTTCCAGCTAAATGCGCTGCCATTCCAGCTGCTGCTATAAAAACTTTCGCACCTTTTTCTTCAGCATTTGCAATATACTCTTTTGTTCTTTTTGGACTACGATGAGCTGATGAGATAATAAGTTCATACTTTACCCCAAAACTTTCTAAAGTTTTAGCAGCCTCTTTCATAGTCTCATAATCACTCTTGCTTCCCATTAAAATAGAAACAAAATTCATCTATATTTCCTTTCTTAAAAAACTTAATGCACTGATTTTATTTGGTAATTGGATTTCATGTTCATTGCCACTATGAATTTCGCTAAATTCTTTATTGTTTTTAGCAATGAGTTTTTTAAACTCTATAAAATATCTATCCTCTTTTTGATAAATTTTACCTAGTTCATTATCGCAAGTTTGAATCACATCGCCTAAAGGAGCTAAAATTTCATAAGGCGTGTTTAAAACGATTTTCCCTTTACATTTAAAAAAGCTTCCATCTTCGCTTATAGCATGCACTTGATGAGAACCTTCTTCTATGCTTGTATTATGATTTTGCGTGTCGGTTTTTTCTAAAGGACGCGAAACAAGATAGCCATCTGTAAAACCACGATTCTTAAGCGTAGCAATCTCTTTTTCATACTTACTTGACTCAAATTTACCCTCTAAAGCATCTTGTATGGCCATTTTATAAGTCCTTGTTGTAAGCGCAACATAATATTCGCTTTTAGTACGCCCTTCTATTTTAAAAGCACTGATACAATTTTCTTGCATGATTTTTTCTATATAAGAACAAAGATTTAAATCCTTAGAATTAAACACATGAGTACCATTTTCATCTTCTTCTAAACGAAATAAAGTACCATTTTCTGGATTTTTAGCATAAAGCTCATAATTAAATCTGCAATCATTTGCACAAGATCCACGATTGCTCATTCTTCCACTTTGCACAGAGCTTATTAAACAACGCCCTGAATAAGCAAAACACATAGAACCATGCACAAAAGCTTCAAGTTCAATATCGCAATTTTCCTTTAAAGCTTTAGCGTCTTTAAGCCCTAATTCTCTGGCAATTACAACCCTTTTAGCACCCATATCCTTATAAACTTGAGCATCTAAATAATTTAAAATATTTGCCTGAGTAGAAACATGTAAAGAAATTTCAGGTGCAAGTTCTTTAACAAGACGCATAGCTCCAACAGAAGCTACAATAAAAGCATCGGGTTTCATCTCACGTAATTTTAAAATATGTCTTTTTAAACCTTCAATTTGAGAACTCAAATGAAAACCATTTAAAGTAACATAAATTTTCTTACCACGCTCATGAGTATATTTGATAGCTTCTTCAAAACTTTCATAATTAAATTCTCTTGCAGTACGTGATCTTAAAGAAAAATTATTCACACCCGCATAAACCGCATCTGCGCCATAAGCTAAAGCAATTTTTAATTTTGTGAAATTTCCTGCAGGAGCTACTATTTCAGGAATGATCATTTTTGCCCTAAACTTGCAATTAAAGCTTCTATATCATCATTACTTACAACATCAGCAGTACTATCACCTTCAATATGCACTGCAGAACTTACACGTTTTTTATCATCAATTTTACCTTCAAATAAAGAACTCATATAACGGCTTAAAGCACGCATTACATTAATAACACGTTCGATTTTTTGACGATGTATATCTTGATACTGCATTGCATCCATTGCCATCATCACTTCATCTTGTCCGCTTTGAAGATTTCCGACAATCTCCTTAGAACTTTTTTTAGCTTGATTGTTTAATTCTAAAGCTTCACTGAAACTTTCCACATTAGGAAATTTTTCATTAAGTTTAGAAAAAATATCAATATTTTTTTCTATTACTTTATTTATTTCTTTGAGTAAACTTTCAGAATCCGCAAAAAAATTATTAATACTTTCAAGCTTATCCATCATTTCCGTTGCTTTAAGCTCGCTATCTTTTGTAACATCATCTAACTGATGTACAACTTTATGCTCCTGATTTGGTGGGGGTGGTGGCCATACTACACTAGGATTAGGTTTGTAATCAGCTATTTTGACATCTTCTAACATCAAAGCATCTTCTTCGGTATTCGATTCTTCGGTTTTTACCTCTGCTTCTGTCTCTGAATCAAGATCAACATCACCATTCATCAAAGCATCAAGCTCTTCTTGAGTCATTTTTTTCCCTTTTTTAAATCTAGATTTTCAATAATTGCTCAAAATTATAATCAATTTTATCTAAAACAAAAATATAAATTTTTATTTTTTAATCTTTTTAAATTAAATTTTTAAATTTATTAAAAAAAATATATTAATTAAATCTTAATTAAAAATTTTATGATATAATTTTATAAATTTAATTACATAAAGGAGTAAAAATATGGGAAAATTTGTTAATAATATAGATGATTTTTTCAAATTTTGCAAACAAAATGAAGTGCTTTTTGTTGATTTTCGTTTTACAGATATGATAGGAACTTGGCATCATATTACCTATAATCTTCATGCAATCAATGAAGAAACATTTCAAACTGGCATTCCATTTGATGGAAGCTCAATCCATGGATGGCAACCTATAGAAAAATCAGATATGATTTTAAAACCTGATGCTCAAAGTGCTTTTTTAGATCCTTTTACGGCTGATCCTACTATCATAGTATTTTGTGATGTGTATGATATTTACAAAGGACAAATGTATGAAAAATGTCCAAGAAGCATAGCAAAAAAAGCAATGGAACACCTTAAAAATAGTGGCATAGCTGATACTGCTTACTTTGGACCAGAAAATGAATTCTTTGTTTTTGATAGTGTAAAAATAGTTGATACTACTCATTGTTCTAAGTATGAAGTTGATACCGAAGAAGGAGAGTGGAATGATGATAGAGAATTTACCGATAGCTACAATACTGGACACAGGCCAAGAAACAAAGGTGGATATTTTCCAGTTCAGCCAATTGATTCTTTAGTAGATATTCGTTCTGAAATGGTTCAAACCCTTGAAAAAGTAGGTCTTAAAACTTTTGTTCATCATCATGAAGTTGCACAAGGACAAGCTGAAATAGGAGTAAATTTTGGCACGCTTGTAGAAGCAGCTGACAATGTTCAAATTTATAAATATGTTGTAAAAATGGTAGCTCATTTAAATGGCAAAACTGCCACTTTTATGCCAAAACCTTTATACGGAGATAATGGCAATGGTATGCATGTTCATATGAGCTTATGGAAAGATGGAATAAATTTATTTTACGATAAAGATGGATACAGTGGACTTAGTCAAACTGCTATAAATTATATAGGTGGAATTTTAAAAAATGCTAGAAGTGTTGCAGCTTTTACAAATCCAAGTTCCAACTCTTACAAAAGAATAGTTCCTGGCTTTGAAGCTCCTTGTATTTTAACTTATTCTTGTCAAAACAGATCAGCAAGTTGTCGCGTTCCTTATGGCATAGGTAAAAATTCAGCTCGTATAGAAATTCGCTTCCCTGATAGCACTGCTAATCCTTATTTAGCTTTTGTTAGTCTTTTAATGGCAGGTCTTGATGGAATCAAAAATAAAACCATTCCTGTGGGTCCTATGGATGAAAATTTATTTGATCTTACTTTGGATGAAATACGTGAAAAAGGGATAGAGCAATTACCACATACTCTAAGAGGAAGTTTAGAAGCTTTAATCCGACATAATTCTTATTTAAAACCTGTAATGAGCGATATTTTTATCGATGACTATCAGCATTTAAAATTTGAAACACAAGTTTGGCCAGTAGAAGCTCGTCCAACTGCTTATGAATTTAAAACTTGCTACTCTTGCTAAAAATTTAATGGCGTTTAACACGCCATTAAACAAAAAAGAATTAAAAATTATTTATTTTATATCAACTATCGCTTAAGCTGATTTACAATTCCTAGCATATCATCACTTGTTGTAATTGCCTTAGAACCCGCTTCATAAGCTCTTTGTCCTGTGATAAGATCTGTCATTTCTTCAACAAGCTGAACATTACTAAGTTCTATAAATCCATGTCTTATTGTTCCAAGCCCATCTTGTCCTGCTATACCCGCAACAGGTGCACCACTTGCTCCTGTTTCGAGATAAAGATTATCACCCATAGAATGAAGACCCGCTGGATTTATAAACTGAACTAGCTCCACTTGGCCAATTTGAGTTTCTTGTTGCTCCCCTGGTAGCATTACAGAAACGGTTCCATCTGTAGCAACATTAATTGCTGTTGCGCCTTCAGGTATTGTCATTTCAGGTAAAAGTCTATAACCATCTGAATTTACAATATTACCTTCATTATCTTTTGTAAATTGCCCATTTCTAGTATATCCTATAGTGCCATCAGGAAGTTGTATTTGAAAAAACCCATTACCTGCAATAGCCATATCAAGACCATCGGTACTTGTTGATTTTAAATTTCCTTCAGTAAAAACTTTAGTTACCGCTGTTGGACGCACACCCACACCCACTTCTATACCCGAAGGAGAAAGAGTAGTAGCTGAAGTTGAAGTTCCTGCATACTTCATAACTTGATACATAAGATCAGCAAATTCTGCGCGACTTTTCTTAAAACCTGCTGTATTAACATTGGCGATGTTATTTGAAGTAACATCAATTTGCGTTTGCTGCGCTACCATTCCCGTAGCAGCAGTATGAAGTGATCTCATCATTTTTAATCCTTTTTTATTTTATTTTAAATTATTTAACAGCTGCAAGCTTATTGATAGCTTCTTGATTTAAGTCATCCATATGAGCTGTCATAACTTTTTGATACATTTCTACCATTCTGTTTGCTTCAATCAGTCCTACCATTTCAGTAACTGGATTAACATTTGATCCCTGAGAAAAACCTTGGCGAATGGCATTGGAGTTTTCCAAATCTCTAATACGGGTTAGATCATCTATTTTATAAACATTATCCCCATCTTTTTGCAAAGCTCTTATATCATCTACTTGCGCTACAAATAATCTTGCATTTTGAGCTCCATCAACTTCAATGCTTCCGTTTTTATCAATGCTAATTTGAACAGCACCATTAGGAATGCGTATGCCAGCATTCTGAGGATTATTAAAATAATCACTACTTAATACCTTGTATCCTTGCTTATTTACCAAATAACCCTCATCATCAAGTTGAAAATTTCCATCTTTGGTTAATCTTACTTCTCCATCTTTGGTTTGAACCAAATAAAAAGCATCTTCTCTAGTCATTGCCAAATCCAAAGGATTGTTTGTAGCCTTTAAAGAACCTAGGCTAAAATCCGTATATTCTTGAGAAACTTGTGGGATTCCATCTATTGTAGTATTTACAAAACGAGATGCATCTCTTGTGTGATTTTCTATAGGCAACTCATCCTGAGTTTCTTTAAAAATCCTTTTAAAATCTGCAATAACCACATCATCTCTTTTGTATCCACTTGTATTAATATTGGCAAGATTATTAGTAATCACATCAAGTTTATTAAACTGAGTTACCATTCCGCCAGTTGCTTGATAATATCCATTTTGCATATTTTCACCTATAAAATTAAGATTTTATAGCTATAAAAGCAAAGAGTGTTCCAACTTTTAAAAACAAAGAAAAATAAATATTTGAAAGATTATTAGGAGAGAATTTTAAACTATAAAAAGCAAGATTTGACTCAATCTTGCTTTAAAATCAATTTTAATCCATTTGACGACGCAAGAAAGTCGGTGTTTCAATTTGCGCCATTATCTCTTCATCGTAACCACCGCTTACCTTTTTAAGACTTAAATAAGGATTTTTCTTAGAAGCTTGAGCTTCTTCGGTAGATTTTTTAGCTACTGTATCTTTATCTTCAAATCCTGTCGCAATAATAGTCACTTCAACTCTATCTTCCATGCTATCATCTGTGGTAGAACCAAAAATAATCTTAGCATTTTCATCAACAATTTCTTGTATACTATTTGCTGCTGCTGAAATTTCAAACAAAGAGCAATTAGAACTTGTTTTAAAATGTAAAATAACTCCCTTGGCACCTTTAATATCCATTCCATCAAGCAAAGGAGATTCTATAGCGTTTGAAAGAGCCTCTTCTATAGCATTTTCACCACTAGCACTACCAACACCCATAAGTGCAAGTCCGCGATGACTCATGATGGTTCTTACATCTGCAAAGTCAACATTAATATCTCCATTATCAAGCAAGATAGACACCATACCTTTTACAGCACGAGCTAAAATATCATCAACCAATCTAAAAGCATCTTTAATGCCTGCTTTTTTATCAATAATGCTCAATAATTTTTCATTTTGAATTACAAGAATAGAATCACTTTCTTTTTTAAGCTCAAGGAGACCGCTTTCAGCAAGTTTTTTTCTTTGTTTTCCTTCGAATGCAAAAGGCATAGTTACAACAGAAACAGTTAAAGCTCCAATCTCTTTAGCTGCTTGTGCAATAACTGGAGTGGCACCCGTTCCAGTACCTCCACCAAAACCTGAAGCAATAAATACAATATCACTTTGACTAAGACTTGCTTTTATTTCTTCAAAACTTTCTCTAGCACTTTCTGCACCTACCTCAGGAAGCATACCAGCGCCTAAACCTTTAGTTTTTTTCTCGCCAAGTTGAATTTTAGTTTTTGCTAATGAAATTGAAATAGCTTGTGCATCAGTATTTGCTGCAATTAAATCAAGATCATTTAATCCCATTTTAACCATATGGTTGATCATATTACCACCACCGCCACCGCAGCCTATAACCTTAATTTTTGCACCTTTATTATGTTGCATTTCTTCTACTAAAAATTCACTCATAAAAATTTCTCCTTGTTAAAATTGATTCATAATTTTATGCCAGATATTTGAAAAAACGCTAGGTTTTTTTTCTTTTGGCTCTTTAAAATCTAATTGTTCTTGTATTGCAATTGTATCATTTTCTTGCAAATTTTCATCAAAAAAATCAGATTTTATTTCACTTTCTGCATCTTTTTGCAAAACAATATCTTGTTTAATTTGACGATTAAAATTTTCAATTTCCCCTTTATATCTTAATTTTTCATTAGAATCAAGTTCATAAGGCGTAAAATACCCCGCTCCATATAAACAAAGTCCTATAGCACAAGTATTTTCAGGATCATTAAAAATTTCACTAAAACCAGTAATCAAATCTTTTCTTGCAGTAGCTAGTCTAACTGAGCGATTATCAAATGTTGCAGGAGCTAGCTCATCAATACCTGCTAACTTAGTCATTCCACCTGTTAAAACAACTCCACCGCCTATAACATTGGCATAACGATTATCACTTAAGATTTTTGCCAAAATCATCAAAGTTTCTTCCGCTCTTGCATAAATTACGTTTGAAATAATATCCAAAGAAACTTCATTAACCTTTCTTTCATCACCCATTGAAGGAATTTGTATAAGGGTATTAGGCTGTTGTGAAAGAGCTGCATAATTAAGCTTGATTTTTTCTGCTTCTTTTAAAGGTGTATGCAATGCCATTGATAAATCTTGGGTGATATTAATCGAGCCAATTTGCAAACAATCATTATATCTAATTGAATTTCCAGTATGAACAACCATATCACAAATCGCTCCACCCATATCAATCAAAACAGCACCTAATTCCTTTTCGCTATCATCTAAACAAGCTATAGCTGAAGCATATCCTGAAAGAACTATATTATCCACTCTTAAATCAGCTAATTCAACTGCTTTCTTAAGATTTTTAATATGAGATTCTTGTGAAATCACTATATGGGTTGAAACTTCCAAACGATTGCCACTCATTCCCAAAGGATCATCAACATGTTCAAGATCATTAACCTTAAAATTATAAGGCAAAACATGGATAATTTCATAACCACTTGGTAGATTGGCAGTATGCTTAGCTGTACTTACAGCACGATGAATTTCTTTAATGCCTATTTCATGATTTGGAATATTAACAACACCTATGCTATCAACGCTTTTAGTATAAGCACCTGATATAGACACCACAACCTTATCATAATGAACTCCGCTCATCATCTCAGCACTTCTAACAGCTTCTTCAATAGATTTAGAAGCAAGCTCTATATTGGTAATGGCACCTTTTTTAACCCCGTTGGTTTTCGACTTGGAAAAACCAATAATTTTTAATCCATCTTCATCTTTTTGAGCAATAATGGCACAAGTCTGGGTTGAGCCTAAGTCAATTCCTAATATATTCAAAATCAATTCCCTTTATAATAAATTTTTATCGGATATATCTTTTTAAGTTCATCAACAAGTTCTTGCTTAAGCTCATTTGCTTTTAAATTTCGCAAATTTTGTTCAAGCATAGTTTTGTATTGTTCAAATTTATCGGAGTTCATATCTAATTTTTGTTTATTTATTTTATATAATATTGCTTTATTGTCATTAATGATCACATAAGAACTATTTTGATCAGTATTAAATACATTCATTAAAAAATAAGCAAATTCAGAATCATTTAATATCTTATCACTAAGCTTTACACTCTCGCGAGAACTATCTCGACTTACAAAGCCTATATCATCGCCTTTAAAATTTACTAAACTATTTTTAGCTTTTTCTTCTAAATTTTTTCTAGCTTGTTCGCTTAAATACATAGGTAAAACTTCTTCTCTAGCTTCTTCAAAAGTTTTATTTCTTATAGGATCTACTTTATTTAGTTTAACTATGATATATCCGTTATTATAAGGTGCCGGTCGTAAAACATCTCCATTTTTAGCTTTATTCAAAAGATCAATTGGATAATAAACATCAGATTCACTAATATTTTGATCTTTTTGAAAATTATCTTTCCCGTTTTTTAAATCTAAAAATTTAGCATTAGCCACATTCTTTAGTTGCATTAAGGCGTAATCTTTAGCAACTTCATTTTTAGCAGACTGAAAATCCATCACTTTACCTGCAAAATCTTTATATTTTAGTTTATTTTCATCTTGATTATAAAATTTTTCTAATTCTTTGTCGTCAATTTTCTCATTGCTAACTGGCAAAAAATAAGTTGAAATTTCATATATTTTTTTAGTTTTATAATCTTCTTTATGTTCATTCCAAAGCTTTTTTAAATCCTCTTCATTAATCTTAATATTTTTTTTGTCATAATCAATTTTTGCAATACTTAAAGCATCTTGCATGAAATAACTAGAAGCTAACATTTTTAATTCTTCATCTTTGCTAGGAATATTAAAAATTTGATTAAGTTTATCGGTAATTACTTCATTTGCAAGTTGTGTTTCATAATCTTTTGGAGTTAAATTATTGGCATTTAAAAGTTCATAATAAATTGTTTTGTTAAAATCCCCTGTAGGATCTTGAAATTCTCTAGTATTTGCAAGTTTTTGTAAAATTTCATTCTCGTTTACGCCAACACCCAAATCTTTAGCAAAATTTAACAAAAGCTTATCTTCAACAAGAGAGCTTAAAGCTATATTTTTAATGCCTAGTTGCTCAGCATTTTCTGGAGTTAAAGCACCATTGCTAATTTGATTATAATAACTTAAAATTTGTCTATATCTAGTATCAAATTCGCTAAAACCTATCTTTTCATTTCCTACGGTTGCAACACTCGAACTTCTATTGAGATTAAAATCATAAGCACCCCAACCTAAAAAGCCGGCGCCAACAAAAGCTATAGTACTAACCCATATAGTAACAACAAGATATTTTTTGTGATGTTGCATCCAAGTAAGCATATCATTCCTTGATTAAATTTAAACTAGATATTGTATCGTAGAAGTGTTTAAGTGGAGTTTAATTATAAAATTTTTACCAAAAAATATTTGTTCTTTAAATTTTATGATTTTTACAATGAAATTTAGTTATAATTATAATTTATAAAAATTTATTAGGATTGATTTTGGAAATTCCTCATATCCCAGTTTTGCTTAATGAAGTTCAAGAGATTTTTAAAAATCTTAAAACAGGTTATTTTTTAGACTGCACTTTAGGATTTGGCGGACATAGTGAAGCTTTGCTTAAAAATCATCCTGATCTTAAATTCATTGCTTGTGATCAAGATCAACAAGCTTTAGAATTTTCTAAAAAACGTCTTAAAGATTTTCACAATAGGATAACTTTTATACAAAGTAATTTTAGTGAAGTTTTAGAAAAAATTTCACATAAAGAAGAATTAAGAGGTATTTTAGCAGACATTGGAGTTTCTTCATTTCAACTCGATAATAACGAAAGAGGTTTTAGTGTAAATTCTGACTTTTTGGATATGAGAATGAATCAAAACTCCAAAATATCGGCTTATGAGATTATTAATACTTATACAAAAGAGCAATTAACTTCCATTTTTAAAGATTATGGAGAATTGCACGATGCACATTTTATTGCTGAAAAAATTTGCCTAGAAAGAAGTAAAAATCCAATCAAAAGCGCCAAGGAACTTTATCAAATCATAGGAAAAGGCAAACAAAATCATAGAAAAATTTCCAAAGCCACTTTAACATTTCAAGCCATTAGAATAGAAGTAAATCAAGAACTTAAAGTGCTTAAAGATTTTCTTAGGCATTTAGAAAATTTAAAACCAAAAAATTGCATTTTAGCAATCATTAGTTTTCATTCTTTGGAAGATAGAATAGTAAAAAATTTTTTCAAAAAATGGTCAAAAAACTGCATTTGTGATGAAAAAATAATGCGTTGCGAATGTGGAAATAACCATAGCCTAGGGCAAATAATAACCAAAAAAGCTATAAGCGCAAGCAAGGAAGAACTTTTAAAAAATTCTCGCTCTAGTTGTGCCAAAATGCGGGCTTTTTATTTCAATAATTTGGACAATAAATAATGTTAGAAGATGATTTTATAAAAGAACGCCAAAACATACGCCAAAAAATGCTGAAATTTTCTCGCGCCATAAATCAAGGCAAACCGCTTGATGATGATTTAAGAGATGAAATTTCTAGCGATGATATTTTAAGACGTCGTTTTAAAAAAAAGACTCCTAATAAATTCTTAGAAGAATTCGATGAAGAGTATGAGTCAAAACATACTAAAAAATCAAATATATATTTAAAAGAAGATCTGATCAATGTTAAATTAGAAGAAAAGCAATCTCTTGCTAAAAAAATTTTTTCCAAAATGAAAGAAAGGAAAAAAGAAGAAAATAAAAAAACTAAAAAAATTTTTTCATTTGGAAGAAAAAAAACAAACGAAATAAAAAATATTCAAACCAAACCAAAAATTCAAACAAAAAATGATCAAAATCCTATCCAAGATAAAAAAGAAAAAAAAGAATCTATAAAATCTATAGAAAAAATTCAAAAAACTGAACCTAAAATACAAAATTCCCAAACTATAGAAAAACGACCTGATATTAAAAAACAACCCGATATTAAACAAAGTTTGGAAAATTTACAAAAAAAAATAACACCACAAGAAAATAAACAAGAACTTCCAAAACCATCTAATCAAGCTCAAGAAAAACAACAAAATGATGAAGATGCTCAAAAGGCAAAAAATGTTTTACTAGAAGGCTTCTCTAATGCCACCAAAGAAGATAGAAACCTAAATTTCAATCATCTTCTTTTTGCGGCTTTGCTTGTTAGTTTTGCGTTATTTTTATTTGCTCCACAAATTTATATTAGAAATCAAATTTATTATCTTAGTAGAGAAATTGCTACATTAAGAACAGAAGAAAGTGTTTTAAACGAAGAAAATAAAGACTTAAAAAGAAGACTTGAAAATATGCGATTCCAAAATCAAATTTTAGATTATTTAGAATGAATAATCTTATCTAAAACATACTGCTCTAAATTTGCTTTTGGAATTTCTTCTTTTAAAGCTTCCTTATAAATTTCACCTGCCATTATAGAGTATTTTTCATAAGCAAAATAAGGGAAATGCAAAGCCCAAGCTTTTTGTATTATTTTTTTTGAGATTATTTTGCGAGTATAAACTTTAAAAATATCATATCCTATAAATACACAAGCAGTAACCATAACAGCGCTCACTATGCTTATATGAAAGTCAAGTTTTGTCAAAAAATAATGAGTAATTAAAAGCAATGGCAACAAAACCACAGCGCAAAAAACACCAAAATAAATATAAGAATTTAGAATTTTGAAATTAAAATTTAGCTTAGAAGGATCTACAAGCATACCGTCATTAAAAAGTGCATTTGCTTCTAATAAATCCTTCACTAAAACAGGTTGTTCTGATACTTTAAATAAAAAACGAAGGCTAAATTCTTTAAATTTTTTCATAATCCACGCTTTATTTTTTAATTAAAATTTTATCTAAACAAAATTAATTTTTACTAAATATAATCCTCTTTCAATTGCTTATTAATTCTTCTGTGATTCTAGCGATTTCTAATTCTTCATCTGTAGGAATAACAAGCACTTTAACTTTAGAATTTGCATGATTTATCATTCTTTCACCCGAAATCCTTTGTTTGTTAAGTTCAAAATCTAACTCGATACCAAGATGAGCTAATCTCTCACATACTTTTTGTCGAACCAAACTATCATTTTCTCCTATACCACCTGTAAAAATAATAGCATCAGTTTTTGGCAACACAGCAAAGTAGGATCCTATATATTTGATAAGACGATAGCAAAACATATCAAGAGCCAAACGTGCTTTATCATTACCTTGTTCTATCTCTCTTTCTATATCTCTAAAATCATTATAACCACAAATTCCATATACTCCGCTTTTTTTATTCATCAGTATATCTATTTCTTCTATAGTTAAACTTTTGATATGGCTTATAAAAGGTAAAATAGCAGGATCTATATCCCCGCAACGCGTTCCCATAATAAGTCCTTCAAGCGGAGTAAATCCCATAGAAGTATCCACACTCTTACCTTTTTCTATGGCACATACACTTGCGCCATTTCCAAGATGAGCAGAGATAACATTTAGTTCACTTTTATCTTTTTGAAGAAAACTTGCCGCTCTAGAACTAACATAAGCATGAGAAGTCCCATGAAAACCATATCTTCTAATATTATGCTTATCATAAAAATCATAAGGCAAAGCATACATATAAGCAAAATCAGGCATAGTGCGATGAAAAGCTGTATCAAAAATAGCCACATTTGCAACACTAGGTGCAGCTTTAATCATTGTTTTTATACCTGCTAAATGAGCAGGATTATGCAAAGGAGCAAAAATACTAACCCTATCTATCTCTTTAAGAACATAGTCATCTACTAAACAATGCTCACTTAAATTTCTTCCCCCATGAACTATACGATGACCACAGCCATCAAGAGCATTTAAATCCGCTAAAATTCCTGATTCTTTAAAAAGCTCATTGACTATACTAAGTCCTTCTTCGTGATTATTTACCGTTAATTCTCTTTCAAAACTTTCACTATTTAAAACATTTTTTAATATAACTTTTGAATTTTGCTCTCCGATTTTCTCTACTAAGCCACTCGCTTTAACGATTTTATTATCAAAAAATTTAAATTTAATCGATGAAGAACCTGAATTTAAAACTAAAATTTTCATTTATTATTCCTTTCTATTGAGCTTGTATAGCACTTAAAATAACAGTATCTACAATATCATCTACCAAACATCCACGACTTAAATCATTAACAGGTTTTTTAAGACCTTGTAAAATAGGACCGATTGCTAAAGCATTAGCGGTTCTTTGAACTGCTTTGTAACAAATATTTGCTGCATTAAGATCGGGAAAAATATATACATTTGCATGGCCTGCTATCTTAGAATTTGGCATTTTCTTTGCCGCAGTCTTTAGATCATAAGCACAATCAAACTGCATAGGACCATCTATATTTAACTCAGGGTATTTTTCTTTAGCAATCTTTAATGCTTCTTTTACAAGATCTACGCTTTCTCCCTTACCGCTATCACCACTAGAATAAGAAAGCAAAGCTATTCTTGGTTCAAGTCCAAAAGATTTAGCAGTCATAGCACTTACATAAGCACTAGTTGCAAGCTGTTCAGCAGTTGGACTTGGGTTTACAGCACAATCAGCAAAAGCTAAAACTTGATCTTCAAGCCCCATAAAGAAAATTCCCGAAACAGAACTAATACCTTCTTTGGTTTTAATAAGCTGCAATGCAGGGCGAATCGTTTCAGCCGTAGTAGTTGATGCTCCACTAACCATAGCATCAGCTTTTCCAGTATGTATAAGCAAAGTTCCAAAATAAGTTTTATCCTGAACTAGCATCTTAGCCTCTTCTAAACTCATTCCTTTAGATTTTCTTGCCTCGTAAAGAATGGAAGTAAATTCTTGATTATATTCTGAATTGAGCGGATTCATAATTTGTATAGTACTTAAATCAAGACTTAATCTAGCAGCATCTTGTTTGATTTTTTCCTCATCACCCAATAAAATAAGATCAACAACTTTACTTTTTAATAAAATTTCAGCAGCTTTTAAAATTCTCTCATCATTACTTTCTGGCAAAACAACAGTTTTTTTATTTTTTACGCTTTGTTTAATCAATTCATATTTAAAACGATGCGGAGTTATAAAATCATACTCTTCAAGCTTTTGCACTTCTTCAAAATTAAAATTTTCATTAATCAAAACATAATTACGACCATCTAGGGCATGATCGAAATATTTTTGAGCTATAAGTTTATCCTCATCGTTAATAATAGCAGCGATAGGGGTATTAAGATTTTTAGCCAATTTTATACTAAGATCAAATCCATCAAGTATTCCAAATTCGCAAAAGCTATTTACAAGCACAAAATCGTATTTGCGTTTTAACTCTTCGTATTCTTCTAAAATAACATTAAAAAAATTATGAGGATCTTTGCTAAATTCCTCCATTGCCTCTCTAAAGGTAAAACCATAAGCGCTTTTTACAGTTTGATTGATATTAAATTCTTCTAACCAACCTTGCAAAACAGGGACGCGATGTATGTATATTACAGGGCAATAAATTGCGATATTTTTGTAAATTTTGCTATAATTTTTAAGCAAATTTGTACTAATAATAGTATTTAACTCATCACTTCTAGATCTCATCAAATAAAGATTTGCCATCATTTTCTCCTTGAATTTATAAATGTGGAACACTCTTTGCTTTTTCTAATTTTAACAAAGAAAAATAAAAATTCATATTTTAAAGGACGAAAATGAAAAAAGTTTTATTTTATGTGTTACCGTTTGCATTTTTTGGTTGTTCTGCAACGGTTGATCCGCAAATTTCAATGAAACCACCTGCTTATGTAGAAGAACTTGCACCAAAACAAAGTAATAATGTAGAAAGTGCACCAGGATCGCTTTTTGGCAAAGGGGATAATCCTTTATTTTCAGATAAAAAAGCTATGAATGTAAATGATTTAGTTACAGTTGTTATACAAGAAAGTACCACTCAAAGCACACAAGCTAATAAAGCAACAAGTAGAACTAATACCTCAAATTTAGGCGGAGGTGCTTTAACAGGAAGTTCAGGAGTGGTAGCTAATGCTCTTAATAAAGTCAATGCTTATTCTAATATAGGCTTTCAAACCAATAGTTCAAACAACTACACAGGAACAGGCTCACAAAGCAGAAATGAAAGTTTCAATACTACAATTTCAACGCGTGTAATTAAAATTTTATCAAATGGTAATTATTTTATCGAAGGCTCAAGAGAGCTTTTAATCAACGGAGAGAAACAAATCATACAATTAAGCGGTGTTATTCGTCCTTATGACATCGGTCAAGACAATACTATAGATAGTAAATATATAGCAGATGCTAAAATTCTTTATAAAACAGAAGGTGAAGTGGATAGAAGCACAAGAAAACCTTGGGGTAGCAAAGTTATAGAAGCGATATGGCCATTCTAAAAGCAAGGTTAAACCTTGCTTCTTGGCTTTTATTCTTTTACAGCCCTACTTTTAACCTCATCTTCAACTTCAGCTAAAAATCTATCTACAAGTTCACTTTCTTTTAATTTAGCTACAACTTCACCATGTCTTATGACAAGTCCTTGATTTTTCCCAAAGGCTATAGCCACATCAGCCCCCTTAGCTTCACCTAAAGCATTTACCACACAACCCATGACACTGATATTTAAAGGTTCTTTTATATGCTTGGTTTTTTCTTCTACGATTTTAATCGCGCTTAACAAATCACTTTGAATCCTACCGCAAGTTGGACATGAGATGATATTTACTCCGCTTTTTTGCACTCCACTATCTTGCAAAATCGCTCTTGCTACACGAATTTCTTCTTCAAGCTCACCCGTCATAGAAACACGCATAGTATCGCCTATACCTTTAAGAAGTAAATTTCCTAAAGCTATAGAACTTTTTACAGTGCTATGAAATTTAGTTCCTGCTTCAGTTACCCCTAAGTGAAAAGGATAATCACAAAGCGGTCTTAATCTCTCATAAGCTTCTATAGTTTTTTGAGCATCTGAAGTCTTCATGGAAATTTTAATATCAAAAAAGTCTAAATCCTCTAAAAGCTTGATATTATACATCGCACTTTCTAGCATAGCATCGACACCATAGCCAAATTTATCGCTAAATTGTTTTTCTATGGAGCCGTGATTTACACCGATACGTATAGGGATACCCCGTTCTTTACATGCTTTTACCACTTCTTTGATATTTTCTTTAGAACCTATATTGCCAGGATTTATACGCACTCCATCGATAAATTCAGCACAATATACAGCCAAATTATGATTAAAATGAATATCTACGATTAAAGGCAAAGGACTTTTAGTTTTAATCTCTTTTAAAGCCCTTGCATCAGCCATATCCAAGCACGCCAAACGTACTATATTTGCTCCTGCAAAATAAAGACGATTGATTTGCTCTAAAGAACCTTCTATATCTCTTGTCTTAGTAAAAAGCATAGATTGAACTGAAATGGGTGCATC
Source organism: Campylobacter sp. CFSAN093229 (assembly GCF_011068225.1). NCBI lineage: Bacteria > Pseudomonadati > Campylobacterota > Epsilonproteobacteria > Campylobacterales > Campylobacteraceae > Campylobacter > Campylobacter sp. CFSAN093229. Next base: position 7,982 of record NZ_JAAMXB010000007.1, on the reverse strand, counting down.
ACCGCCTATTAAAACATTTCCTACTTTGATTTGTCTAGTTTTAAATCTTTTATACTCCATAACTTCACTCTTTGAAAAATTTTAATATCAAATTTTAACTTTTTATTGCTTTAATTAAAGTTTATTTTTGATAATATAGGAAAAATTTTCACATTTATACTAAACAAAAAAGGAGGTTATCTATGGATTTTTTTAAAAATGGTGGAGTTATTTGGATTACAGGACTAGCAGGAAGTGGCAAAAGTTATATTGCAGAAGCATTATACAAAAAATTAAAAGAAAAATACAATAATATTATTTATCTTGATGGCGATGAACTGAGAGATCTTTTAGAGCATTATGGATATGATAAACAAAGTCGTATCGATATGTCAATAAAGCGTTCTAAATTTGCACATTTTCTCAGTTCTCAAAATATGCTAGTTATCGTAAGCGCTATTTCCATGTGGAATGAAATTTACGAATACAATAAAAAAACTTTAAAAAATTACTTTGAAATTTACATAAAATGCGATTTTGAAGAATTAAAAAAACGTGATAAAAAAAACTTATATAGCAAAAACTTAAAAGGTGAAATTTCAAATGTTGTGGGAATGGATATTGATTTTGATGAACCAAAATCTAATTTAATAATTGATAATACTTATATGACAGAACTTGACAATAAAATTTCCTACATCTTAACAGCTCTAAAAGAAAAAAAATAAAGAAAAAAGCATGCAAAATCTTTTACTCTATATAAAAAATAACCTAACTCCAACCCTAGCTCAAATTCTTTTACAAGCTTTAAAAAATTCGAATAATGAAAAATTTTTTACCTTTGTTTTGGAAAATATTGAAACAATTTGCACTTGGCTCAATTCTAGCGAATTTAAGAATAGATATTTATCAATAAAACATCCTTATCCACCTTTAATCAATCCTAATTTTATAGAAATAGATGCTAGTCGACATTGTGCAGAATTAGCTTGGGATTTAAATTTACCCCTACCTAAACACTATAAATTTATCTATATTTCTCCACATGGCGTTGGAGCAGCAGCATTTTTAAGATACCTTAATCAATGTTGCGATGTAACTTGTTTTGCCTCCTGGGTTTTACCACCTGATGCCAAAGAAAGATATTGTCTTAATTACATGTGTCTAAATGACAATACGATTACTCAATATGCTATTAATATATCAGAAATTAATCTACCTTATTTTGATAAATATCTATCTTTATTGGATTTTAACTCTAAAATTATTTGCGGAGTTCGCGATCCAATAGGAATTTTAAAGCATAACTGGGGAAGAGATTGGAGTAAAGTTTTAAGAAACTATCCCTCTGAATTTAATCTAACTTATGATTGGCGTTATTATATTGACTATCTTACTCATCAAAATCATAAAATTAAAATCGATATAAACGAACTACAACAAGGAGTTTTTATCATCTCTTATTTATTAAAATATTTTAACAAAGACAATGTATACTATCTTGATATGGAAGAAATCCGCCAATCAAAGGCCTTCGATACTATGAATTTACTTGCTATAAATTTTAATTTTACCCCCCCCCATAAAGATAAATTAGATTTATTTAAAATTAAAGAATTTAGAGGTTATATTCGCTATCTTTTTCCTATCACACTCTATGCAAATTCTAAAGATATTAATAACACCTTTTATCTTAATACTCCTAAAAATAATAAAAATTTCAATATTGATAAAACTTCTAGCATTCCCATAATTTTAGACAGAAAACATATCAATCATGAAAAAATAGACATAATACAAGAAATTATAAAAAACGATCTATGTAATGATATGGGTGTATATATTGATAAAAATGATTTTAAACAATTAGAACAAAACAATCTTTTATTTTCAACAATTAAACATTATTTGTATGATTTTTTATATCAAATTAAAATAACCATAGATGAAACAGAATCAAAAATGATGAAAGAAAAAGATGTAATAGATTATTTTATAAAAAATAAATCACTTGTTTACACTTTTTTTAATATTTTTGAAAATGATCTAAATCATTTAAAGCAAAAATTTCCCAATATAATTAACTCTTGGACATACTATAAAGAATTTGAAAAATGCGTCAAGAGTTAGATGACAATATTCAGGGAAAAGATGTAAGGGGTATTTTAAAAAGAGCATGTAACTATCCCTAAATAATTTTAGCAAAAAATACCAAATAATAGGATTTTAAAGCTTACAAAAATGACTTTTTATCTTTCCTAGTTTAAAGTGTAAAAAATCCCAAATATCCCAAAAATCCCAAAATGTCTGTTTTATCCCTAAAAAGTAATTAAATATTGTTTAAAAGGCGTATAAATACGAGCTTTGATTTTAATTTTTATATCCCAAAAGTTTTTTTACTCTCTAGGATAGTTACTTTTTTGCTTAAAATATTCTTATGTTTTCTTGGTTATGTAACTATCCTTATAAAACACTATATAATCATAGTTTAACCATCTTTTATACAAAAATAACATGTAACTATCTATGACTTTAAGGTTTAGAGAATAGTTACATAGAAAACTTAAATATTTTTATATAATTACACAAATATTTTATAGGGGTGTATAATGAATAAGATTGATAATATTACAAATTTTTTAAATAAAAAATCTAAAAAATGTTTAGCTATAAATGGATCTTGGGGTATAGGTAAAACTCATCTATGGAAACAAGTTGAAAAAAAATAAATACAGATAAAAAAGTTGTTTATATCGATCTTTTTGGCAAAGAAAGTTATAAACAAATATTAGAAGAAATAGTTTTTAAAATCCATGGAAACTACAATAAAATAATGAATACTTTTTCACAAATTACAACCAAAATTGCAAAAATAAAATCTGCTGGAACAATTAACATTAACCCTGATGCTATTTTTTCCTTTTTAAAAAAGGAAGACTTTAATAATATTATTGTGTGTTTCGATAATATAGAAAGAAGATCAGATAATCTTTCTTTGAAAGAAATTTTAGGACTTGTAAATTTACTTAAAGAAGAAAAAGAATGTAATGTTGTTATGATTTTTCATAAAGGTGAATTAGAAGAACAAGACAATAATTCAGCTATAAATGATAAAGAAAAACAAGCTAAACAAGATAATGGTAAAAACTGGTATCAAACATACAAAGAAAAAATTATCGATTATGAGTTTATTATAAATGACAATAGCAAAGTGGCTCATAATATTATTTCCAATGAAGTAAAATGTGATAAAGAAGTACAAAATATAATTTTTAAATGTTATCAACAATTCTGTAGTAATAATTTAAGATTACTCTTAAAATTTATAGAATATGTAAACTACTTTAATAAAGAATGTTTTAATCAATATTATAGCGATAAGCTCTTTTATATGGTGTTAAATATTTATTATCAAGATTTGTTAAAATACACAAAACAACATTATTGCACACCTATTAATGATCATAATAAAGAAATTGATATTCCAATATTTCAGAAATATTTTAATAATTATTATATTTTAAGTCAGGAAAATTTGAGTATTTTAAAAAATAATTTTGAAAATAGCTTAAAAAATTATAATAGAATGTACTTTCGAAATTATTATGAGAAATATTTATATGGGAATTTAGATGATATAAATTTTGTAAAATGCATAGAAGACCTACTTCCAAAATTTAAAAATTATACATATGAAAATGGAACTTATTATTCTATTTCTTACTATCAAGCTTTTTTTGAACTTTATAGAAGGATTATGGGTAAAGAATTAGATTGCAAAAAAGATATTGAAAAAAAATTATTAAAGAATTTGTTGAATATGAATTTGATATATCAATTTGGCGTGATACATTTCATAACGATTTTTATAAAGAAATAAAAGACATGATAGAGAAAAATGAAGAGTATAAAAATTATTATCAAGAATTACAAAGTAAAAAACATAAAAATATAAATATTGATTCATTTTTAAATGGTCTTTCATCGGATAAAATTAGACAAACATTTAGCACTAACAATATTTGGCAATACAATCATTTTGAGATTGAAAGCATAGTAAAGTCTTTTCAAATAAATAACGATTTTTATCATGAATTTTTTATCTTTTTCTCTAGTGCGATGGATGCTCAAATGCAAGAAAAATATGATCTTAAAAATAGTTTATTTCAAGCTTATTTAAATTTTCTAGATTTAAATGAAAATAAAATTAAAAAAGAAAAAATTCTTAAAACTCTTGAACATCGAGAGTATAATTGTTTTTTATTGCAAATACTTAAACCCAATATTTTAGAATGAAATATTTTCCTTGCTTTTTGATTTGAAATTAAAATCAAAGGATTTAAAATGCAAATGCAAGAAGTGATTGAAAAATTAAAAGATATACTTGCAAGTGAAGGTAAGCGTGATTTAAAAAAAAGATATAGCCAAAGAATTAGGAATCAATCCTGATACTTTTAATTCCATGAAATTTAGAAACTCCATTCCTTATCCACAAATCTTAAACTTTTTAAATGAGAGGAATATAAGCATTAATTATTTTCTCTATGGTGTCTCTCCTAAAGATCAATTAGAATGTGAGAATAAATATAGAATTTTAAAGCTTTATAAAACAAATGCGAGTTTAGGCGGAGGCGGGATTAATGATTCAATAGATTGTTCTGAGCTTATTGTGGATGAAAAACTATTAAACTTTTTTGGTAGTAAAGAATGTGAGTTTATCACTTGCTATGGAGAAAGCATGGAGCCACTTATAAAAGATGGAAGTATTTGTGTAATAGATAGAAATAAAACCTTTAAGAATAAAAGCATTTGTGTGATTAACACTAGAGATGAACTTTTTATAAAACAAGTTTTAAAACAAGATGATGGAGTGATTTTACACTCTTTAAATCCTTTATATAAAGATATATTTTATAAAAATGGAGATTTTTTGCTAATTGGTGTGGTAATTGGAGAACTTTCTAAGATGTAACAGCACACAATAAGCTAAGTCAAGCTAATCTTGTCTCATCAATACAAAAGGATATAAAGATGGATAGAGTATCAGCAGACATAAGACAAGGTATTAACAAAAGATTTATAAACGCAATTTGCAATTATAACAATGAACTTGTTTTAGAATATCTTAAAAATGGTATGAGTGTTACTAAAGAATGCATGGGTGAAGAGCCTATGTTTTATGCAGTAACTCATAATAATTTTGGAGCGATTTTACTTTTATTAAAATACGGTGCTATTTTAGATAAAGAGTATCTAGAAGAAAGCAATAAAGATTTTAGCAAAGAAGCTTTAGAATTTTTAGCCTCTTTGCTCTAAAAAGGATATATATAATCTTGTTTTATCAGACCTACATTTTTAAGTCTGTGAAAAACAGCTTGTTTTGAAACTTCGAATTTTGAAGCAATAAGTAATATTGCTTCTGCTGCCTTTAAATCAGGTGTTGTTTTTCTGCATTCTGCTATAAAATCTTCTATTTGTCGAAGAGGCATAAGTAGTCTTGCCGCAAATTGATTGGCTCTAGTTTCTATTCCACCATATGTATTGCTTCTGTAAAGGGTTTCATAACTATCAATAATAGGATTTTCTATGCTAGGTAAAATATCATTAGCTAAATGCCCTAATTCATGTGCTAATGTAAAACGCTGTCTATTTTCATTTTTAAGCGGATTTATCCAAATAATAGGTTCACCTTTTTCATCTACACTAATTTGACCTTCAGTGTCAATTTTATCAAGGTCAAGATCTTTAACTACATTTATACCTAATTTTTGAGCAATTTCAAACGGATTGAATGGTGGTTCTTTCATTTCCAATAAATCTAAAATTTCATAAGGGGTTTTATCTTTTATTTCTTTATAAGTCATTCCAAACCTCCTATTTGTGATTTTTCTTGATCAATATCTGTCAATATAGATATTTTATCATTTATATGTAAATCGACCATTCTTTCAAATTCTTCCATAAATTCACTATTTTTTAGAATTTTATTTATAAAATCATTGCGTAATTTCTCATCTTCTATAATTTTATTCAAAAATACATCAGTTGTTTCTTTTATTAATCTTTGTTTATCACGGTTATAATATATAGTAAGCCCTATGGTAATAACAGCTGTTAAGAAAGTAGCAATAGCAACAATTAAACTTCCATAAGTTAGATAAGAACTTGCAATAGTAATAATATCAGAATTGGTGTAATTGTTTTCTATAATAAATCCTTAAATTACTTTTAATTTTAAAGGTACTTTACCATATTTTTACAAAATTAAATATTAAAGAGAGTATTTTTACTCTCTTAGCTTTTAAAAATTCATAATCAAAAGCTCTTTGCTTTCTTTTCTTTTTAAAACATTATTATTTAAAGAATACCTTACTTTCAACTCCTTAAAATTAAAATCTTTATAAAGCTTTCTTATAAGCTCACAATCATTATAAGAAAGCATAAATTTACCTTTGATATTTTTTAACAACTTGCAGCGAGATGCTAATTTTTATTCAATACCAAAACTTAATGTTTCGGCTTCTACCAGTGGTGACAATGAGTTAATTGGGCTCGAAGGATATGAAACAGGTGAAATGCTTGAGCTTAGTAAAGCCTTTTTTAAAACAACGCCTAAAAATATAAAAGCTATTAAAGTTGATGGTTATTCTATGGTTCCAATGCTTTTACCTGATAGCTGGGTTGTTTTTGAAGAAACGCATAAGTATCAAGGAGATGGATTGTATATTTTAAATTTTGATAACCAATTAATGGTTAAACTTTTGCAATTAGATCCAATAAGTAAAGTTTTAGATATTATTAGTGTAAATAAGGATTATAAAAGCTATAGTTTGGACTTAAAAGACTCGCAAGTTGAGCTGATTATACAAGGCAAAGTTTTGCGTTTTATTATATAATTTAAAGGAATTAAAGTGAATATTGTGTTGCTAATATTAATAATCTTTTATGTAATTATTTATATAGAAAAAAAAAGGAACACCAAATAAGCCGCTAAAAGAAATTTGGAATGAATATAAGCAGGAAATGCAAAAAATCAACGAAGAGCATAGGTAAAAAATGCAGAAAATTGATGAAAATTTTAAAAAAGAAAAAGAGCAAAATAAGGACTTGGAACTTAATAAATTTCAAATAACCTCACGCGAAATTTTTACCATAAAAACTCCAGAGAATAAAGATGTTGAGGTTGAATTAACTTGTACAGCTGGATTAATTCAAACTAGCCAAATTAATTATGAAGAGATTGTTAGAAAAGAATTTTTATACAAATGTTTTCCAGTAACTTGGAATGATTTTTTAAAGCTTAACAAGTATGAAAAAAATTGGCATATACAGTTAAAGATTGTGATGATATTGGATTGTTAAAAGAGGTTTATGAGTAAATATTCAAATATTTAAAATGACAAAGTGAACTTCCTGAATATTTTAAAAAAGATATACGATCTAGGAAGAGATATTTGCACGAATTTTCGGACCCCGTTCAAATAAAAAGCAAATTAAGTTTAAAAGCTTATCGCTACTATATCGACTTCTTTTTAATGAAATACCAGAAGGAAGCTATTTTCCTATGCAAACAATGCATAGGGGTGATGAGTTGAATGAAGCTTTATATAATACTTACTTTTTTAAAAGATGATGAAAGTATAGATATATATTATCCGCCAAATTTTTATGAAGATACATCAATTTTTAATATAGTAGAACATAGTTTTTTTAACAGTAGGGAATATTATAAAAATTACAAACTTTTAATCGTTTTGATTTAAAGCCACACTCTGATTACGACTTTAACATTCCAAAATATATAGTAAAGCATTATTTGGATATGAAAACTATTGTTAAAGAAAATGAACATCATAAACGAATTTTTTGTTAGTTTTATTTTAATAAAGTTATATTTTAAGTTTAAGGTTTGTAGAAAAATAAAATTTCCACTTTTATGGAAGTTTTATTTTTCCAAATGGAAATTTTATTTTTCCGCCGACAAAAGATTTGTAAATTAATAA